>NZ_JBQDJZ010000029.1:0-26723 GCF_052095765.1 Halomonas sp.
ATCCGGAGCAGAACGATACCTTCAGCGACCACTATCTGGAGCTGGACTACGATCTGTCCGAGACGCTGTTCATTTGTACCGCCAACTCGATGAATATTCCTGGGCCGCTGCTCGACCGCATGGAAGTGATCCGCTTGCCGGGCTATACCGAAGACGAAAAGCTGGCCATCGCCAAACGCTATCTGATACCCAAGCAGCTCAAGGCCAATGGCCTCAAGGATGATGAGCTTGAGTTTTTTGATGATGCAGTACTTGAGCTGATTCGCTACTACAGCCGTGAGGCCGGTGTGCGTGAGCTTGAGCGCCAGATTGCCAAGGTATGTCGTAAGGTGTTGCGTAAGCGTCTTGAAAAAGAATCCCAGGAAGGGGCTCAGGCGCCGGACAAGCTGTGTGCTAGTGATGTCGAGCAGTATGCCGGTGTGCGCCGCTACAGCTACGGGCTGGCTGATCAGGAGGACCAGGTCGGCCGCGTGACAGGGCTTGCCTGGACGTCAGTCGGCGGCGAGCTGCTCAGTATCGAGTCGGTGCTGACTCCTGGCAAGGGACGCATCGACAAGACAGGCTCACTGGGCGATGTCATGAAGGAGTCGGTGAGTGCGGCCCAGACAGTCGTTCGAGCCCGGGCTGCTGCGCTTGGCATTGACCCGCAGCGCTTCGAGAAGGAGGACCTGCATATCCATGTGCCAGAAGGCGCCACGCCCAAGGATGGCCCCAGTGCGGGCATAGGCATGGTGACGGCCATGGTGTCGGCTTATACCCAGCGTCCGGTGCGCTGTGACGTGGCAATGACCGGCGAAGTCAACTTGCGGGGTGAAGTGATGCCTATTGGCGGCCTCAAGGAGAAATTGCTGGCAGCCAGGCGGGGTGGTATAAAGACCGTGCTCATTCCGGAAGAAAACCGGCGTGACCTCAAGGAAGTACCTGATAACATCAAGGATGCGCTGGAAATCCTGCCCGTTCGCTGGATTGATGACGTGCTGGAAGTGGCTTTAGCTGAAAAAGCGTCTGCCGGCAAGGAAGAAAAACGGGTGGAAGATACAGCGTCGTCACAAGCGGTGATCAGTACACACTGAAGGGATTTTGATGTAATGTCGTTGGCTGAAGCCAGGCATCGTCTGGCTTTGACGTTAATGTTATTGACAGTGAAATCATCATATTGTTATAAGTTAGCGCCATATCTGTACCGCGATGTGTGATTATGACATTACATCGTTAATAGTTAAATCTGAAAAAGTCAAGGGGTGAAGAGTGAACAAGTCTGAGCTGATCGAAGCGATTGCTGCGTCCGCCGATATTCCAAAAGCCGCCGCAGCTCGGGCACTGGATGCCATGACTGATGCCGTGGCGGACAGCCTGAAAAAAGGTGACAACGTTTCTCTGGTTGGTTTTGGCACCTTTTCTGTCAAGGACCGTGCTGCACGCACCGGCCGTAATCCGCAGACAGGTGAGCCGATTCAGATCAGCGCCGCCAAAGTGCCTAGCTTCAAGGCCGGCAAGGCGCTCAAGGATGCCGTCAACTGAGACAGTCTGCCAAGACGGTTTCATGGTTGATACGGACATAAATAGGCGCACCGTCCATACGGTGCGCTTTTTTGTATTGATGAACTGACAGCTTTGCGGGACAGCTGTTGCGCCTGCTGCATAATGCACGAGTCGCCACAGAAATACCGCCTGAAGTCTGTCATCCGCGTTCGACAAGCAGGTGCCTGCATGCTGCAAGATATTCGTGATCGCTCCCAGAGCTGGGTCGTTAAGGTCATCATTGGTGCCGTAGTCGTCACTATGGCGCTGTTCGGAGTGGAGTCACTGGTGGGATTGCTGGGCAGCGATGGCGACGAGCTCGTTTCCGTCAATGGCGATCCGATTACCCGCCAGCAGCTTGATTTCACGCTGCAACGCGCCATCCGCAGTGGTCAGATAGCACCGGAGCAGGAGCGTCAGGCGCGAGCTGAGCTGCTGGAGGTCATGATCAATGACCTACTGATGGCCCAGTACATCGAGAAAGGCGGACTTTACCTGTCAGAGGAGCAGATTGACCGGTTCATTGTCAGCCTGCCAGAGTTTCAGGATGCCCAGGGGCGCTTTTCAAGCGAGCAGTTTCGTAATCGTATTGCCAGTGCCGGATTTACACCCATGGGATTTCGCCAGCAGCTACGCACCGATCTTGAGCGTGAGCAGCTGGAAGAAGGCCTGGTAGGTAGTGACTTTGCCCTGGACGTTGAAAATCAGCGGCTGCTTGAGCTTCAGCGCCAACTGCGGACTTTCCGCTACCGGCATCTGAACGAAGCGGATCTTGATACCCCTATTGAGGTCACTGAAGACGATCTGGTCAGTTACTATGACGCTCACCGAGGCGACTATCTGCGTCCTGAGCAGGTCCGGCTCGATTATCTGGTAGTTGATCGCGGCGAGATGGCGGAGGCCATTGAGATCGATGAACAAGCGCTGCGCGAGGCCTGGCTGGCGGATGCAGCTGATGCTGACCGGCGGGTGTCGCACATCATGGTCACTTTAGGCGACCAGCGCAGCCGTGCAGAGGCAGTTGAGCAGCTCGAGGCTGTTAAGGCGCGTCTGGCCGATGGCGAGTCATTTGCTGAGCTGGCGGCAGAAGTATCCGAAGATGGCAGCAGCAGTGAGCAGGGCGGCGATATTGGCGTTATCACCAGAGGCTTCCTGGGTGAGACATTTGATCATGCCGCCTTTGCTCTGAATGAAGGCCAGGTGTCCGATATCGTGGAAACTGATAATGGCTTGCACTTGATCCAGGTGACTGAGATCGAACAGGAGCCTTTCGAGCAGGCCCGTGAACGTTTGAGCGAACGTCTGGCGATTGCCGAAGTGGACGATGCTTTCAATGAGCGTGTTCAGCTGCTGATCGATGAAAGTTTCGCTGCCGATGATCTGGACAGCGTGGCAGAGACGCTTGGCCTACAGCGCCAGACAACTGATTGGTTGTCACGTGGTGACAGCAGCGGGCTCTTTATCGAACCGGGTGTGGAGCAACAGGCATTCTCTGCAGATGTTCTGGTTGAAGGCTTCAATAGTGAAGTACTTGAGCTGAGCAAGGACCGCCGTATGGTAGTCCGTGTGCGTGAACATCGCGATGAGACGACCCTGCCGTTGGACAAGGTACGTGATGAAGTTGCGACCGCGGTTACCAATCACAAGACCCGCGAGGCGCTACTGGCGCGTGGCGAACAACTGCTGGCTGAGCTGCGTGAAGGCAGCAGCAATGCCACTGCCGACTGGTCACAGGCCAATGTTACCCGTCAGCAAAGTGACCGGCTGCCCAATGTGGTGATCGACAAAGTGTTTCGCCTGCCACACCCCCAAGACGGCAAGCCGGTGTATTCACAGGTCGCTGGCAAAAGTGGCGTGATATTGATCGCCCTTGAGGGTGTTAGTCTTGAAGAAGCCAATCCGCAGAGTAACGCTTTCGTCAGCCGCCTGTCTCAGCAGATACGTGCCACTGGCACACTGGATGGACTGCTGCAGTATTTGCATGATGAAGCAAAAATCGTGCGACACTGATGTCAGACTGACGTAAGTTCCAACAGTCCAATGATGACAAACAGAGCCGCGCATCCCCTGGGTGCCGGCTCTGTTTCAATTAGTGTACAAGGAAGCCCTATGGCGACTATTGAACATCGTGCTGTCCTGACGGCGCCTCCGGAGCGTGTTTTTGCTTTACTCAGTCGAGTTGAAGATTTCGCCGACTATTCTGACCTTATCCGTTCCATCGAGCGTCTGGATGCGGATCATTACTGCTGGAATGTGCATGCCGTCGGTATGGATTGGAGTTTTACGGTTGTTGTTACTGAATCGCGTGCCCCTGAGGTTCTGGTATGGAAGTCCGTTAAAGGCGTGCGCAACAGCGGGCGCTATGAACTGACAGCGGTGCCAGAGGGCACCGAAGTGGTGCTGACGCTGGAGTATGAGGTCAAGGGTCGTCTGTTGGAGAAGGCCGTTCGCAAAGCGACGCAGCCACTGGTCAACAAGGTAAGCCAGCAGATCCTCGACCGGGTGGCTGAGCGTCTTGGCAGCTGAGGCCTGGGCAAATCGTCCTGTACGCTATCCAGCCAGTCATCCGCTGGGATGTTTCAGCGGCGCTGGTCTGTTGTGACCAATTGGCCCTGGTTGTTAACTTCCATACGCTTTTGGCGTCCTGCTAGCCATGCCATCACGGCGGCAAAGCACAGCACTCCCATCAGCAGCCAGGTAATACGCGTAATGCCAACGTTTGCGTCCAGCAACAGCCCGACCATCAATGGCCCCATGGCCGCCAGCGTGTAGCCGCCCCCCTGGGCCAGTCCGGAAAGCTTCCCGGCAATACTGGCGTCTCCACTGCGCAGTACAATCAGCGTCAGGGCTAAGCTGAACGAGCCGCCTTGCCCAAGCCCGAGCATGATGACACCGGGCCAGCGCAGCGCTGCAGGACCTGCCAGCAGCAGCCACAGGCCGCCACCTACCAGGCTCAGAACCAGCAGCAGCGCTGGACGCTGATCACTGTGTATGCGTGCAAACCAGGGCGCAGCGATAGCAGAAACCAGCTGGGTGAGTACGGACAGGCTCATCAGCCAGCCGGCTTCACCTTCGCTGTAGCCACGTTTGACCAGCAGCGTGGGTAGCCAGCCAAATACGATGTAAGCGAGTGACGACTGGCTCCCCATGAACAACATGATCTGCCAGGCGAGGGGCTGACGAAGCAGGGCGCGGGTGTGGCCGCTTGAGACCCAGGTTTGCCGATCAGGTGCCGGCTGCGGCATGATCCACCACCAGGCCATCAGTGCAAGCAGGGCCAGGCTGGCCCATGCCATGAGGCTGGCTGACCAGCTGCCTAGCGCGTTGGCCAGCGGGATGCTGAGCCCGGCGCCCATGGCGCCACCCAGACACAGGGCCATGGTATACACGCCGGTCATCAGGTCCGCACTGCCCGCTAATTCGCGCTTGACCAGTGCCGGCAGTAGCGTGCCGGCAATGCCAATCGCCGCGCCGGCCATTAGGGTGCCCAGAAACAATGGCGGGGCATAAGCCAGGCCGCGCAGGGCAAGGCCTGCGGCTAGGATGATCATGGCCAGCGCCAGGCTGCGCTCAATACCCAGGCGACTGGTTAGCCAGGGTGCCAGCGGCGCAAACAGGCCCAGGCACAGTACGGGGAGCGTCGTCAGCGATGACAGCATCAGCACTGACAGTTCGCCTTCGCGTTCGATACGCGGTACCAATGGCGCAAGAGAAGACAGCGCCGGGCGTAGGTTCAGTCCGACCAGTACCATCAGTACGATAAAGCTAATGCGCCCTGGCCGCTGGCGATCATAGGTAATAGGCAACATGCAGAGTGTTCAGCTCATCTGGCGGTTGGCGTCAGCGCGGACGCTGTCGAGAAGGGCAATAAACTGAACATCGCCGCTGCGGTCAGCACGGTCAACCCGGGCGACGCTGGCAATACCTGAATCGAGCTTGAGCTGGTCGAAGACTTCAAGAGTCAGCTTTTCGACTGGCGCCTGGTCTGCTGTCATGACGCCATCCGTCAGAGTGAAGGTTGTCATGAGGGTGGCACGTACCAGTGTTTTCCCCTCTTCCGCCAGCACGCGACGCACGAACAGCCAGCCTTCGCAGGTAGCGTGGTGACCTCCCTCGTAAGCGCGTTGAAAGAGGGTGCGATAGCAGGCCCGTTCGCTGGCGGCTTTTTCGGCCATGCTGCGGTAGGCCTCGATCATACGTGTAGCGGAAACACCCGCTTCATCCAGGCGGGAAACGGCGCCGCGGTGCTCGCGGTCTAGCTGTGCCTGACGCTGAAAGTTGAGCCAGCGGTGGTAGTCGTGAATCGTGTCGGTTGACATGGCGTCTTCCTTTTGACGATCAATGGCGGCCGGTTTAGTGGCCGCCAGGCGAGAAGGTGTCGAGAAAATGACGATAGGGTGACAAGCGGGGAGCTGGCGCTGTGACTCAGACTCAGGCCTGCTGGCGGCTACGCTGACGGCGGCGAGGTGGACGCTGCTGCCCATCAGACGCACCATTACCTTGGCTGCGCCCGCGCTGGCTCTGGCCACGGTTTCCAGCGGACTGGTTGCCGCGCCCGCGACCGCCACCCCCACCCCTGTTGCGGCCATTTTCGATGGGTTCAGGCTTGGCATTTGGGTCTGGCTCGAACCCGGGTTCGATATGCTTGACCAGGTCGCGCTTGATCAGACGCTCAATGCCGTTGAGTAGGCCATGCTCGTCGACACACACCAGCGATACGGCCTGGCCGTTGCTGCCGGCACGACCGGTGCGGCCAATGCGGTGTACGTAGTCTTCGGCCACGTTTGGTAGCTCGAAGTTGACCACGTGAGGCAGCTCATCGATATCCAGCCCGCGAGCCGCGATATCCGTGGCGACCAGCGCCTGGAGCTTGCCTGCCTTGAAAGCGCCCAGCGCACGCGTACGCGCTGACTGGCTTTTGTTGCCATGAATTGCCATGGCCGAGATGCCGTGTTTTTCCAGATGCTCGGCAAGGCGGTTAGCGCCATGCTTGGTGCGCGTAAACACCAGCACCTGATACCACTGCTGTTCCTTGATGAGATGGGCCAGCAAATCACGCTTCTTCTCACGGTCCACGCGGTAGACGGCCTGGTCGACGGTCTCGGCGGTGGTGTTGCGCCGTGCGACTTCGATCATTGTCGGGTTGTCCAGCAGGCGATTGGCTAGGGCCTGGATCTCGTTTGAGAAGGTGGCAGAAAACAACAGGTTCTGGCGCTTTTCAGGCATCAAGGCGAGCAGTTTGCGGATGTCATGAATGAAGCCCATGTCGAGCATGCGGTCGGCTTCGTCCAGAACCAGTATCTCAACATTGGCCAGTGAAACATGGCCTTGCTGTTGCAGGTCAAGCAAGCGTCCGGGGGTGGCAACAAGAATATCCAGCCCCTTGCGCAGGGCATCTACCTGGGGCTGTTGGCCGACACCGCCAAAAATGATATGTGACTTGAGCGGCAATTGTTTACCGTAATCACGCACGCTCTCGCCTACCTGGGCTGCGAGCTCTCGTGTTGGGGTGAGAACCAGCGCCCGGATACTGCGTGGCGCCGGGCGTGCACCGTCCGCCAGTCGCTGCAGCATTGGCAGTGTAAAACCCGCTGTTTTGCCGGTGCCGGTCTGGGCGCTGGCTAACAGGTCATCACCAGCCAGAACAGCAGGTATTGCCCTGAGCTGAATGGGCGTCGGTGTCGTATAGCCTTGCGCTTCAATGGCGCTCAGCAGTTCGGCTCGCAAGCCGAGTTCGGAAAAGGACATGCAGTCTCCGCAGCAACGTCCCGGCTCGCATTGACCAGAGTGGTCACGCAGTCCCGAGCAGGACGAGGGATAAGAAAATAGACAGTAGGACCACAGCAGGAGGGACTTGCAATGCCGTGAGCTACCGCATTATGCCATAGGCTCACAGACCCTGCAGCCTGTTGGAGTGTGTGCTGATCTCGTCTGACAGCTGATCCAGTCCGCTGGAGAGGGCCCGGACCAGCGCAGGATATCCATCGCTGGCTAGTGGTACCTGGATATCAAAGCGTCGCTGAACCAGAGTCCGGTTGGCTGAGTCACTTAGCTGCCATTGACCGCTGACCGCCGCATACCCGGTATGGAGCCCCTGGAATTGATCAACTTCCACCTGCAAGCTGAGCGCGGGAGTGTCTGCGTTGATATCGCGATTCAGCATCACGCGCCCCTGGGGCAGTCGGTCGGCCAGCCGGTCCCGAATCCCGCGCTCTATGACGGCACCCAGCGGCTCAGCCCATTGGTGGTTACTGGCCTCTTGAAGGCGCACGTCATCGAGCTGAAAGACAATGCCCTTGACCTCAAGAAATGGCGCTAGGTGTATAGCACGAATGGCCAGTAGCGGCGCATTACCTGAAACAGAGGCTGCAGCGCTGCTACCTGCACTAGCTGCTGATGGCAGCAGGTAGGTGCTGGGCGGGCTGACATTGCTGGCACAGCCCGCCAGCAGACTGCCAATCAACAACGCACCAATCAACACCTTCGGGATTGTGAAGCGGATCATGGCTGCCTCCTCTGGTTGGGTGCGCGGGGCATCGGGTCATCGGCCTTGGGGCCCTCGAATATCAGTGAACGCGGATCATCGCTGATCTTACGCGCGGCGGGTTGCAAGTCACGTATCAGGCGTCTGACTTCATGCAGGGTGGTGGTCAGCTCCTGATAGGCATTTGACTGGGGGGAAATACCTTTAAGTGTGGCTTGCAGGTCCACAAGAGTGTTGTTCAGTGTCGCAGGCAGTTTGCGGGTGTCTTCGTCACCCAACAGGTCACGCAGCTCAGCGGTCAGTTGATTGATCTGGTTGAGCATTTCCTCAGACGTGGCGAGGTTGCGGTCCAGGTTGGCCAGGATTGGCTCGACCTCAAGATGGTTAAGTTTATCGAGCAGGGCAGTGACTTGCCCCTGGATCTGCGCCAAGCCTCCAGAAGTGGTCGGGAAAACACTCTCGTCAGCGAAAGTCTCAGCCTGATAGGTGCCGGCGCGCTGTTCATCAAAGGTCACGTCCACAAAGAGCGCGCCGGTCAGCAGGCTGCCACTTTTCAGTGAGGCCCGCAGCCCGGCGTTGAACAGTCCGTCGAAGCGCTTTTTCCATTCCGCCAGGTCGATATTTCCACTGTCATCCAGGCGCTGGGGCTCGAGGTGTATCAATACCGGAATGGCCAGACGGTCGCGGCCCTGGGGCTGGGGCGCGTTGAATTCCCAGGGCACACTTTCTACTGTGCCGATGCGAATACCGCGAAACTCAACCGGTGCACCACGCGAAAGGCCGCGTACGCTGTCTTCAAACAGCAGGACATATTTTAGATAAAGGTCGAAGGTTCCTTCCTGGGCTTCTGCGGAATTGCCGAACAGCTCGTAGGTGCTGTTCTGTGAGGCCAGCTCGCCTGGTGGCATGCCTTCCGGTACGCCAAAGGTTACGCCGCCGTTGATGATGGTTTCAAAGGATGCCATCTGGAACTGGATACCCTCTGAACCGAGGCTCAGGTCAATTCCTGTCGAGGTCCAGAAGCGTGTGTTGGTGGTGACCAGCTCATCGTAGGGGCTTCTGATAAACACCCGGTGATGCATCTCGCGAGATGTCACGTCAAAGTCGGCTTCTTCAATGCGCCCGACAGACAGCCCCTGGAAGGTGACCGGATCACCGACGCTCAGTGAACTGGCTGCCTGGGTGATCAAGTTGAGATGAAGCCCCTTGGCGCCAGGCGGTGCAACGGGTGGTTGGTCGCTAATCGTGAAGTTGCGTGCTTCCTCATGGCTCTGGCCGGGCTCAAGCTGGATGTAGGCGCCAGATAATACTGTACCCAGGCCGCTGATGCCGTCGCGACCAACACGCGGTCTGACGACCCAGAACGAGGTGTCATCCACCAGCAGTGGCTCGGCTTCGGGCTTCATGCGTGCCTGAATGATTACCTGGGCCAGATCTTCTGACAGCGACAACTTCTCGACGCTGCCAATATCAACACTGCGGGTTTTGATCAGTGTTTTTCCGGCCTCGATGCCGTCGGCACTCTCAGTGGTCAGCGTAATCAGCGGGCCACGGCTAGCATAGTGCTGGTAGGCCAGCCAGGCACCGATCAGTAGTGCCACTATAGGGACAAGCCAGATGGGCGACACGGGGGCCTGACGCGCTGTACGAGCGCGGTGGTTATCCTCGGGAGGTGACTCTTGGGTCTGGTCATTCATGCAGGCTGTTCCTTGTCTGCGGGCCCTGTTTCTTTGGTGGAGTCATTGATGGGGCCATTGTCGGGATCGGGCTTCTTGGCGCAGGTTGATTCTCCCGGCTCGTTGGCATAGTCCCCTCGTTGGCATAGTCCCAAAGTAGGTGGGGTTCAAAGCTCTTGGCGGCTAGCATGGTCAGCACCACGACGGAAGCAAAAGCAAGTGCTGCCGGGCCAGGTGTGACTGACATCAGGTTACCGGCACGAATCAGCGCAACCAGGATGGCAACCACAAAAATATCGACCATCGACCAGCGACCAATAAACTCGGTCAATCGGTACAGGCGGGTTCTCGATAGGGCATTGAGCTGTCCGGCGCGTGGCGCGACGCTGCACAGCCACACCAGAGCGATCAGCTTGCCCAACGGTACAATAACGCTGGCGATCAATATCACCAGAGCAATCGGCCAGGAGCCCATGTTAACCAGCTCTATAACACCGCCAACAATGGTGTTGGAGGTGCTGCTGCCAAGGCTTGTGGTGGTCATGATCGGATAGACGTTAGCCGGAATATACATTACTGCAGACGCGGCCAGAAGCGCCCAAGTGCGTTGCAGGCTGTGCGGTCGGCGCAGGTGCAGGGGTTCATCGCAGCGCTGGCAGCGTCCATGGCCAGTATCATCCACGCGATTGACCAGGCCACAGGTGGAGCAACCACTGAGCCTCTGAGGCGCAGCAGTCTCCCCGGTTCTGGCGTTGTCCGGCGCAGGAGGCTCGCCAGCCAGCGCAAACCACAGCCAGTCGCGATCGACCGATTGTGTGGTGGCCAGCAGCAGCAAGGCATAAGCGCCAAGGGCCCAAAATGATGGACCTAGAGTGACGTCTGCCAGGCTGGCAATCTTGATCAGGCTGACCAGGGTGCCGATCAGAAACACATCCACCATCATCCACGGATAGAGATGTACCAGCGAACGGGCGATGTGTCGGCTCATGGGTAGGGCCTTGCCGGTCAGCAGACCCGCTTGGACCCAGATCACACCGGTCAGGTAGACCGCCGGCAACACGATGGTAGTCAATAATACGGCCATCGCAACCAGTGGCTCATGGAAGTAGATCAGCTCTGTCGATGCCTCTATCAGTTCGATACGGTTACTGATGCCGCTGGTGCTGAAAGACAGAAACGGGTAGCCAAGCGCCAAGCCCAGCAGGATCAGCGTGGTAATCGCCAGTGCCATGCTGCGTTGGGCCGGATAGCGGTGACGTGTTACCGCAGCGTGGCCACAGCGTGGGCATAGTGCCTGTTCGCCGGAGGCCAGCGGCGGTAGGGCCATAAGCCAGTCACATTCGTGGCAGGCGCGTAGGCGCCGCCGGGAAACGCGCTGTTCCGGTGGCGTGCGGTCCACGAAGGGAGCCTGCTGGGGAAACCTGATTTGGCGTGGGCTGAATTTTGCCACCTGGTGGAAATCCTTGGACTGGCGGAACGACAGTTATGAAATACGAGCTGATATGTTGACGTGAGCGTTAGCATAGTCAAGGATTCGCGACCTTTAGTTCCATTTTCAGGAGACAATTAATGTTACTTGCACTAGCGGCGGTAGTGGCTGGGCTGGCCTTGCTGGTATGGAGCGCCGACCGCTTCGTAGAAGGTGCTGCTGCAACATCGGCCCGACTGGGTGTGCCCAGCCTGCTGATTGGCCTACTGGTTATCGGCTTTGGCACTTCAGCGCCGGAGCTGGTGGTGTCGGCGATTGCTGCCAGTGACGGTAACCCCGGACTGGCGCTGGGTAATGCCTATGGCTCCAACATTGCAAATATCGGACTGATTCTCGGACTGGTGGCTTTGGTATCTCCGCTAACAGTAAACTCCAGCGTGGTCAGGCGTGAGCTGCCGTTGCTCGGGTTGGCGACCCTAGTGTCGGCGCTGTTCATGCTGGGTGGTGCTTTTACCCGTCTTGAGGGCGGTATTCTACTGCTTGGGTTGGCGGCGTTTATCGGCCTGAGTGTTGCCATCGGCATGAAAAACGGCAGAGACCCACAGGCCATCGATAGTGAAGCACTGGTAGAGAACGTCATGAGCCTGCGCGCGGGACTGACATGGACGCTGATCGGCCTGGTTCTGCTTATGGCCAGCTCACGAGTGCTGGTGTGGGGTGCCGTCGAGATCGCAGAAGGGTTTGGCGTCAGCGATCTGATTATCGGCCTCACTGTAGTTGCTATCGGTACCTCCTTGCCAGAGCTTGCCTCATCCATCAGTGCTCTGCGGCGCAAAGAGCACGACATGGTGCTGGGCAACGTAGTGGGGTCCAATCTGTTCAACACCCTGGGCGTGGTAGGCTTGGCCGCCATCATTTCACCGATAGAGGTGGGGCCGGACGTGCTGTTGCGTGACTGGGGGGTAATGACGGCACTGACTATTCTGCTGGGGCTGTTTGCTATTGCTTGGCGTAAAGGCCGGCCAGGACGGATAAACCGTCTTGAAGGTGCAGTGCTGCTGGCCGTGTATTGCGCCTATACTGCGCTGATGGTCTACCTGGTGATTTCAGCGGCCAGGGCTTGAAAGCAATGCGACAGAGGCCGCTTCTGAGCAGTGACATCGAGCAGTGACATAGTGTCGCAATACCGGGACAGCTTTTGCTGATCGTCACAGTATCCTTCAGACTCAGGAGCATCTGTTACCGCGCAAAAATAATGTCTGCTCTCAGGTAGTTGCTGCCCGAGCGCAGTGCGGTGAACTCTTGATAAGGTAAGCTGATGAGCGGTTCCCCGTACGAGAAAACCTCTTCTCTCAGGCATAGCGCTCAACAGCGCATTATTGCACCGGTATCGCGCCAGCTGCGTCGTGCTAGTGTGCTGTCGGTGATCTCGGGCCTGATCTGGCCTATTCAAGCGGTGTTTGTGGCTTGGGCCATTTCTGGTTGGGTGGCAGGTGAAACAGGGCGTACTCTGTGGGCGGCCGGTTTCTTTGTGCTCGGTGGACTGATACGTGCGCTGCTGGTTAAGCGCGCCGGTGGTCATCTGTTTGATGCGGCCGACCAGACCATCAGACGCGAACGCAACCTGTTGATCACTCGCGAAGCCCGTGCCAGGGCTAGCGCCAGCTCTGCTGAAATTGCTGCACTGCTGGTGCAGAAACTGCCACTGCTGCAGCCGTGGATTACCCGCTATTACGTGGCCATGACGCGCGTCTCTGTGCTGCCGCTGGTGCTCGTCGGCCTGACCTTCTATGTCTCCTGGGTTGCTGGGCTGGTGCTGCTGGTGGCAGGGCCACTGATTCCCATTTTCATGGCGCTGGTCGGCATGGCTGCCGAAGACGCTTCGCGCAAGCAGATGGATGAAATCAGCACCATGAACAGCATGCTCATGGAGCGTCTGTCGGCGATGCTGGACATCCGCCTGCTGGGGGCCACTGAGCGTGCCGCTGCCGACTTTACCAGCCGTGCCGAAGCGCTGCGTAGCCGCACCATGGCGGTGTTGCGCGTGGCATTCCTGTCATCCACTGTACTTGAGCTGTTCAGCGCCATCGGCGTGGCCATGCTGGCGGTGTTCATTGGCTTTTCGCTGTTGGGCGAAATCACCTTCGGTAGCTGGAGCACACCGCTTACTCTGGGCGAAGGCCTGTTTTTGCTGCTGATCGCTCCGGAGTTCTTTCAGCCGTTCCGTGACCTTGCTGCTGCCTGGCATGATCGTGCCGATGGTTTGGCCGTGGTTACTGAGCTGGATGCCCTGGATAGCGCTGAACGTGTGCGTTTTGTCGGCCGCGCAGAGGCGGTGGCGCCCTTGCCCGGCGCGCTGAGCCTGACGCTCAGCGGAGCTGTAGCAGAGCTGCCGGGCCGTCAGGTGGCGTTACCCGATTTCACTCTGAGCGCCGGTCAGTCGCTGGCACTCACCGGCCCCAGCGGTGCGGGCAAGACGACCGCGCTGGCGGCGATTGCCGGGTTAGTTCCTATCAATGCCGGACAGGTCATCGTATGCGGCAGCGTGCTAGATGACACCACGGCGGACGCTTGGCGGCAGCGCATTAGCCTGATCCCACAGGTACCACACTTTTCAGATCACACTCTGCGCGAGTGGCTTGACCCTGAGGGTCGCGGGGCTGACCCCTGGCCTGCGCTGGCGCTGGCTGAAGCTCGCCAGTTTGTTGAGCGTCTGCCAGAGGGGCTGGATTCTCGGCTAGGGCAGAGTGGTGGCGGGGTGTCTGGCGGTGAAGCGCGGCGTCTGATGATTGCGCGTGCTGTGTTGAGCGGACGCGAGCTGATTCTTGCCGACGAGCCTACCGCTGACCTTGATCCAGATACCGCAGCTCAGGTCATTCGCGCGCTGTGCCGCCTAAAAGAGGATGGGCACAGCCTGATCGTAGCAACGCATGATCCTGCTTTGGTTGAAGCCATGAATCGGGCGGTGGAGATAAAGCTGATGAGGGTAGCGCAATGAGACCAAGCGCCATGAAGTCATTAGTGCCCATTGTGCGTCTGCTCGTGTCTGCCTCGCCCTGGGCCATGACCCGCGGCGCACTACTGGCCGTCATCGTTCTGCTGATGGGGGCCGGGCTGCTAGGTCTGTCCGGCTGGTTCATCACTGCTACCGGCATTGCGGGCATTACCGGGGTTGGTATTGCGTTTGATGTATTCCGGCCGTCGGCTGGCGTGCGCTTCCTGGCGCTGGGAAGAACCATATCGCGCTATGGCGAACGCCTGCTGACCCATGATGCCACCTTGCGTGCCCTGGCAGCGCTGCGTGTCACTTTGCTTAGACGTCAGTCGCTGTTCCACAGCAGGGCGCTGGCGCGGTTGCGCAGCGAAGCAACACTGACTCGCATCGTATCCGATGTGGATGCCCTAGATGGGGTGGTACTAAGGCTGGCGTTACCGGCCCTGGCAGCACTTGTCACACAGCTGGTCGTGTTTGTGATGATGGGCTGGCTCGCTGACTGGCGGGTGGCCTGGGCGCTGTTGGCAGGTTACATGCCGCTGACAGCGCTGATCTTCTGGTGGCTGGCACGGCGTAGTTTGGAACCCTCGGAAACCGTTGAGTCAAGAGCCCAGGCGCTGCGCCGCGCTACCATCGATTTGCTGCGCGACCGCCAGGCGGTAATCCTGGGCGGTGTTCTGGGGCAGCGTGAAGCCCGCCTGCTCAACATTGACGGTCAGTCGCGTCAGGCCGCCCGTGAGCTGGATAGTGCCGAGCGCTCGGCCGAAGCTGCCGTGTCATTGCTAGTGTCCGCTGTGGCGGGTTTGACGCTGGTGGTCGGTGGCGGGCTGGTAACCCAGGGCGTGGTCAGCCCGGCAGTCGGTGGCATGGGCATCTTTGTGGCCTTGGCCTTGGCTGAGACCATTCTGCCACTCAAGCGCGGCGTGGCGGATTTCGGCAGGATGAGCGGTGCTGCTCGGCGTATCAATGAGAGCCTGCAGCAACCCAGAAGAGACTCAGCCAAGCATGTTAGTGGAGACTCTGAGGCACCTTTGCTTGTGGTGAATACCACGCAGTTGACGCTGGAGCTTAACCCTGGCGATACCGTGGCCCTTACGGGTGCCAGCGGGAGTGGTAAAAGCACGCTGCTGATGCAGATAGCGGGGCTGGGTGACAGCACGACCAGCGGTGCTGGAGAGAATGGTAATGACGATTGCGTCAGTAACGACAGTATTTTGCTCAAGGGCGTTCCCCCATGCGATTGGCTGGAGTTGGCCCTGCGTGAGCGGGTAACTGTGGTGCCGCAGCGCAGCGCGCTGATCGCCGGCAGCATCCGCGAGAACCTGTGCCTTGCCCGCGACGCTAGCGACGACGAGCTGTGGGAGGCGCTGGCGGCCGTTGCGCTGCGCGAGGTCATTGCTGAGCGCGGTGGACTGGGGGCGCGGTTGGGCGAGGGCGGGGAGGGGCTATCAGGTGGTCAGTCCCAGCGATTGACCTTGGCGCGGGGTATTCTAAACCGGCCTGAACTGCTGTTGCTGGATGAGCCGACTGAAGGACTGGACGAACAAACGGCCGATCAGGTGCTTGAAGGAATACGCCGCTATCTGCCTGGTGCTGCGATACTTGCGACCTTACACCGCAGTGCTGACCACCCGGTATTCGATAGACAAGTGAAGCTGCGTTTGTGACGATAAGCTTGTGCATTATGGATATAAATAACAATACGGATGGATTTCTTCGCAGCGATGAAGTTCCGTCTTTGGGTTGTTGAGGCCAGGGAGGATTTCTGTGCCCTCGTAGTGAGAGTCTCGTGAGAGATGCAGGGATGCTGGCACCGGCCAGGTCCATTAACTGTCTTCTGCTCACCGGGTTGTGATGGTGAGTAGTCCTGAACCAGGGAGAGCCCAGACATGGATCTCGATATCGTTGAGCTGTCGCGATTACAGTTTGCACTGACCGCGATGTATCACTTCCTTTTCGTACCACTGACGTTAGGGCTGTCAGTGATCATTGCGATCATGGAAACTGTGTATGTCATGACCCGCCGAGTGATCTGGCGTCAAATGACGAAATTCTGGGGTTTGCTGTTTGGCATCAACTTTGCCATTGGTGTGGCTACCGGTATTACCATGGAATTCCAGTTCGGCATGAACTGGTCCTACTACAGTCACTATGTAGGCGACATTTTCGGCGCGCCGCTGGCAATTGAAGGGCTGATGGCCTTCTTCCTCGAAGCGACGTTTGTCGGGCTGTTCTTCTTCGGCTGGGACAAGTTGAGCAGAATTGGCCACTTGGTGGTGACTTGGCTGGTGGCGATTGGTTCCAACTTTTCGGCGCTGTGGATCCTGATAGCCAACGGCTGGATGCAGAACCCGGTCGGTGCGGAATTCAATCCTGAAACCATGCGCATGGAAATGACCAGCTTCTTTGATGTGCTTTTCAACCCGGTGGCCCAGGCCAAGTTCGTGCATACGGTGTCCGCTGGCTATGTGACGGCTTCGGTATTTGTGCTGGGTGTTTCGGCCTGGTATCTGCTCAAAGGGCGGCACGTCGACCTGGCACGTCGTTCGATTGCAGTTGCCTGTTCGTTTGGCCTGGCTGCAGCGCTGTCGGTGGTTGTTCTTGGCGACGAGTCTGGCTACCTGACCACCCACGACCAGAAGATGAAGTTGGCTGCCATGGAAGCCATGTGGGAAACCGAAGAAGCTCCCGCTGCATTCACTTTGGTAGGTATTCCTGATCAGGAAGCCCGCGAGACAAAATATGCTATCCACATTCCGCACGTCATGGGCCTCATCGGTACACGTTCATTGAACACACCGATTGAAGGCATCAAGGAACTGCTGCAGGAGTCCGAGGAGCGTATCCGTTCTGGCATCATTGCTTACGACGCGTTGATGACAATCCGTGAGGATCGTAAGCAGACAAGCTCTGAGGTGCGTAACATCTTTGAAGAGCATGGCGGGAACCTGGGCTACGCTTATCTGCTCAAGCGTTACGTGGACGACCCGCGTGAAGCAACTGAGGCTCAGATTGCTCAGGCGACTGATGATACCTTGCCTGAAGTCTTTCCGCTGTTTTGGGCATTCCGCATCATGGTTGGGCTGGGCTTTGGCTTTATCATCCTGATGGCTTACTTCTTCTGGCGCACCAGCTTCCGTGGCCACGACTATCCGCGTTGGGCGCTGCGTCTGGCAGTCGTTATCATTCCGGCACCCTGGATTGCTGCAGAACTGGGGTGGTTTGTTGCTGAGTATGGTCGCCAGCCCTGGACAGTCGATGGTGTGCTGCCAACAGCGTTGTCAGTCAGCCATCTCTCGATTGCAGATCTGCTGTTCACGCTGGCGGGCTTTACCCTGTTCTACACTGTGTTGTTCATTGTGGAAATGGGGCTGATGCTCAAGTACATCCGCAAGGGCCCGGTCGAAGATGTTGAAGAGACCGAAGCCTGGATGGCACAACACAAGCGTCGTCTGAGTGTTCAGGACGACAACAGCCACCTTGCGACTGCGGAGTAACTGCCATGATTTTACATGAGTTCATTAGCTATGACGTGTTGAGGGTCATCTGGTGGCTGCTGCTTGGCGTTCTGCTGATCGCCTTTGCGATGACCGATGGCTTTGACATGGGCGTGGGAGCACTGCTGCCCTTTGTTGGCAAGACAGATATTGAACGTCGTGTTGCGATCAATACGATTGGCCCGGTGTGGGAAGGCAACCAGGTATGGTTCATCCTGGGTGGCGGTGCCATCTTTGCCGCCTGGCCGCCGTTGTATGCGGCCAGTTTCTCCGGCTTCTACCTGGCCATGTTCCTGGTTTTGGCAGCGCTGATCCTGCGTCCGGTAGCCTTCAAGTATCGCTCCAAGCGCGACTCTACTGCCTGGCGCGCTTCATGGGATTGGGCGCTGTTTATCGGAAGCTCCGTGCCGGCGCTACTGTTCGGTGTTGCCGTCGGCAACGTGTTGCTGGGTGTGCCCTTCGAGCTGACGCCGGATCTGTTCACGCTCTACCACGGTAGCTTTTTGGGCAAGCTGTTCGGCTTGCTGAGGCCCTTTGCGCTGCTGGCAGGCGCTGTCTCACTGATGATGCTGGTGACTCACGGTGCCGCTTGGCTGTCGTTCAAGGCCGAAGGTGTCGTTGCATCGCGTGCGCGTGCCATCGGCAGTGTAACGGGGGTGGTGACCATCGTTGGCTTCGTGCTCGCTGGCGTGTGGTTGATGTTTGGCATCGAAGGTTATGAATTGGTCAACAGTCCCGAGGCCAACGGACCGTCCAACCCGCTACTGACTGAGGTCGCGCGTACCAGTAGCTGGCTAGACAGCTATGCCGAACGGCCGTGGGCGATGGCAGGTCCGGTACTGGGCCTGCTTGGCATGCTGATGACAGTAATTGGCCTACGTGCCGGCCGTGAGGGTTCTACGCTGCTGTGGTCCAAGCTGGGTATTTTCGGGGCGATTTCCTCGGTGGGTCTGCTGATGTTCCCGTTCTTCCTCCCCTCATCTATCAGCCCAAACTCATCGCTGACCGTGTGGGACAGCTCGTCTTCTCATCTGACGCTGTTTGTCATGCTCTTCGCGACGGTCATATTCCTGCCGCTGATCCTTGGCTACACCGCCTGGGTATACAAGGTGCTGTGGGGCAAGGTGACGGAAACTGATGTCACTGATGGTCACAGCTACTAAGGAGAACGGATATGTGGTATTTCGCTTGGTTATTGGGGCTCCCTCTGGCAGCGGTGTTCGCCATTGTTAACGCGATGTGGCTTGAGCTCGAGCATGACCGTGTGCTGGAAGGGGATGAGGAGTCCACCAAGTCAGGGCGCGATGCGTTCTGAGGTATCGATAGTGAGTCAGTATCGGCGCCGTTAGCGCGCCACCAGCAGTAAAAAACAGGCCGGTAGTACGTGCAGGAAGCACATACTGCCGGCCTGTTTTTTTGTCAAATGTGGTCTGTTTGCAACCTTTGCACAGCAGGCTTTGCAAGATACCGGCGAATCTTCGAGGATGAGTGGTTATTCTCCGTGAAAAGGAAGCCTGTCGTGTACAACCAACTACTGCGTCTGCCCAAGGCTGAGTTGCACTTGCACATTGAGGGCACACTGACACCCGAGCGCATGATGAGTCTGGCCGAGCGTAACGGCATGCCGCTGCGCTATACATCGGTTGACGATATTTATGCCGCTTATGAGTTTACGGATTTGCAATCGTTTCTCGACGTGTACTTCCAAGGTATGCAGGTGTTGAAGACTGCTCAGGATTTCGAAGATCTCGCCATGGACTACTTCGAGCTGGCCCACAGCGAAGGTGTTGTGCATATTGAGTTGCATGTTGATCCACAGGCGCATCTGGCACGCGGCATTGCACTTGAAACCGTGATCGAAGGGCTGAATCGCGCCCGCAGTAGGGCACAGCGTGAGCTGGATCTCAGTAGCGCGATGATTCTGGCGTTCCTGCGTGACCGACCTGCAGAAGAGGCCGCCGAACTGCTGGAGTCCACCATTCCATACCTTGAGCACTTTGCTGCTGTCGGCCTTGATAGCGCAGAGCTTGGACATCCGCCATCGAAGTTTCGGCAGGTGTTTGCCCGCGCCGCTGAGTTGGGACTGGCCCGTGTTGCCCACGCCGGTGAGGAAGGTCCGCCAGCCTATATTTATGAAGCGCTGGATATTCTTGACGTTGAGCGCATCGATCATGGTGTGCGCTGCATGGAGGATCCCGCCCTGGTTGAGCGCCTGCGTGATGAGCGAAGGGTGCTGACGGTCTGTCCGCTGTCGAATGTGCGCCTCAAGGTAGTCGAGCGTATGGAAGACCATCCGTTACCCGCGATGCTTGACGCCGGACTCATGCTGACCCTCAACTCCGATGACCCCAGTTACTTCGGTGGCGGCCTGCTGGACAACTACCTGGCCTGCCATCAGGCCTTCGGCTGGGATATGGTGGTATTCAAGAAGCTTGCGCGAAACGCCCTCAACGCCGCCTTCATGAGTGAAGCGCGGCGTGAGGCGTTGTTGGCGAGAATGGATGCCTTGAGTGTCTGAGCGCTTGACTAGCTTCCCGACCAGCCAGCCAGAATGGGCACATAGACCACCAACAGCAGAACGCAAATCAGTCCCAGCAGGTAGGGAATGATCGCCCGGGTAATACGTTCTAGCGGCAGCTGAGTGACCGAGGAGGCCACATAGAGGTTGATCGCCACCGGCGGAGTGATCATGCCGATAGCGAGCCCCACCACGATGATTAGCCCGAAGTGGATCGGGTCGATGCCCAGCTGGGTGACCAGTGGCAACAGCACCGGCGTAAGAATGATCAGCGCGCTGGCGGTCTCGATAAACACACCGGTGAGCAGGATCACTGCGACCACCAGCAGCATGATCACCATCGGGTTCGTGGACAGCGATAGCACAGCATGAGCAATGGCACCGGGTACCTGCCAGCTGGAAAGGGTCCAGCTGAGTACCGCTGAGGTAGCGATGACCAACATGATCACGGAGGTAGTGATCGCCGAGCGGATCAAGATGCGGTACACGTCAGACAGACGCAGATCGCGGTAGACGAACAGCGACACCAGCATGGCGTAGTTCACCGCTACCACTGCCGCCTCGCTGGGCGTGAAAACTCCGGTGAAGATCCCTCCAAGGATGATCACTGGCGTCATCAATCCCCAGCTGGCACTCAGGAAGGTGCGCCAGATGGTTGCCAGAGAGAGTGCGGTGCCGCGCGGGTAGTTTCTGCGGTAGGCCTGCACGATGGCGATAGCGGACAGACCCAGACCCATGGCGACTCCGGGCAGGATGCCGCTGAGAAAAAGTTTGGACACCGACTGCTGGGCAATCACCGCATAGATGATCATCGGTACCGATGGTGGGATTACCACGCCAATGGTACCGCTGGCGGCGATCAGGCTGGCGGCGGAAGCTGGCTCATAGCCTTTCTTGCGCAGCTCGGGCACCAGGCTTGAGCCCACCGCAGCAGTGGTGGCGGCCCCAGAGCCTGAGATGGCGGCAAAGAACATCCCCGCGCCTACCGAGACGATCGACAGCCCGCCCTTGAGAAAGCCAAATAGCGAGTCGGCGAAGTCGACAAGCTTCTCGCTGACCTTGCCTTCTGCCATCAGGTCGCCGGCCAGGATGAACATCGGTACCGCGACTAGGGCGAAAGAGTTGATGCCCTGAAACATCTGCTGGGTGACCACCATTAGAGGCACACCCTCGGCGTTGAGGGCTACCAAAGTGCTTGCGCCGATGGCCAGTGCAATGGGGACACCCAGCAGCATGAAGACGACGAACAGAGCGAATAGCAGTAGCGTCATGGGACGGGCTCCCCGGCTGAATCCTCGTCCTTGCGAACGATGCTGTCACCCAGAGCCAGTCCGGCAAGATCGACCAGCGCATACCAGGTCATGATGCCTGCGGTGAGCGGAATGATCGCATAGACCCATGTCATGGAGATGCGCAGTGACGCTGAGCGCTGGAAGCTCTGCA
This sequence comes from Halomonas sp., assembly GCF_052095765.1. Classification (GTDB taxonomy): domain Bacteria; phylum Pseudomonadota; class Gammaproteobacteria; order Pseudomonadales; family Halomonadaceae; genus Halomonas. The sequence goes on from NZ_JBQDJZ010000029.1 coordinate 21,564, forward strand.
CCTGCATGTATTCCTGGCCAATGACCACCAAGCTTGAGAGGAAGCCCAGCACCACCAGAGTGGCGGCAGTGCGGCACAGCCGCTGGGGCAGACTGGGCAGGGCATCGACGACAAAGGTAACAGCAATATGCCGACCGCGCTGAAAGGCCAGTGTAGCGCCGAGAAAGGTGATCCATATCAGCAGGAAGCGGGCGACCTCTTCGGTCCAGCCGACAGCTGTAAAAAATACGCGTGAGATGATCTGTAGAGTGATGACACCGATCAACGCCGCCATGCCCGCGAAGACGATGGGCTGAATGACGGCGTTGAGGGCGCGCTCACTCTGCCGCAGTACACGCAGCAGGGAGTGGGCGAGTGAGGACACTTACTTGAGTGCCTCCTGGATACGCGGCAGGTAGTCGCCGAACTGCTCTCCGTACTTCTCGTAAACCGGTGCCACAGCCTGCTGGAAGGCTGCGATATCTGGCTGATCGACGATCTGCATGCCGGCGTCGGTAAGCTCAGCTAGCTGTTCGGCTTCCATCTCGGCATTGATCTGGCGCTCGTACTCGGCGGCTTCCTGTGCGGCTTGCTTCAGCACTGCCTGGGCCGCTTCAGGCAGCTTGTTCCAAGTCGGCATGCCCATCACGAAGATCGCCGGGGCATAAGTATGCCGGGAAAGCGTTAGGTGATCCTGGGTCTCGTAGAGCTTGAACGAGTGGATGACGTTGACCGGGTTCTCCTGGCCATCGATAGTGCCCTGCTGCATGGCGGTCAGCGCTTCGGTCCAGGCCATGGGAACCGCGTTGGCACCCAGCTCACGAAAGGTGTCCACGTAGACCGGGTTCTCCATTACCCGGATACGCAAGCCATCGATATCGTCCGGTGTTGTTACGGGCTGTTCGCTGTTGGTCAGGTTACGAAAGCCACGCTCAGCGTAGGCCAGCCCTACGAGATTGACTTCGCTGAGCCTGCCAAGTAGTTCCTGACCGATCTCGCCGTCCAGCACTTCATAGGCCGCTTCTGGAGAAGGAAAAAGGAAGGGCAGCTCGAACACCGCCATCTCCTCAAGGAAGTTGGCTACCGGCCCGTTGGTGATTACGCCCATGTCGACGGTGCCGATCTGCATGCCCTCAAGTAGGGTGCGTTCATCGCCGAGGCTAGCGTTGGGGTAGAGCTCAACGTCGATCTTGCCCTCGCTACGCTCCTGAACAAGCTCCTCGAACTTCTCGGCAGCGAGATGAAAGCCGTCCTGCTCGTTGACTACATGAGCCAGACGCAGGGTAACGGGATTCATATCGGAGAGCTCGCTGGCCTGAGCACCAGCGGCCAGAGCCAGCGACATGGAAAGAGTCAGCGTACTGCGGGTGAACACATTCATGATCGATTTCCTTTTTGTCTCAGCATCTTGAGGTGTTAAACGCCAAAAAGCATGCACCGTAACGCGACCAGAGGTCAATCGGCTTTGGGTCATCGCTGTACTGGCAGCGGATAGCAGGTCAGCCCAGCTTACAGAGTTTCACTCGATGGCTGCGAGCCCGCCTAACCTGATAGTCACCTAAGCCCTATGGATGGCAGCTCTGGCCAACAATTATACTTAATTAAACTGTATGTGTCGGGCTTGCCAGCCCGCGCTTCTGTCTCCTTGAATTCACTACAGCACAGACACCGCCTGAGCTGCCTGCTCCAGATAAAGCAGCGCTCGAAGATAGTGTTAATGATGAATCACATTTGGCCGATGCATTCCATTTTATTGATCATGTCTATAGCTACGTCAGCTACGTCTTCGAGCAGAACCAGTGTAATGTCGAAGTTCCCATCCCTTCACCGATGATGGAAACACAGCCGGTCATCATTGACGACAGAGTGGCGAGGGCAGCTGTCAGCTTTAGCATTTTCGTTTTCATGTTGCCCACGCAAAAAACCGCCGTCAGAAGCATGCCCTGACGGCGGTTTTAGTAATTTTGGTCGGAACGACAGGATTCGAACCTGCGACCTTTGCAACCCCATTGCGTTTACCCCATATTTAAGCAGAAACGAATAGAAACAAAAAGCAACGTATATCACAATAAAAACAATTGCTTGACTGTATATCGCTGTTTGCTGCTTGTAGCCCGTTATAGCCCGTTATATCCTACCCATGGAACCTATTTGGAACCTAGAAATCGAGGCCAAGGGTATGAAAGAAAAGACAGAACGGCTTACCACCAGAGCGCTGGAACGTCTCGCTAAGGAGCTGCCCGAAGGTGGTGAGGTGTGGGACAACAGCGAAGCCGGCTACCACGTCCGCGCTGGCAAGCGTGGCCTTTCGTTGCGAGTGTCCTATTACAATCTGGCTGGCAAGCGTCGCGTACTGACTCTTGGCCGCTATGGCGTTGGCAACATGACAGCCGCCAAAGGCCGTCAAGATGCCGCCGAAGTGCTGGCCATTGTCGCCCAGGGCGGTGACCCCCGCGCGGTGCTGGAGGAAGCCAGGGCCGAGGAGCAGCGCCAGCAACAGCAGACCTTGGGCGCCTACCTGTCCGGCCCTTACACCGCCTACCAGAATCGCAAGAAAGATGGTGCCGGCAGCCTGCGACGCATCGAGAAAGACTTTCCCGACTGGCTGAATAGCCCCATGGGCAGCCTGACGCGGGCCGATGTTGAGCGCTGGCAAGCCGAACAAGAGGCCGCCAACAAGCCCCGCGCCTTTGGCACCCTTAAGCGGTCCTATGACGCTTTGTGTGGCCTGCTGGCGCACGCGGCTGAGCGCAAGGTGATACCGGCCAACCCGCTGAAGGGCGTCAAGCTGCAACGGCCGGCCATGACTGAGGAGAAGATGGCCGAGCAAGCATCCCAGCGGCGCTACTTGGAGGCCGAGGAGGTCAAGGCGCTGTTTGCCGGGTTGGAGGCGTACCAAGAGGCCAAGCGAGAGCAGCGGCGCAATAGCCGCGCCCACGGTAAGGCGTATCTGCCGGACCTGGACGGCGTGGCCTATGTGGATCACGTCGCCCCCTGGATACTGACCATGTACTACACCGGCTTGCGGCCTGGCGATCTGTTCGGGCTGCGCTGGGAGCATATTAATCTGTCGTTTCGCACCGTCCGAAAGACGATTGAAAAGACGGCACACCACCGCGAAGAACCTCAGACTTTCCCGCTATCCACCGATGCCGTGGGCGTGCTGAAGGCATGGCACCAACAGCAAGGCGAGCCCACCACCGGGCTGGTATTCCGGTCGCCACGCAAGGGTAAGCGCATGAGTCCCACCGCGATGCAAAAGCCATGGGCGACTGTCCGTAAACTGGCCGGGCTACCTGATGACCTGCTGCTGTACAGCCTTCGCCACAACTTCGCCAGCCAACTGGTGATGGCCGGCGTTGACCTGTTGACGGTTTCCAAACTGATGGCTCATTCGGATATTCAGACCACCATTCAATTCTATGCCCACCTGCGGCCGGATCATTCCCGCCATGCCGTCGAGGCGTTCGCCAAAGCGGTGCCAAGGGCGCCAGCCGAGGAGGAGGGCAACAAGGCGCCAGCGATCCGCGTGGCAGCCAGCAACGTTTAACCCGAATTGGCCGGCTAGGGCTGTACACCCGAAAGCGTGGCAACTCCACCACGTTGGCCGGCCAACCTTATATGGAGTGAGCGCGAGGAGTGGCGCAAATGAGTATTCAAAGCCGCCTGCTGGGGCGTAAAAAGTGGTACACCTTGGACGATGCAGCCCGACGTTTGAGCGTTGAACTTGGAGAGGGAGTAACTGTTCGTGATGTAATGCAGCTGGTACTGGATGGGGATGTTGGCCTTTGCGTCATGTTGCAACGTCAGCGTGCAAAACGCGTTGTGGGAACCCTTGGTGAGCCTGTCCCACTTAGAGTGGGAGATGTTGAGTTTTCGATGGTTCGTGTGCCATATGGTGACGTAACTTGTGAGGCCAAAACAGAGATTTTGGATGGCATTTACCGAGTAAGCTACAACCATGACTTCTTTCAATCGCTGTTGATACGCGACATCACCGGTGGTGATGCTTGCCTAGATGGGTTGGGATGGTGTGGCGTAGAAAGCGCGGACTTACAAGGCGAACTATTTATGCTGTTTGATTATAGCGCCCAGTATAAAGAAGACCTGCCCCAGTTTGGTGGGCTGACTTTAAATCAGCTAGTTATCTTGAAGAAGGATGTTGATGCCTTTATATCGAGCCTTGATGAGCAGGAATCTGGGGAGCCCGCCGAAGGCGAAGAGCTGCGAGCCCTTGAGGCGCTGGGGCTGCTGGCCGAAACGGTCGCCAAACAAGCCCCCCGGTACCAGCGGAACAACAAGCCTAACAAAGCCCAGATAGCCGAAGTCATGAGCCAGCAAGCCGGCGAGGTCTACGGCATGAGCAAGAGCAAGCTGCAACGGTTGCTTAGCGATGCTTTGGACGCTTGGGAGGAAAAGCGCGGCTAATTGATCTGCATTTTGCATAATTGCACCTGCACCACGGCAGCCCTGGCTGTGGCCACTATTGAAGCGTCAACCAGCAACATAGAGACGCTTCAATGTCTACCAAGACACAAGTACCCGGCGACATTCTCGCCAATGCCCTAGCCCGATACCGCGACGGCTTCGACCCGGCTTTAATCGAGCTGCCAGAAGCCGCTGTATTTCCACACCTGATCCCTGCCCAGCCAGCGACCGCCCGCAAGGCCCGAACCACCGGCAGCCTGCTAGGCCGTCCGGCCCCTCGTTTTGTGAAGCGCGGTCGTGCCGTTCGCTATCGCCTGCAAGACGTTCTGGAATGGCTGGCTGATGGTGATACCTATGCCAGCACTGCTGAGGCCCACATGGCCGGGAGGGCGTTGGCATGAAACCCCTTTACCACTACACCAGCCAACGCCAGCACTTGCCAGCGATCCTGGAGAGCGGCGAGCTTCGAGGTCGTGCCGATATGGCTGGCGAGCGCCCGCTGATGTGGTTTTCTGCGCATCCCTTCTGGGAGCCCACCGCCACTAAGCCGCGCATGGTAGGCGGCCTGCTGGTCCCGCATGCTTTCGAGGAGTACCGCGACCGCGTTGGTTGCGTACGCTTCGCACTGCCTGCCGATGACGCGCGCCTGATGCACTGGCGCCGGGCGTGTAAGTTTGCCGGTATCCCTAAGCGCGACCGCTGGGCGATGGTGTCGGTAGGCGTCAAAGCCGGCGGCGATCCGCGCCAGTGGTT
>NZ_JBQDJZ010000030.1:0-26069 GCF_052095765.1 Halomonas sp.
ACCAGTGTGAGTAATGTAGGTCAGCGTCGGTAGATGTCGTTGCTGGACCGCTTACTTCGCTTCTGCTATATGATCCTCTAAAAAACCTGAGTGATTTCCTGTTTTGGTCTGTGCTATCAACTATCATCGCGGCTGTTGCACAGCTAACGATTGGGTTGTTTGGGAGCTACTGGCTTACTCTGGGCTCTCTCTGGCTTTCTTTTTTTGCGCTTTCCATTCTGATTGTTTCGCTTATTTTAATTAAAGAAAGCCTGAACGACTGGTTCAATTTCATAAACCATGCGGATGAGTGACGGTACAACAAGTAGTTGCAGTTCGTTCCGGCCCTGAAGGGCCTCCACCGGACGCCCTTTTCTCCGTTTTGCTACAAAAAGGTCGCCGCTGTGCTTCAGCGTTATATCAGGACTGTCTGAGCGTCCACTTCTGGCCGACAGCAGCCATGCCGCAGTGTTGAGTCAACTAAAACAGGACGGACTGCCAACTAAGCGTGGGTGTCATGTTACTCCACGAAAAACCCGAGTGAGTTTAGAGACCTTCCTCAAGAATGTCCTGCTCTCGCAAGAACTCGATCACTCGATCGAGATACCCCTCCCAATCCGGCGGGCAGTCGTTATGCCCGCAGTCCCAGGCCAAGAGCTCAGCACCGGCCACCTTCGCGAGCTGCTTTCCATGGCGAAACGGGATGATGCGATCCTGCCGACCGTGGGCCAGCAAGACTGGCCCTTTATAGGCGCGCAGCGCTGATTCGTTGTCAAAAGGATCACGCACCAGCCACGTCGGCACTGCGAAGGAACGCGCCATGGCCGGCACGCTGGTAAAGGTCGACTGAAGCACGATGACCGCCAGTTCACGCTGACGCGACAAGGCCGCAATCGCTCCGCCGCCCAGCGATCGGCCCATGCCGATAATCTGCTCAGCTTTCACATCCGGGCGTGCCGCCAGCCAATCATAGGCTTCAGTAAATATTGCCGTCATATTCACCTGGGTGGGTGATCCGGTAGAACGTCCATAACCGGGATACTCGACCAGCAACACATGCAAACCAGCTTCGCGCAAGGCGCCGAAATCATTCGCCAGCTCGTCAATAAACTCGGCATTACCGTGGGCAAAGATGATCGCTGGCGCGTTGCCTTCTTCTGATAGCGATGTTGCGAGCAGCAGCCAGGCCTCTACACGCGCATCATCTGCCTCGAACCAGGCCGTCTCGGCACCGTTTGGCGGCCCGAGCCTGACAGCCGGCTCCATGCCAGCGCCGGGAAACAGCATCGACCGCTGCTGGCTATAAAGCAGCGCCAGCCAGGCCCCATATGCCAGCAGCCCGATTGCGACAATCCATATCAGCGTCCGAATCACATCAGCTCCTCGTCTCCTGCAATGTCAGGATCCATTAGACCACTCCGGATAGCGAACGACAGCATGAGGTCGATGAAGATAAGCATTCAGAACAGTGCTTTACACATCCCCAAACCGGTCCTGCAGCAGCGCCAGCGCTACCACTGGCGCTGTTTCGGTGCGTAGGATACGTGGGCCGAGGGTGAGGGCGTTGAAGTCGGCGGCTTGGGCATTTGCCACTTCTGCGGCGCTGAGGCCGCCTTCGGGGCCGATCAGCAGGGCGGCGCTGGTGGGCGAGTCTTGGCGTTCCAGGGCGCCGGGGGTGCCGGGGTGCAGTACCAGCCGCAGCGGTTCATTGCGTTGAGCAAGCCAGTCAGCAAGCGCCATGGGCGGGTGAACCGGTGGCAGAGTAGCGCGGCCACACTGCTCGCAAGCGCTGGCGGCGACGGCCTGCCAGTGGGCCAGCTTCTTGGCTTCACGCTCGCCTTTAAGGCGCACGTCGCCATGTTCGGTGTACAGCGGTGTAATGGCGGCTACGCCCAGCTCGACGGCTTTCTGAATGGCGTAGTCCATGCGGTCACCCTTCGAGATCGCTTGGCCTAAATGTACCGCTAGCGGTGATTCGCCCTGTCCTTCAGCAACGCTTTCGACACGTGCCACTACGCGCTTGCGCTCGGCCTCGATCAGTATGGCGCGGGCTTCTGTGCCGTTGCCGTCAAACAGCGTCAGCGGTGCGCCTGGGCCGAGCCGTAGCACCCTTGCCACATGACGGGCCGGCCCTTCGGGCAGAACGACCTCGCCGCCGGCTATAAGCTCGGCGGCGAGGTAAATGCGCGGTCCACGAACCGTCGTCATCAGGTAGCTTACTCGGCCGAAGCCGCGTCGCCCTGCTGCTGCTCGGCTTCCTGCCTCTTGCGCTGGGCGTAGATGGCCTCGAAGTTGACCGGCGCCAGCATCAGCGGCGGGAAGCCACCACGGTTGACCAGGTTGTCAATGCACTCGCGGGCATAAGGGAACAGCAGGTTGGGGCAGAACGCACCCAGGGTATGATCCAGCTGAGCACCTTCGATACCACCGATACGAAACAGACCCGCCTGCTCCACTTCGGCGAGGAAGGAGGTCGCGCCGTCTTCGTTGTGGGTCACTTGGGCGGTCACCTTGACCACGACCTCAAAAACCCCTTCATCAATCTGGCGCTGGGTAGTGCTGAGGTCGAGGCCGACCTTGGGCTTGAAGCCCTGCTGGAACACCGCTGGCGAGTTGGGCGCTTCAAAGGAAATGTCCTTCACATAGACGCGCTGCATGGAAAACTGCACCTGCGGGCGCTCGGCTTCACCGGCCTGGCCAGCCTGTCCGTTGGCTGCATTCGGGTTGTTGTCTTCCGCCATGAATACTGTCCTTTTGGGTCAATGACTCGATATAGAGGTGGCTGGTTATTTCTTGATCGATTACTTTCTGAACGATTATTTTCTCACCAATGGCAGGCTATCAGACTGCCACTGCATGATGCCGCCCTGCAGCTTGAGGGCGCGCTCAAATCCGGCCTTGCTCAGCTTGGCCTGGGCAGCACCCGCAGCCTGGCCGGTCTTGCATACGATGATGATCGGCTTGCTCTTGAACTTGTTCAGTTCGCTCATGCGCTCATCCAGCCGGCTCTGGGGAATATTGCGCGCACCGGCAATGTGGCCGGTCTTGAAATCCTTGGCCTCGCGGGTGTCCAGCACCACCGCATCTTCGCGGTTGATCAGCTGGGTCGCTTCGCTGGTGCTCACGCCGTTGGACTGACCACTGTAGATTTCATAGGTAATCCAGGCCAGCAGCACCACAACAAAGGCACCCACCAGCAGCGGGTTATTCATTACAAATTCAATAATCTGGTCAATCATGACTTGGGCTAACTCTTGTCAGGTGCGCGGTAGTAATTCTGGTGATAACACAATGGCCGACGCGTCGGCGCGGCTAGTATACATGAAGCCGGCGCGCCACGAAGCCAAGGCCCGGCCAGCCAGACCTTGTGACTTGTGAACAGGCCCTGCCACATGACGTCCGGCAAGGCCATGCGATATGATGCCGTAAGCGAAGACAAGTCGCGACCCCGGCGACTCATGCTGCCGGGCTCTGGCTCCAACACGAGATGAACCATGACCGACGCTATGACCACCGCTCCGCGCCCCGTGGCGCTGATCATTCTTGATGGCTACGGCCACAATCCGGATGCCGCACACAACGCCATCATGGCGGCCAATACGCCCACCATGGACAAGCTGCAGCGTGAGCGCCCGACAACGCTGATTCATACCGATGGCCGCTTTGTGGGGCTGCCCGACGGCCAGATGGGCAACTCTGAAGTCGGCCATATGAACTTAGGCGCAGGACGCATCGTTTATCAGGACTTCACACGCATCACCAAAGCCATCGAGGATGGCGAGCTGGCCGACAACCCGGCGCTGACTGCCCCCATTGATGCAGCGGTGGCCGCCGACAAGGCAGTCCACCTCATGGGCCTGCTGTCGCCCGGCGGTGTGCACAGCCATGAAGACCACATGGTGGCGGTGGCCGAGCTGGCAGCTGCCCGCGGTGCCCAACGGATTTATCTGCATGCCTTTCTGGATGGCCGCGATACGCCACCGCGCAGCGCCCAGGCTTCCATTGAGCGGCTTAACGCTCGCCTGGCGGAGCTGGTCGGCGCCGAGCAGGGCTTTATCGCCTCGTTGATCGGACGCTATTTCGCCATGGACCGCGACAACCGCTGGGATCGCGTTGAGCAGGCCTATCGTCTGATTACCGAAGGCCACGCCGACTACCAGGCCTCAAGCGCCCTGGCTGGCCTGCAAGCGGCCTACGCCCGTAACGAGAACGATGAGTTCGTCACCGCCACCGCCATCACCCCCAACGGTGAGCCCGTGCCCGTGGAAGACGGCGATGCACTGCTGTTCCTCAACTTCCGCTCCGACCGTGCCCGGGAGCTGAGCCGTGCCTTCGTCGATGACGATTTCACCGGTTTCAACCGCCAAGTGCGCCCGCAACTGGCCGGTAACGGCCTGGTCAGCCTGACCCAATACGCTGCCGACATCGCCACCTCCATCGCCTTCCCACCGGCCACGCTCAACAACACCCTGGGCGAGTTGATGGAGCAGCGCGGCCTGACCCAGCTACGCATTGCTGAGACTGAGAAATACGCTCACGTGACGTTTTTCTTCTCCGGTGGCCGCGAGGAAGAATATCAGGGCGAAACCCGCATTCTGGTGCCCTCGCCCCAGGACGTAAAAACCTACGACGAAAAGCCCGAAATGAGCGCCGTCGAGGTCACCGACCGGCTGGTCGAGGCCATCGAGTCCGGCGACCATGACCTGATCGTCTGCAACTACGCTAACGGCGACATGGTCGGCCATACCGGCGACTTCGATGCCGCCGTTGCGGCCATTGAAGCCGTAGATGCCTGTGTGGCCCGCGTTGTCGAGGCCATTGAGAAGGTCGGCGGCGCCTGCCTGGTCACCGCCGATCACGGCAATGCCGAGCAGATGGTCAACCCGCTCACCGGCGCCCCCCAAACGGCTCACACCACCTTTCCCGTGCCGCTGGTCTATGTTGGCAAACGCCCGCTTGAGCTGGAGTCTGGCGGGCGGCTGTGCGATATCGCCCCTACGCTGTTAACGCTGATGGAACAGCCGGCACCGGCTGAAATGACTGGCCGCTGCCTGATCCGCGAGGCCTGAGGGAGTGTCATTGGCCTTGGCCCAACGTCCACGCCTGAGAACAGCGCTGATGGCAGTGACGCTTGGGCTATGCCTGACACCCTTGCTGGCAGTATCTCAGGATATCGGCCAGGACGTTGATCAGGCCAAGGCCAAACTGGATGACATTGGCCAGCAGATCAAGAGCGCCAGCCGTGACCTAGCCAACACGGACTCCGCCCGCGACAGTGCCAGTGCCGAGTTGCGCTCACTGGAAACCGAGCTGGCCGAAACACATCAGCGCCTGACAGCACTGCAAGCAGAGCAGACTACGTTGGAGCAGAGCATCAGTGAGCTACAGGGCCGCCAAGAGCACCTGAACGCAGCCCGGGATGAACAGCTGGCCGCGCTGGCGGAACAGCTGGATGCCCTGTACCGGCTGGGCCATACACCGCAGCTTAAACTGTTGCTCAATCAAGACGACCCGGCACAACTGGATCGTATCCAGACCTACCTCAACCACCTCACCAGAGCGCGCCAGAAAATTCTCGACAAGCTGGCACAGCTGGAAGCCGCCGTGACCGAAAACAGCAGGAAACTCAGCGAGCGGCACAAAGAGCTGGATACTCTGGCTGAAGCTCTGGAGCAGAGCAGCGCGGACCTCGCTCGCCAAGTCGTGCAGCGTGAAACATTGGTCAAGCGGCTGGATGCCCAGTACGCCACCGAGGAAGCGCGCTTGGTCAAGCTGGATCAGGACCGTGCCCATGCCGAGCGTATCCTGCAGCAGGTTCAGGAAAAACTCGCACAGCTGGATCGCCCGCCGCCTTCCACCGGCATCGAGCACACCCGCGGCGACCTGCCCTGGCCCACCCAGGGGCGCATTACCTCAAGTTTTCGTCATGGCCGAGGAGTACACCGTAACGGCCTAGTTATTGCAGCAGGTGAAGGCACGCCAGTTACTGCGGTGCATGCCGGGCGTGTGGTGTTTGCTGACTGGATGCGCGGCTTCGGCAACATGCTAATCATCGACCACGGTGACAACGTGATGACGCTGCACGCCCACCTGCAGCATTTTGCGGTAGAGGTTGGCCAGCCGGTGCAGCGCGGCAATGCGCTGGGCGCAGTGGGTACCACTGGCGGCCAGAATACCGCCAACCTGTACTTTGAAGTACGTCGCAACGGCAAGCCCATCAACCCCAGCCAGTGGATGGCACGCCGCTGACTTGGGGCACAGGATCAAAGGCCACAATGCTGCCCGGCTATTCCCAGTCCGTCAGCTGCGCGCTATGCTGCCGACACACTCGCTTTAACTCATGAGAGCCTGAATGCCTTCTCGCCTCTTTGCCAGCCTGCTCCCCGCATCGCGCCTTGCCGCTGTGTGGCTGAGTGCCAGCCTGCTGGTTCTGCCGCTGGCCGCTACTGCCCAGCCGTCTAACGACTCCGACCTGCCGGTGGCCGAAATCCAGGCTTTTGCCGAAGTTTTCGAGCGCATCAAACGCGCCTATGTCGATGAAGTGGACGACGCCACCCTGCTACGCAACGCCATGCGCGGCATGCTCAACGAACTCGACCCCCACTCGGCTTATCTTGATGCCAAAGCCTTCCGTGACATGCAGGAAAGCGCCAAGGGCGAGTTTGGCGGCGTCGGCGTTGAAATCGGTAAACGTGATGGCCAGCTCATGGTAATTACACCGCTGGATGACACACCGGCAGCTCGAGCCGGCATCATGGCCCGCGATGCCATCCTACGTATTGACGACACCCCCACCGAAGGCCTGTCGTTGCAGGAAGTTCTGGAGATCATGCGCGGCGATGCTGGCACCAGCCTTGAACTAACCATCATGCGTGACAGTGAAAGTGCCCCCCGCATCTTGACCCTTAAGCGCGAAATCATCAGCACCCGCAGCGTCAAGCACGACCTGCTGGCACCAGGCTATGGCTACCTGCGTATCAGCCAGTTCCAGTCCAACACGGGTGAACAGGTCAACGATGCGCTTGAAACCCTGGCCGCCACTGGCGACCTCAAGGGGCTGGTGCTTGATCTGCGCAATAACCCCGGCGGCGTGCTTCAGGCTGCGGTCGAGGTATCTGACAGCTTTCTTGAAAGCGGTCTGATCGTTTATACCGAAGGACGTCTGCCGGATATCGACCAGCGCTTTTCGGCTACCGCCACTACCGCTGCCCCGGATCTTCCGCTGGTGGTGCTGATCAACGATGGCAGCGCTTCGGCGGCAGAAATCGTTGCCGGTGCCATCCAGGATCAGCGACGCGGCGTGGTAATGGGCACCGAAAGCTTCGGCAAAGGCTCTGTGCAGCAGCTGATTCCGCTGGGTGAAAATGAAGGGCTGAAGCTAACCACGGCGCTCTATTACACGCCCAGCGGCCGCTCGATCCAGGCACGGGGCATTATCCCCGACGTGGAAGTGGTGCGCGGTCGTCTTGAGGTCTCCGAAGATGCCTCACTGCGCCTGCGCGAGGCGGATCTTGAAGGCCACCTCAAAGGCAACAACGAAGATCCCGAGCACAATGTGCTTAGCTCTCGGCTAAAGGACGACTACCAGCTGGGCGAGGCACTGAACCTGCTCAAGGCGCTGGATGTGCTCGGCGAGCGGGCGCCGGGGCGGAACTGATCCCCGGACACCCCACTAGCGCGGTCCACCGCGACACGACAGCGGCAAACGACCGCGCTGACCGCTGGCCTGCTGCAGAAGCAGGCGCTTGATGAGGCCAAAACGGTCAACACCGGACATTCCCAGGTTGCGCGCGATGGTCAGCGCCGGGTGCTCAGCAGCAAACAGCCGCCAGAAGCTCTCCATCAGCTTGAGCATCGAGGCGTTGTCGCCGCGCCGCCGGCGCGCATAGCGCTCCAGGCTCAGCGGGTGACCAGCGGGAAGCCCACGCCCCCGGGCCAACAGCCATTCCTCAGCCAGCACGGCAGCATCCATCAGCCCCAGATTGACACCCTGCCCGGCCAGCGGATGAATGCTGTGGGCGGCATCCCCCACCAGCACCAGCCCCGGCAAATGGTATTGGTCGGCATGGCGCTGCGTCAGCGGCAGCCCGTAAGCACGGTCAATGGCGTGAGTCTCTCCCAGCCGGTGGTCGATACCCGCCGCCAGCGCTGGCCCTAGGTCTTCCGCAGAGAGCGCCTGCAGTTGCTGCGCGTGCTCCGGCGTCGTAGACCAGACAATCGAGCAGTAGTGCGAATCGCCATCCACCGTTAGCGGCAGAAACGCCAGCGGGCTGCCCTCCACAAACGCCTGGCGAGCCACGCCGCCATGGGGGCGCTCATTTTTGACCGTGGTCACTACGGCAACATGGCCCGTATCCTGGCTCTGATAGCCAATACCGGCCATATCACGCAGGGCAGAGCGAGCACCATCAGCAGCCACGATCAGCGGCGCGCTAATGCGCTCGCCGCTCTCCAGCACCAGCTGATAGCCTTCGGTTTCGTCGTCGCCATAACAGACGAACTGCTGTTCAAGGCCCGACACCCTCATCCCGAAGCGCTGCTGCACATTGGGCAGCTCGGCCAGGCGCGCCTCAAGCGCGGCAACCACCACGTCGTTTTCGACAATATGGCCCAGCACCGGAAGACCGGCCTGTTCGCCAACGAAGCTCACCTCGCCACTGCCCTCGGCATCCCACACTTGCATGGCGTCGTAGGGCGTGGCACGTCGCGCGACAATGCCCGACCACACATCCAACCACTCCAGCAGACGTTGCGACACCGGAGAAAGCGCGCTGACTCTTACTGCGGGATGACCGCGCCCGACCGTCTGGCTATCCAGCGGCGCATCGCGCGCATCCAGCAGCAGCACGCGAATACCTTCAATTCCCAGCAGGCAGGCCAGACTGGCGCCCACCATGCCACCGCCGACAACCACAACCTCTGGCGGCGGCTGCTCGCCTTGGGTCACCTTATCCGTTTCGCTGTGCCCTGTGTCGCTCACCGCAATACCCCCATGGCCCGGCGGGCCAGACCGTGTCTCAATGGCCCCGTGAGATTGAACCCTACCAGCCCTGCCGCCCGAGCATGGGACAGCAGGGCATGCTCAACACCAAACAACCGGATCAAACCGTCGCTGAAGCGGATTACGCCTTCACGATCCGCGTCTCGGCGGGCCTCAAAATCAAGCAGTGTAGCGAGGCTGCCGAGGCGTGCGCCCTGCCCAAGCTCTTGTGTCTTTTCCAGCTCGTCAGACAGCGCCGCTACCAGGTCCATGACGCCACGCAGCGCCAGGTTAAAACCCTGCCCGGCAACTGGGTGCAAGGCATGGGCAGCATTCCCCAGCACCGCCAGCCCCGGGCGCGCCGTCTCTTCAGCAGTAATCAGGCTAAGCGGGTAAGCATAGCGCTTGCCGACGCGCCGGAAACGGCCGACGCGATCACCGAAAGCGATCTGCAACTGCTGAAGGAAATCACCGTCGGACAGTGCCATGCGTTGTTGCTCGCAACCTTGCTCATGCGTCCAGATCAGCACCATGGTCTGACCAGACATTGGCAGCAGCGCAATGGGTCCCTCATCGGTAAAGCGCTCGTAGGCAGTCCCTTCGTGGGGACGGCTCACCTCGACGATAGTAATCAGTGCTACCTGGTCGTAGCCGCGCTCCTGACTGTGGATACCCAGTTTTTCCTTGAGTCCTGAACGTCCGCCATCGGCCAGTACCGTCAGCCCCGCTTCCAGGCGACTGCCATCCGACAGCGTGAGCAGATGCCCAGCAGCGACTGGCTGAATGTCCTCAACCCGTGCCGGACAGTGCCAGTCCAGCGGCAATTCAGCCAGTCGCCGGTGGAGCACCTGGCCCATCCAGGCATTAGGAATCACATAGCCCATGGCCTGCTGGTCAAGATCTTCGGCGCGCAGCCGCGCCGCACCCAGGCGACCCCGTTCACTGATGTGAATACAGCGAATCGGCGTGGCCTTCTCTGCCATGCCGCTCCACAGCCCCAGGTTCATGAAATGCTGTGCCGAGCCCAATGCAATGGCACTGGCCCGAGCATCAAAACTGGGCTGCCCATCCAGCCCGCTAACGTCAGTCGGCGACGGCAAGGGGGCAGCCTCAATAACCGCGACCGACAGCCGGTACCGTTCGATCAGCTCGGCTAGCGCACAACCCAGGCTCGCGCCGACCAGACCGCCACCAATAATTGCCACATCGACTCGCTGCGTCACGGGTTTTTGCTCATCCTCACGCATGGCGCGCCTCCTGGCCATAATGTAATTACGTAATATAAAAACAAATGCTGTCAGATTGCTCTTCCACGGGCCATTAACTGCTCAATATCAGCCACCTGACTTGGCACCTGGGAAGTGAGTACCTCGCCGCCCGATGGAGTGACCACCACATCGTCCTCGATACGAATGCCTATTCCCCGGTATTCCTCAGGAATATCCGGTAAGTCTGGGATATACAGCCCCGGCTCGATGGTCAGCGCCATCCCTGCCTCTAGCCGCCGCGGCTTACCGTTTTTCGTATAGCCGCCGACATCGTGCACATCCAGCCCCAACCAATGCGACGTGGCATGGGGGTAAAAACGGCGACAGGCACCGTGAGCCAGACAATCTTCCAGCTCGCCTTCCAGCAATCCCAAGGCAAGCAGCCCCTCGGTCAGGTGGCGCTGCACCAGTGCGTGGATTGCCGGCAGCGTGGTGCCTGGGCGAACGGCGTCCAGTGCTGCCTGCTGGGCGCCTAGTACAACCTCATACAGGGCTCGCTGAGGCTCAGTGAAGCGCCCATTGACCGGAAAAGTGCGGGTGATATCTCCCGCATACAGCTGATATTCCGCCCCGGCATCGATCAGCACCAAGTCACCGGCGCGCAGCGGCGCGTCATTCTCAATGTAGTGCAGCACACAGGCATTATTGCCACTGGCCACAATGCTGTCGTATGCGCCACCGTTGGCGCCCAGCCAGCGAAACTCATGCTCTAATTCGGCCTGTAGTTGGTATTCCATCAGACCGGGTCTTGCGCTAGCCATCGCCCGGCAATGCGCTCGGGCAGAAATGTGTGCGGCGTAACGCAACAGGCTCAGCTCTTCATCGCTCTTGATCAGTCGCTGTTCGTGCAGGATCTCAGCCATGTCGCTCAAGACTATCGGCGAGTCTGTCTCACGTCGCGATGTCAGTTTGACGCGCAGCGACTTCGCCAGCGCCATGGCGTCGCTGTCATCCAGCGCGAGGTACCAGTTTGTGCGCCCGGCCAGCAGCTGCGGCAATTCAACATCACGCGCGGCATTCTCGAAGGCCTGGTCCACGCCATACTCAGCCATCGCACGTTCGGCACCGATCCGGCGGCCCGTCCAGCGTTCCATGTCAGGATCGCGTTCCAAACAGAACAGTATGGCCTCACCTCCCTCATGACCCGGCAGCAGCACTAGTAGGGCATCGGGCTCGGGAAAGCCGGTAAGGTAGTGAAAGTCACTGGCCTGGCGAAACGGGTATTCAGTATCCGCAGAGCGTACCTTAAGCTGCGCCCCGGGAATCAGCACAGCGGCATTGTTGGCAAGCCCGGCCATCAGCCGCTGCCTTCGCCGGGCGAAAGCTCCGGCCTGAAGCGGCGGTGGCGGCGGCAACAACGAAACATTCATGTCAGGGTCCCGGTGGTCAATGAAAGCATTCGACAGACCTAGTGGTGCGTTTCAGTGCCATCGGAGCGCTCGACCTGGGGCACCCCGGGATGCTGCTCGGTATACAGCAACATCGCCGCCATGCGCGCGTGCTCGGTCAGGGCGAACAGATCACCTTCATTTTCAGCACTGTCGTCAATGTCAGTTTCCATTTCAGACAGCCCGCGCAGATCGTCAATGGCTTCACGCAGATCGCTTGACCAGCGGGCGCTGACCTCTTCGTCAGCGTCATCGACGACCTCCAGAAAGCCCTGGGACCACTCCTTGAGGCCCTGAGCCTGCTCCGCCAGGGAAAACAGGTCATCTGGTAGCAGCGGCTCAAACTTCAGCTCACTGGCCGCCAGGCCTTCCAGCGCCTGGCGTCGCCAACCAAGCAAGTGCTCAGCCGACGCTTTGTCTCTGGGCTGCTCAACGCCCAGGTTCGAGCAGACGGCGTCAAGCCAGGCTTCGGCGCTCAGATCATGCAGCGCCAGCTCGGCGCTGAGGCGGCCATCTAGAAAGGCCGGTGACTGCAGGCTGCCATGCAGCAAAAATACATTGGCAATGGTGGAGAAATCTTGGGGTTCGTCGATCAGGGACATAGTGGTATCCGTGCTGGGAGGCCGCCTACCGCGTTGACCGCGGTTGAGCGGCTCTCTTATAGTGGCTCGCATAGAGTAACGTGTATATTCCACCCTAGATGTTAACGCATCGGGCCACCCGGACGCGCACCCATCAAGCTGTCACGCCCGCGGCCCACGCCGGAGCCCCGCAATGACCGACGCCCAGCGGCCAACAATCGACATTACCCTTCTCGATAGGCAGTACACTATTGCCTGTCCGGAAGACAAGCAGGACCAACTGGATCGCGCCGCACACTATCTCGATCGTGCCATGCAAGGCATCCACGCGCAGCGCAAGGGGATGGACCGCGAGCGAATCGCCATCATGTCAGCACTTAACATCGCTAATGAACTGCTTGAAGTGCTGGATGAACGGCGAGCCAGCGAACAAAACCTGACCGAACTTACCGAGCGCCTTGACCGTGTACTGACCAAATAACCGAGCCGCTAGAATCCCGAGCTTTAGCACGCCCCTTTGGCACCACCGGCAGTTCTGCTAGGATAGAGGAGTTCCCTGGGGTGTTTGCCAGTTGTTCATCGTCCCTCGAGCCTATGCGTAGTACCCTGGAGGCCAATAGCTAGTCGATCCTGTGTGCATGTCCGTGCGACGGAAAGCCTGACGGATTGACTGCTGGCCACCACCTTGAACCAGTGGGTTCAAGGGCCAGAACAGCAGCGGCATCTTGGGGAACCCCTTTTCTGGATAACAGCGCGGATGACACAGCAGTCACAGACTCTCGACACCCAACATCAGCAAGACCGCCGCTCCCTGCGCCACTATCTGCGCCAACAACGCCGTGCGCTAAGCTCCAGCCAACAGTCAAACGCCTCTGTTCGCCTGACACAGCGCCTGCGCCAGCTGCCTGACATTCAGCGCGCCCGCCATCTGGCACTTTACCTACCCAACGATGGCGAGATTGATCCCACGCCTTTGCTTTCCTGGCTGAAGCCTCGGGGCGCCCGAGTTTATTTGCCGGTACTCAGGCCGCTGGCAGAGAACAGCCTATGGTTTGTGCATTGCCATCCTGGCACTCCAATGGTAACCAATCGATTCGGCATCCCAGAGCCCTGTACGCGCCACGCTGCCCATCCTTCGCACCGACGCCCGGTGTGGGCGTTAGACGTGATTCTGCTGCCGCTGGTGGGATTTGATGAAAACGGCGAACGCCTAGGCATGGGCGGCGGCTTCTATGACCGCACCCTGGCCAGGCTTCGAAATGGCGGCCCACGCCCCCGGCTGATCGGCGTTGCTCATGACTGCCAGGGCGTCGAGCGCCTGCCAACCGCGCCCTGGGACATACCGCTGGATGCCATCGCCAGTGATAGCCGACTCATCATTCCCGAGCGTCACAGATAAACTGGTTGCCTCTGGCAAAAAAAGCGACCGCAGTTAATACTGCGGTCGCTTTTTTGTCGGGGCTTCGTAGATCAGGCTTATTGCGATAACGCTCTTTCAAACGGGCTGGCTATCCGACCAATGCCTGGGCATAGCCTGTCGCTACAACGCCGAGTGCAAATACCATTACAAGAACCATGATCATGTCAGGTTTACGGTTCATTATCGGCGCCTATACCTGTTTAATTAAAAAGATTAATGAAAACTTACGTAAATCGTGTGAGCCAGCGTCACTGGCCCTTTTTCCACGCGTGAGATTAACCAATGAATGCAAGTATGACAACAGCCATTTTCATGAGTTGAGCAAATTTTTCTTCGTCATGCCAACGGGTTAACAATAGATCATATTTTGTTGATTAAGTGCACCGCTAACTTGGCTAATCAAAACAACCAACCTCACAACAGCACCATAATAAGACAAGCAGCAAAGCCAAAGGTTCAGCCCTGCACTGTATTAACACAGGGCCGATGTAACAAGCTACTCAGCAGTAGTAAGCGCTCACTTCAGGCCATGAATAGCTTGTAAGCCGGATTTTCTGACTCTTTCCAGTAGCGGTAGCCAATCGCATCAAAATAGCTTTCAACATTTTCCCTATCGCCATTAGGCACCTGCATGCCGACCAGGACCCGACCAAATGCCGCTCCGTGGTTACGGTAGTGGAATAGCGAGATATTCCAGTCTTGGGGCAGATGCGTCAGAAAGTTCATCAAAGCCCCGGGGCGTTCAGGGAACTCAAAGCGGTACACCTCTTCTTCAAAGTGCTGCTGTGGACGCCCCCCCGCCAGATGACGGAGATGAAGCTTAGCCAACTCATTATCGGTCAGATCCTCGACCGGGTAGTCCGCCTCACGCAGCCGCTCAATCAATCCCTGGCGATCCTTTCCACCCGGTTTGACCTGCACACCGACAAAAATGTGCGCTTGGTCCTGGCCTGCGTAGCGGTAAGCAAACTCCGTGACCATGCGCTTGCCGATAGTGCGGCAGAACTTCTTGAAGCTCCCGGGCTTTTCGGGAATGACCACCGCGAGTATTGCCTCGCGCTGCTCGCCAAACTCGGTGCGCTCGGCAATATGCTGTAAACGGTCAAAGTTGGTGTTGGCACCGGAGTTGATACATAGCAGTGTCTGATCCTCGACACCATTCTGCTGGATATATTTCTTGAGACCGGCCAGTGCCAAGGCACCAGACGCCTCGGCCACAGCGCGGGTATCTTCGAAAATATCCTTGACCGCCGCACAGATCTCATCGGTATTGACGGTAATCACGCCGTCGATCAGGTCACGCATCAACGTAAAAGGCACTTCACCAATCTGTGCTACCGCCACGCCTTCGGCAAAGACCCCCACCTGATCGAGCACCACGCGTTCACCAGCCTCCAGCGCTGCCTTGAGACAGGCACTGTCTTCCGACTCAACGCCGAAAACTTTGATCTCGGGGCGCAGGTATTTCACGTAAGCCGCAACCCCTGCAATCAGTCCACCGCCTCCCACCGGCACAAAGATAGCATCCAGCGGACCAGCATGCTGGCGCAGGATTTCCATCCCCACGGTACCCTGGCCGGCGATAACATCGATATCATCAAAGGGCGGAATATAGGTGTAGCCGTGCTCCTCAACCAGCTCCTGTGCATGCTCAGCGGCAGCAGCAAAGGCATCACCCTTGAGCACCACTCTGGCCCCCCGGGAGCGTACGGCTGACACCTTAATATCCGGCGTAATACGTGGCATGACGATGGTCGCCTTCACGCCCATTAGTTTGGCCGCCATAGCCAATCCCTGGGCATGGTTACCTGCTGAGGCGGCAATCACACCCTTGGCCTTTTGTTCGTCTGTCAGCTGCGCCATCTTATTGTAGGCGCCACGAATCTTGAACGAGTAAACCGGTTGCAGATCCTCGCGCTTGATCAATATCTGATTATTGAAACGGCGCGACAGAAATGGAGCCGGTGAGATGGGTGTTTCGTGTGCGGCCTCATAAACATGGGCCTTGAGAATCTTCTTGACGGTGGCTTCGAGCATCCTGGTATCCCGATGGGTAACGCGAGCAGGCCGCAGTCGCGGCCGAGGTGTCATAAATATGCAGCGAGGGGGAAAACCCCTATTGGTAGCACTGAAATAACCTTACCGTCCAGCATACCGGATCTGGCTCGCTTATAATGTCTGCGTATTTGCCATCTAACGTACAAGTGAGCCTTTCCATGACCCAGGACGAACTCAAAGACGCCGTGGCCGCTGCGGCCATTGACGAGATCCGCCCGCTGTTTGGACGCGATGTCGTTATCGGCATCGGCACCGGCTCCACGGCCAATTTTTTCATCGACCGCCTGGCCGCTTTACGCAGCGACTTTCGCGGTGCAGTCGCCAGCTCTGAGGCCAGTGCCAAACGCTTGCGCGATCACGGTATCGACCTGTTCGAGCTCAACGAAACCGGCACCCTTCCTGTGTATGTAGACGGCGCAGACGAAGTGAACGCTCACTTACACATGATCAAAGGGGGCGGCGCGGCGCTGACTCGCGAGAAGATCGTGGCTGCCTGCGCCCAGCATTTCATCTGCATCGCCGACGCCTCAAAACGGGTTGAGCGCTTGGGTAACTTCCCGCTACCAGTCGAGGTCATTCCCATGGCCCGCTCCTATGTCGCTCGTGAGCTAGCGCTGCTGGGTGCCGAACCGGTCTACCGCATGGGTACGCTGACCGACAACGGTAACCAGATTCTCGACTGTTATGACTTTGCCATAGACGACCCGTTGGCCATGGAAGCACGGATTAACGCCATCGTCGGCGTAGTCACCAACGGCCTGTTCGCCGCCCGAGGTGCTGATCTGCTGCTGCTAGGAGGAGAAGACGGTGTGAAGAGGATCGCCGCCGTTTGATGTGACAGAAAACACCAATATCACCGCCGCTGCGCGGCGGTTTCGCGATGTAAACATCGCTCCCACAAAAACCAGCTCCGAGGCGCTATTCAGATGTTGGCAGCAGCACCTCAAGCCCGGCCAGGGTGCGCTCAAGGGCACCTCGGTTGGCCTCTACCACGCACTGGCCAGCATCACCCAGCTGGCGACGGGCAACCGGGTCGTTCAGTAAACGAACCAGCACCTCTGCTAATGCCGTTTCATCAGCAACTTCGACCAGTGCATCAGCATCATGCATCACCTCGGCTACATCGCTGAAATTGGCCAGCTGTGGACCACTGATGACGGGTATGCCAAAAGCCGCCGGCTCCAGCAGGTTGTGTCCGCCCACCGGCACCAAGCTGCCGCCGACGAAGGCCAACTGCCCAGCGCAGTACAACGCCTGCAGCTCACCCATGGTATCGCCCAAATAGATTGCGGTTTCACCATCCGGTAGTTCGCCCAGGGAGCGACGCGCCAGCGTGAAGCCTTCATCGCGGCACAGCTGTGCTACTGCCTCAAAGCGCTGGGGGTGGCGCGGCACCAGAATCAGCAGCGCATCGGGTAGCTGCTCTCGCAGCGCTCGATGGGCAGCCAACAGCTGCTCGTCCTCACCGGGGTGGGTTGAACCAGCAACCCAAACGGGACGCTCATCCATCAATGAAAGCAAGTGCTTACTTACCTGAAAAGTACCGCCGTTTGTATCGATATCAAATTTCAGTGACCCAGTTACCTGAGATTTTTCCGCAGCCATACCCAGCCAACGGAAACGCTCAATGTCTGAATCAGCCTTGGCTCCCAGCCAGCTCACATGGGAGAGCGCCTCACCCATCAAGCGCCGCACCTTGCGATAGCCGACAAAGGCGCGCTCAGAAAGTCTGCCGTTGACCACCGCTACCGGCACGCCACGACGCTCACAGACCGCCAGCAGGTTGGGCCACAACTCGGTTTCGAAAAATATCGCCAGCGCGGGACGTAGACGTGTCACAAAGCGGCGAGAGGCAAACGGGAAGTCCAGCGGTACAAAGTGATGGCGGATCATGGCGTCACTGTTCTTGGCCAAGGACAATGCCTGCTCAGCGCCGGTAGCCGTCATGGTAGTGATGGTCAGTGGCCGCCCTGGATACTGCTGACGAAGTGCCTCAATCAGAGGTCTCGCCGCCATCACTTCGCCAACTGACGCACAGTGCAGCCATAGTGGGTGCTCACTAGCAGCGATATGATCAGGCGTGACGGGGATGTAGCCCAGCCGCTCAAGACGCGACCGGCCGGGCAAATGCTCACGCCAGACCCGGCGCCACACTAGCGGCGACAATGCGAGTAACGCACCGCTATACAGCCGCCGAATCCAGGGATGGCTGGCCATTGGTTGTCTAGCGCTCGCGGTCGAGGATGGTCGAAATCATCGCGGTAGTGGACACGCCATCCTCAAATTCAAGTACGCGTACCTCCCCCCCCGCAGCATGCACGGCCTCGCCGCCGGCAATGTCTTCGGGACGATAGTCGCCACCCTTGACCAGCACATCCGGCAGCACGGCTTCGATCAGCCGCTGGGGGGTGTCTTCGCTAAAGGGCACAACCCAGTCGACGGCACCGAGTCCGGCCAGCACCTGCATGCGTCGCATCAGCGGGTTAATCGGCCTTGCCGGGCCTTTAAGGCGCACCACCGAGGCGTCATCGTTAACCGCCACAATCAGCCGCTCGCCCAACCGGCGCGCCTGCTCCAGATAGGCCACATGACCGGCATGGAGGATGTCGAAGCAGCCGTTAGTCATCACTACCCGCTCACCACGGGCCTGGGCAGCCCTGACCGCAGCCAGCAGTGCGGTCTCTTCGATGACACCATACTCGCCGAGCTTGTTACCGTGCAGGGCGGTGTACAGTTCGGCAATGGACAGCGTTGCGGTGCCCGGCTTAGCGACGACCAGACCCGCGGCCAGGTTAGCCAGCAGCATGGACTCAGGCCAGCCATGCCCTGCCGCCAGCGCCAGGCCCAGTACGCCAATCACAGTATCACCAGCGCCGGTGACATCGAACACTTCGCGAGCCCGGGTGGGCAGATGCACGGGCTCATGGCCTTCGCTAACCAGTGTCATGCCTTTTTCGCTGCGGGTGATCAGCACGGCTTCGAGGTCGAGCTCGACACGTAGCGCCTCGCCACGGGCCGCCAGAGTGACATCGTCGGGGCAGTGCCCTACCACGGCTTCAAACTCTGTCAGATTGGGCGTGATCACACTGGCACCGCGATAGCGGGCAAAGTCGCTGCCCTTGGGGTCGACCAGCACACGCTTGCCCAGCGAACGTCCCAGGGCTATCAGGCACTGCACGTCGGACAGCGTGCCCTTGCCGTAGTCGGAGAGGATCATCAGATCGGCTTCGGGCAGTGCCGCCTCGACCCGTGCCGTCAGCTGGGCAGGATCGACTTCCTCCAAGCCTTCCTCGAAATCGAGCCGGATCAGCTGCTGGTTGCGGCTCATCACCCGCAGCTTAGTAATTGTTGGTATAGCGCTGCTTCGAGCGAAGTGAGTACTTACACCGGCATCATTTAGACGCTGCTCCAGACGCTCGGCATTTTCGTCATTGCCAACCAGTCCGGCCAGCCCGGCTCGGGCACCAAGGGAGGCAATATTCAGCGCCACGTTGGCCGCGCCGCCGGGGCGGTCCTCGGCCTCACCGACGCGCACCACCGGCACCGGTGCCTCGGGCGAAATCCGTGAGGTGGCGCCGTGCCAGTAGCGATCAAGCATCACATCACCCACCACCAGCAGACGTGCATGCTCCAGAGCGGTCAGATCAAGCTTCATGGGAAGGCTCCGTTATCTTGCGGTTCTCAGAAGCGGCCAGTACCGCCTCGAGCTTGTCGATCACATCATCCGCCGTTATCAGCGACATGGCATCCGGATGGCGGACCCGCTGACCCCAGGGAATAGTTTCGGGATCCTTGTGCAAGTATTCACGCACCGCATCGGGGTAGCGGTTGACCACAAAGTCACGCCAGCGCCAGGGGCCAGCCCGCTCCGGGTTGGTGGTAGCAAACAGCCCTACCACCGGCGTATTAAGCGCGTTAGCCATATGCACCGGACCAGAGTCCGGGGCCACCACGGCCCGCGCCCGGGCAATCAGCGCCAGCAGACCCTTAAGCGAGGACTCGCCAATCAGGTCGAGCACCGCGCCCGGCTGAGAAAGTTCAGCGATACGTTGACCCACCTCACGCTCCTCGGTGCTGCCGCCGCCGGTCAGCACGGTGGTTAGGCCATGCTGCACCCAGAGGTGTTCTACCACCGAGGCATAGCCTTCGGCAGACCAGTTGCGGAAATTGCGCAAGCGTGGATTGGCGCAGGGGCTCATCAGCACATAGGGCGTGCTGCCGGTCAGCCTGGTGGCCTCTTGAAAGGCCGTGTCAGGAATGGCCAGATCCCACTCAGGTGTCAGGTCGTCAACGCCCAGTAGCCGGGCGAAGTCCATGAAGGAGTCCAGCACATGAGCACGTGGGTGGGGCACCAGATGACGCTGAGTAAACCAGTGCTGGGCATCCTTGGCTCGCGCCTTATCATAGCCCACGCGCACATCGGCCTTTAGGCCCAGCGACAACACGCTGGCCCGCAGCGCCTGTTGCATGTGCAACAGCACATCGAAACGTGTGTCGGCCAACTCACGCCACAGGGCGCGCATGCCGGACAGCCCACTGGCCTTGTCGTAAACGACAAGCTCGACCCCGGATAGGCCCGACAGTAAACTATACTCGCCCTTGCCGACGATCCAGGTAATTCGCGCCTCGGGCCACTGGCGCTGAAGAGCACGCACCGTTGGCACCAGATTACAGACATCTCCCAGAGCCGAGAGTCGCAGCACGCCGATATGTGCAGGCCGAGCGGGCAGAGGATGCTTCATGCGATTGGCAACGTATCAGACAAGAAAGACCTGCATTCTATATGATGCGGAGCGTTTATGTGACGCTCAGGGGTCTCCACGCATCGCCCCTGAGCACTTCGAGCCGGACCACTGGCGAACCCGGGGTGCTGTGCTGGGTGAGGCGCCGGGCCGGGGCAGCAGTGTGTTTATTGACCCGGCTGATCTGAGCACAGACAACGCCTGGGTACTGCGCCCTTACCTACGCGGTGGCATGGCTGCAAAGGTCAGTCGGAAGCATTATCTGTGGACTGGGCTTGAGCGTACCCGCGCCTTTCGTGAAATGCGCCTACTGGCTGAACTTTACCTGCAGAAGCTGCCGGTACCAAGACCGGTAGGCGCTTGCATTACCCGCACCCAACTAGCCTGGACTGGCGCGCTGATAACAGTACGTATCCCCCAGGCCCGCACGCTGGCCGACAGGGTAATGGAGAGCAGCGCCGACACGGCGCTGCTCGAGCGTGTCGGCAGCGTTATTCGCCGCTTTCACGAGGTGGGGCTCGATCATGTCGACCTCAACGCTCGTAATCTGCTGATCGACGCCAAGGACAACGTCTGGCTGATCGACCTGGATCGCTGTCGGTTACGCTCACCTGGTCGCTGGCAGTCGGCCAACCTGGCACGGCTGGGGCGTTCACTGGCCCGTTTTGATCGTGCTTCTGACATGGTCATGGCAGATATCCAGCTGGGCTATCGTAACCTCCCCTCCACACCCTAACGCACCACATACTGATCACCTCAAGCGAAGTAAGCACTCACTTCAACTGCTGAGCCATTATTCACAATGACTCAGTATAGGCTTCAACCAGCCGTGCCACATGGCGCTGCTGGGTAAAGTCACGCTGCACCCGCTCTCGGCCTGCTTCTCCCAGCTGGCGACGAAGATCGGCATCCTGAATCAATTCCTGCATGGCCTGGGCCCAGCCGCCAGCATCTTCAGGGTCAACCCGTCGCCCGAAGGTGTCATCAACCAGCTCAGCGATAGCCCCACTGTCAGCACCGATCACCGGACGCGATGCAGCCATGGCTTCGATCACTGTCAGTCCGAAGGCTTCATTGCGCGAAGGCACGCAGACAATATCCAGCACCTCCAGGCAACGCGGCAAATCATCACGAAACCCGGTAAAAGTAACCAGATCGCCGAGCCCAGCCTCAACCACCCGCTGGCGCAGCTCAGTCACCAGGTCCTCATGACCGCCCTGCTCAGCAGTGAGCCCACCGATGACAATGGCATGCCAGCGCTGCTCGGTAGACATTTCAGCCAGCCGCTCCAGCGACTCGATGAACACCCGCTGGCCTTTGCCTGGTGTGATACGCCCCGGCAGGCCAATCGCCACGGCACCTTCGGGAATGCCCAGCTCGCGACGCAAGGCTTCACGTGCGGTGGCGTCCAGGCTGGCATCATAGGGAGTCACATCAATACCCAGGTACAGACGCTCGATGCGCTCGGGTGGCAGCGGGAATGCAGCCATGTTGCGCTGACGGGTCGTCTCGCTAATGGAAAACAGTCGCGTTACTCGACCATAGGCCCAGCGGTGGTAGATATCGCGCTTGGGCCGCGTCACTCCCATGTGGTCCGTAAAAAACAACTGCAACTGAGGATTAAGGCTAACTAACAAAGCACCCAGGCGTAGGTCGCTAGACTTGTGACAGTGCACAACGCGGATATCATGGGCTTTCAGGTAGTCGAGTATCGATTTCACCGACAGTAGCGCCCGGGGGCGCGAAGCCACCGTCAGAGGCTCGATGCCTGCGCGACGCAGGCTGTCAGCCACAAGCGAACCTTCAAGCGCTAGGCCGTGGGCCTCCCACCCCTGGCGCTCAAGCTCCGGTATAATCCGGGCAGGATACATCTCCAGTCCGCCCCAGCCGCTCGAGAGACACACATGCATGGCCTTGCGAGAAACAGACCCATGAGATCCGTCTTTATTAATCTCTGCTTTAATGGACAAGGCGTCCTCCTTGACGGAGCCGGGACACGGGAGCCCCGATGAAAAATACTCAAACCGCAGGCCACAGCAAGATACTGGTGGTCCGCAACGATAAGCTGGGCGACTTCATGCTGGCATGGCCAGCGCTGGCGACACTTAAAGCCGCTACACCCAAGCCGCATATTACCGCGCTGGTCCCCAACTATACCGCAGCCCTGGCCAGAGCCTGCCCGTGGATCGATGACATCATTCTTGATCCGGGCGACCAGGCCGACACCGAGGCGCAACGTAGGCTGCGCCACGAAGTGGCCGGGCGCGGCTTTGATGCGCTGCTGACGCTGTTCTCCACGCCTCGCATCGGCTGGCTTGGCTGGCGGTCTGGAATCCGGCTGCGCCTGGCTCCCGCGACCAAGTGGGCACAGCTATTCTACAACCGGCGTATTACACAACGCAGGTCGCGCTCGCTGAAACCCGAGTACATCTACAATATTGAACTGGCCGAAGCCTTGCTCAGCGAACTCGGTATGGCGGTGCCCGAGCGTCTCGCCCCGCCCTACTGGCCCATGGCGGAAGACCAGTACAAGCGGCAGCGTCGAGCCATTGCCCAAACACTTGGGATAAGCGCTGACGACAGCTCCGACACGCCCTGGATCTATCTGCATCCCGGCAGCGGCGGTTCAGCGGTCAACCTGACTCCCCGAGCCTATGCCCTGCTGGCACAGGATGTGGATGGCCGCTGCCGCTCAGCCGGCCTGACCCCGCACTGGATCATTACCTCAGGTCCTGGCGAGGAAGCCATCGCGGACTCGCTGTGCAGAACCTTACGGGACTGCCATCTGGAAGCCTGTCGTTTGCCGCCGGGCAGCGGCATTGTCACCTTTGCTCATCAGCTATCGGCAGCAGACCTGTTTATCGCCGGCTCTACCGGGCCACTGCATATCGCTGCCTGTCTCGATCGCCCTACCGCCGGCTTCTATCCATCGCGGCGCTCGGCCACACCGCTGCGCTGGCAGACCTGCAATCAGGCAGCGCACCGACTGGCCTTCTGTCCACCCACTGATGCTCATGAAGCAGACATGACGGCCATTGACCTGCCGGCTGCCGCAACACAGATTGCCCAGCAACTGATCGACACCTTCAACCAGGAGACCAGTGAATGACGCCCATCACCGGCATTATCATCACGCTCAACGAAGCAGATAACGTCACAGATTGCATCGCTTCACTGGCGCTGGTGTGCGATGAAATCATCGTGGTCGACTCCGACAGCCAGGATGACACTGTGGAACGGGCAAAGGCTGCTGGCGCCCGGGTAATACACCAACCCTATCTGGGTGACGGCCCACAGAAAGCTTTCGCGGTTCCCCAAGCTAAAAACGACTGGATTCTGGCACTGGATGCCGATGAGCGCCTCGACGACGACGCCATTGCAGCAATACGCGGCCTGATGTTGGATGACCCGGCCACGGCCTATCGTTTCAGGCGGCGCAACTTCGCCGGCCATCACTGGGTGAAAGCCGCCGGCTTCTATCCTGATCCGGTCACCCGACTGTATAACCGCACCACTTCGGGCTATCTGCCCAAAAAGGCGCACTCCTCGGTCAAGGCGCCGAAAGTAGTCGATCTCAACGCCCATATCCGCCACTTTACCTATGGTGACCTGTCGCACTGGATTACCCGCATCAACCAGCTTTCCAGCCGTGACGCCTGGGCCATGAAGGAACGCGGCAAGGGACCATCAGACTGGCGGCCCGCTGTGCATGCGATCAGTGCCATGTTGCGTAAATTGATTCTCAAGGGAGGCATCTTCCAAGGTGCTGATGGCTTTACCGTGGCCATCACCACGGCATTTCATGCCCACATGAAATATGCCAAGCTCAACGAGCTGTATGAAAACGAGCGCCTGGCAAACCACAGTGAGCCGACTAACCCGGATAGCAATGGCTAAGCATTTACTGACCCACCCACGCTGGTGGGTGTTACTGACACTCGGGCTGGCGATCGGCTATAGCGCCGTTGCCACTACCCTGCTGCACACCCTGACACTGGTGCCAATCACCGCTGGCTGGCTGCTGCTGGCCTACCGGATGCACTGGGCCAGCGCCACAGCGCCGCTACCAGCCCGCGGCTTGCCCTGGTCGCTGCTGCCACTGACGTTCTGGGGCATCTACGTTTACCTGGCAGCCAGCTTCGGCATCGTCGACCTAGGCGCAGTCTTCTTCCATCTCCAGGCTGGCATCAGCCATCACGGCGGCGGTAAGCGTATTGTCGACGCGCTACTGTACAGCGTGTCGGTGCTGGCGGTACTGGTCGCCTTCACCTGGCTGATACGCCACGACGCCCGCTGGCAACGCCTTGAGCGTTGGCTAGCACTGCTTTTGCTGGTCAGCAATCCGCTGCTGTACGGCATCAGCCAACGCAGTGCGGCCATTGTCACCGAGGACGGCGCCTGGCTGGAGCGCCGCTATGTGCCGCCGGTCATCCATCAGGCACCAGAGACACCACCCAACCTGTTACTGATTTATCTTGAAGGCCTGGAACGTACCTACGCTGACCCCCAGCGCTTTGGCGACAGCTATGCGCCTCTCGACGCCCTGGGTCAGGGCGGGATGGTCTTCGAGGGGGTACGCCAGATCGATAACACCGGCTGGACCATGGCTGGCATGATCGCCAGCCAGTGTGGCACGCCGCTGATGCCCGCCGGCCTGCTGCATGACAGCCAGTTTCAGCCGCTGGACCAGGTGGTGCCCGGCGTCGACTGCCTGGGCGACCTGCTCAGCGAACAGGGATATCAACTGACCTATATGGGCGGCGCCAGCTCCGACTTTGCAGGCAAGGGCAAGTTCTATCGTGGTCACGGTTTTGACAAGGTAGAAGGACGGGAAAGCTTGGCACCCCGGCTGGATAACCCGGAATATCTCAACAGCTGGGGGCTATACGACGACAGCCTGTATGACTTCAGCGTGAAGGAAATTCGCCGCTTGAATGACGGCGACAAGCCTTGGGCGCTGGTCAACCTCAGCGTTGGCACCCATCCGCCCTATGGCTTTCCGGCACACAGCTGCACCGAGCGTCAGGGTGAGCATGACGGCGTGGATATCCTCTATAGCGTGGAGTGCGGAGCCTGGCTGGCCAGATCGCTGATCGAGCGGCTTTATGCAGAGGGCCTGCTAGACAACACCCTGGTGGTGATTGCCAGCGATCATCTGAGCATGAAAGCATCAGCCTGGGATCAGCTGATGCTCAGCCCACGGGCCAATACCTTCATGATGCTGGGCAAGAACATCCCACCACGCCGCTTTCAGGTCGAGGCCTCCACCATGGATCTGCTGCCGACCATCCTTGAGGGCATGGGGTTTGATATCGAGCGCCACCGTGCCGGGCTTGGTGTGTCTCTGTTGTCAGGACAACCGACGCTAGTCGAGCGCTACGGTGTCGAGGTGCTCAATACGCGCATGCGCGAGGAAACCGCCCTACACGAGCGTCTGTGGGAGGGGCTGGCTATTCCCAATGCGAAAGAAGGTGCAGGGAACACGGGGTCAACCGCGAACTAATCCGCCACAATCGCTTGCAGCAAGCGCTCGGGGCTGATGTGATTCAGGCAGTTGGTATGCCCCAGAGGACACACTCGCTGAAAACACGGCGAGCAGTCCAGAGCCAGATAGTGGATCTCGGCTTTGCTGGTCAGCGGCGGCGTATAGGCC
>NZ_JBQDJZ010000031.1:0-26055 GCF_052095765.1 Halomonas sp.
GTATTCTGTGTGCTTACCCATGAGCGTATTCCGGAGCGCTAGGCTCTGGTAGATCGCTCCTTGTCATGGCAGTAAACTATCGTGCTTTGTCACGGTAAGGGTATTCGGGGAGTCAGTCGTTCTGGATGGGAAGTACTCAATGGATTCATGGTTAAAGAAGCTGTGATGGGTTGCTTTTATTTCAGCTAGTTGAGAGGAGCCTATGAACGTACCTGCTGATAAGCGTTGGTGTTTATCTATATTGCTCGTTATTGCGTTTCAGGCACCGCTTGCGGCGGCTGACTTTGCCTCGGCACAGCGCGATTTTGAGAAACAGAATTATGCCTCAGCTTTTTATGAGTGGCGCCTGCTGGCTGAGCGTGGTGATGCGGACTCGCAGTATCAGGTTGCCCGCATGTATGAAAGCGGTGTTGGCACTGCGGCGAACTCCGGGGAAAGCATTAAGTGGTATCGGTTGGCGGCGGAGCAGGGCAGTGTGGAGTCGCAGTTGCGTCTGGCGGGCTTGGCTTTTGAGGGCGAGTTGCCAGGTGCGGGAGACAGTGAAGCGATGGAGTGGCTTTCTATGGCTGCGTCTGAAAACGACCCCGATGCTCAGGTATGGCTAGCAATGCTGTTATTGGAAGGTCGGGATGGTAGTAAGAACCCTGAGCAGGCGGCTCGACTGTTTGAAGCAGCGGCAGAACAGGGAGTAGCTGTGGCCCAGAATAACCTGGGTAGCCTGTATGAAAACGGTAATGGTGTGGAGCGCAATCCCGAAAAAGCCTTTGAATGGTACAGTAAAGCTGCCCAGCAGGGTGATCAGTATGCTCAGAACAGTCTGGGCGCACTATACGCGAAGGGCAGTGGAGTGGAGCGCAATAATGCCTGGGCAGTATTCTGGTTTGCTCAGGCACATGCCAATGGTAATGAGCTGGCAATCGACAACCTGGAAAAAAGCCTCAAGCACCTCAGAAAGCGCACCATCAACAGTGCTCGGGTCAATATCCGTGCAGGAAAATCCACTGATTATGATGTGATTACTAAACTTAAACGTGGCGATGAGGTTTTTGTATTGGGTGAGAGCGACGGCTGGTCGCAGGTGTATATACCGTCTCAGCAAGGTCTTGGGTGGGTTTCTTCCTCATTGCTGGCAGACTGATTGTTCAGTGAGACCACTGTACCTGGCTGCGCGAAGGTGTAGTGATTGATATGTGCTGGGGGAGTGCAATGAGAATTTTTTCTGGTTTGATGCTGATTACACTGTTGGTGGTATCTGGCAATGTGTTCTCTGCGAATTCTTCTGTCGATAAGAGCATGGATGATGGCTCTGGTGCAGCGAAGCTGTATCAGGTGCAGCCCGGTGATACGTTGTGGGATATTTCAGAAAGGTATTACGGTACACCTGATGTCTGGAGAAAACTCAGCACAGACAATGACGTTCCTGTACCCATTCACCTGCAGCCGGGAGAGATGCTTAGTCTCAGTCCTCTCGAGTCTAGCTTCCCCGGCGTGGTGACGCACTTGACCGGTGCGGTGTGGCGTGTTGAGCAGGGCCAGCGTGTACCACTGCGTGAAGGCGAGCAGGTGCAGGCCGGTGATTTTCTAGAAAGCAGTTCTGATGGTTTTGTGGCAATCAACTTTGCCGATGGCGCAACAGTCACCCTGCCGTCCAACACGCGGGTGACACTTGATAAGCGCAAGAGTGGTCAGGGTGTGAGGGTCACGCTTGTCGATGGCGAGGTAGAGTCTCGAATTCCCCGCAACGAGTCAGGTGATCCGCACTTTGATGTTGTCACCCCGACGGGCAACTTAGGCGTGCGAGGTACTCACTTTCGTGCGGCGTATCGCGATGATGCTGTGACCACCAGTGGCAGTGTTGCAGGTACTACGACCAGCGTGCTTGAAGGGCTGGTGGACGCGTCGTTCAGCAGTGGCCAGGCAGGTGTGGCTGCCGGCCAAGGCGCTTGGGCGGATGGAGGCCAGTTCGGTGTGGTCCAGCTGTTGCCGCCGCCACGCTTGCAGTCTTCTACAGAGGGGCTGGGTGGTTCGCTGGAGCTGATGCTGGGCTACGTGCCGGGTGCAGCTCTGTATCGAGCACAACTGGCCACCGACGCTGACTTCTATCGTGTAGTCCAAGATGTCAGCTCGGATAGCCGCCAGCTAGAATTTTCAGGCCTTGAGGAGGGCTTGTATCATTTACGCCTGATGGCCGTCGACAACAAAGATATTGAAGGGCTTCCGGGGTTAGAGGTGCTGTTTTATCGTCCTGTTGGCGCTCATGTCGAGTATCGTCAGGGCGAATGGATTTTTCACTGGAGCTCCCTCCCCCGTGTGAGTTACCGCCTTCAGCTCTCTGTGACGGAAGACTTCAGCGCTCCCCTGGTTGATAAACAGATGCAGAGCTCGCAAGGCGCACATGTCAGAAACTTGCCTGACGGGGATTATTACTGGCGTGTGCTGGTGTCGCAGGCTGATGAAGCTACCAGCCAGCTGGTTGGTTCTGGAAGGTTGAATGCCGAGGCTCGCAACCAGTAGTACGCGCCGCTACGCACGTACCTGTGTATTGATTGTCCTGTTCTTGATGCCACTGACCTGGTGGCTTCAGTATGAGCACTATTGGACATCCGACAAGCTGGTCTATGACACCTTGGTGTCGTGGCGCAGTGACCCGGTGTCTTCCGATGTGCTGATTGTTGCCATTGATGAGCTTAGTCTTGAGTCGCTGGGCTCCTGGCCCTGGCCAAGAGACACCCATGCGCGGCTGCTGAACCGGTTATCCGAGGCCGGAGTCAGAGCCGTGTTGATGGATGTGTTTTTTACTGAGCCGGCTCGCAATGCGGGTGAGGACAAGCAGTTGGTCGCGGCCATAAAGCGTAATGGCAATGTCTTTCTGCCAGTGTTGCGCTTGCTTGGCGCGGGTATGCGTGGAGCGGTGTTGCCGCCTCTTCCGGAGTTGCGTGAAGCGGCCAGAGGGCTTGGCCATGTGAGTGTTGAGACAGACACGGATGGCATGGTTCGCCGACTTTACCTTGAAGTGACAAGTGGCGGCCAGAGTTGGCACCAGCTTGCCTGGAAGCTTTATCAGGCGTTGCAGAAAGATGCTAGCAAACAGCCAACGGCACTGCCAGAGGCCTTTGACACCCTGCAAAAGAATGGTGATGAAAACTGGCAGCGTGACCACGCGGTGAGAGTGCCTTACCGGGGGCCACCGGGCAGTTATTCCAGCGTGCCTTACATCAGCGTGTTGCGTGGCGAGGTGCCAGATGTTTTGCTACGCGACCGCATCATCATGGTGGGAGCGACAGCAGGCGGGCTGGGTGACAAGCATCCGGTATCGCTGGCATTTACCCAGGGCAGCATGCCCGGCATAGAAGTGCAGGCTAACTTACTCGATGCGCTGCGCGACGGCCGTTTCATAGTTGGCGTACCAGAGAGGCTGGGTGCCGCCTTGGCACTGTTGCCCTTGCTGGGGATGATGCTGGTGCTGGGGCTGCTGCGCTTTCGTTATCTGATGCTGCCGGTGGTGTTCTCTTTAGTGGTGACGCTGCTGGCGTCATGGTTGCTGATGACCCAGGGTTGGTGGTGGCCGCCATCGGTCAGTATGCTGTCGATTGTTGTGGCGTATCTGTTGATCAGCTGGCGTAGTCAGGCTGAGGCGCTCAATTGGTTCAAGAAAGAAATCGAGCAGCTGGAGCGGGAGCCGCAACTGTTCCCGGTGGCTGACGCTGAGCCTCCGCCTAACTGGGGTGATGCGCTGCATCGGCGGCTGCATGCGCTGGACACTGGCGTTGAACGCCTGCGCAGTGCACGTCGCTTCGTGTCAGATTCGCTGAAGTCGTTGCCGCTGCCTCTGCTGGTTGTGGCTGATGATGGCCGTATCATTCTGGCAAACCGTCTTGCTCGGCAGCTTGAGCGGCAGCAGTTAGGTAGGCACAGCGAGAATGTTAGCGAGCTTCTAGAGACTCTGGATGACAGCATCGTCTTTGGAAGCGGCGATGCCAGCCTGGGGGCTGTACTTGAACAGGTCCATGGTCGTCGGGTATATGGCGTACCCGATCGCTGTTACCGGCTGGATTTCGCGCCGCTGCACACGGTGAGCGTACATCAGCAGAGTGGCTGGCTGATCGGCCTGGTTGACTTGACAGCGGAAAATCAGGCCGAAGAACAGCGCGCCCGCATGCTGCGCTTTCTTTCCCATGATCTCAAGTCTCCCCAGACCGGTCTTCTTGCCCTTGTCGACCTGCAGCGCCAGCCGCAAACGGCGTTGTCTGATGGCGCGTTTTATCAGCGTATCGAGCAGCAGGTGCGTACTGGCTTGACCCTCACAGAGGACTTCATGCAGTTGGCCAAGATTGAATTTGGCGCACCGGTGATCGATGTGGTGGTGTTGGAAGACGTGGTGATGGAGGTGCTGGACCAGGTGTGGTCAGCGGCCAGGATCAAGCGTATCAAGCTGAGCTCCGAGCTGGAGTGTGAAGAGGGTGGTGTGGTGCGCGGCGACAGGGGGTATGTGGTGCGTGCTCTGCATAACCTGTTGGATAACGCGATCAAATACAGCCCCGTTGATACTGAGGTTACGGTTAGCGTCCAAGAAGATGTTGAGCATGTGGTATGTCGGATTTGTGACCAGGGTCGCGGCATCGCTGAAGCCGACTTGCCGCGCATATTCGAGAGCTATAGCCGTGTCAATGTCGACTCCGAAATCCACGGCCACGGCCTCGGCCTCGCCTTGGTCAAAGCCGTAGTCGACCAACATCGCGCAAAAATCATCTGCACCAGCACCCTGGGTGAAGGCACCTGCTTCACCCTGATCTTCACACGCTACAACGACCCGGGTCTGTAAGAGCCCATCGCTCACCTTGCTCGGCTATGGCATTTCATTTCATTATATATCATCGACATATACTGGCTTTCGAAGGAGCCTTATTCACAAGGCGAAACTGGTTTTCGTAGGAGGCATGTTTACATGCCGAAACCGCCGCGCAGCGGCGGCGGGGGTGGTGCCGATGGCACATCTGGTGGCGATACCCAGGCGCCTGAAGGCCTCTCTTACGCAGGGCGTAGTTCTATGACTTCCAGTACATTTTCCCGGGTGGCGCGAAAGCGTACGTCGACGTCGCGCAGGCGGATGCCGTGGATGCGGGTGTCGGGGCTGCGGCGGTAGGCGGGGCGTGGGTCCTGGGCGAGAACTTGTTGGATCAGAGTGCTGAAGTTTTCGCAGTCAGCTCGTGCGGCGAGTTGCTGGCGTGCCTGGTTGCTGAATACCACGTGACACAGCAGGGGTGGTTCGGGGGCGAAGCCACCTCGGGCATCCGGGCGTGCTTCAAGCCAGGGCAGGTAGGGTTTGATATCGACCACTGGGGTGCCGTTCGCGAGATCGGCGCCGCTGAGGCTCAGGCATACGCCATGACGGGTGTCGATATGTTCCAGGGTAACCAGTGATAAGCCAAGGCGGTTGGGGCGGTGGGTGCTGCGGGTGGCAAAAACCCCCATCTTTGTGTTGCCGCCCAGGCGAGGCGGGCGTACTAGCGGCGTCCAGCGTTTCGGGCTGAGATGAAAGATAAAGGTCAGCCAGATGTGGCTGAAGTCTTCTAGCCCGCGCACACTGAGTGGGTCGTTATAAGGGGAGCAGAG
Source organism: Halomonas sp. (assembly GCF_052095765.1). Classification (GTDB taxonomy): domain Bacteria; phylum Pseudomonadota; class Gammaproteobacteria; order Pseudomonadales; family Halomonadaceae; genus Halomonas. Next base: position 5,614 of record NZ_JBQDJZ010000031.1, read on the forward strand.
TACCAGGGTGGCGCGGGCGGCACTGGCTAGCCCAGGCTGACGTGGAATGCCGAAGGGGTCGGCAAAGTCGCTGAAGATATGGCCGATGGGCTCAAGCTGCAGCGGCTCGCTGTTTTTAATGGTCGTTTTCAAAACCTGTTAGTCGACAACATCTGTCAGCCGCATTGATAGGTCGATGGCGGTGACGTTTTTGGTCAGGGCGCCGCTGGAGATGCAGTCGACGCCGGTTTCGGCAATATCCCTGAGCCTGGCGGCTTCGACGTTGCCTGATGCTTCAAGCACGGCCTTTCCGGCGTTGCGTTCTACCGCTTCGCGCATGTCATCTAGAGAGAAGTTGTCCAGCATGATGACGTCGGCACCAGCGGCAAGAGCGTTATCCAGCTCTGCAAAGGTCTCTACTTCTATCTCTACCGGCAGGTCGTGTGCGATGCGGCGGGCTTCTTCGATGGCAGCCGAAATGCCGCCGCAGGCGGCGATGTGGTTCTCCTTGATCAGGAAAGCGTCATAGAGGCCGATACGATGGTTGTGTCCCCCGCCGCAGGTGACGGCGTATTTCTGGGCCAGGCGCATGCCGGGCAGGGTCTTTCGGGTGTCCAGCAGACGTACACCGATGTCGTCGATCAGGTCAACGAAAGCGCGGGTCTGGGTGGCGGTACCTGACAGCGTTTGCAGTAGGTTGAGTGCAGCGCGCTCGCCAGTCAGCAGGCTGCGTGCCGGACCTTCCAGCAGCAGGAAGGGCTCGTTGGCGGCAATGCGATCACCGTCGCTGGCTAACCAGTGCAGCGAAACACTGGTGTCCAGGCGACGAAACAGCTCGTTGACCCAGGCCATGCCGCAGAGCACGCTGTCCTGACGCGCAATCACACGGGCCTTTGCGCGCTGGGTGGCGGGAATCAGCTGGGCAGTGATGTCACCGGGGCCGACGTCCTCCGCTAGCAGACGGGCTGCGCTGTTGCGAATCTCCTCGGCGAGGGCATCCTGATAGTCCATGGTAAGCCTGTCCCTGTATTTAAAAGTCTGTGTGGAAACTCTGTGCTGAAATGCGTTGAGCGGTCATTATAAGTGAACTGTGCAGGTTAACGTCAGGGGAGAAACATGTCGATTCAACCGTCTATTCAGGCGTCTGTTCTACCAGCGATACATGAAGGCTGGCTGGGTGGTGCCCGGCGCGTGCTGTCACCTAACTGCAATGAACGGCCGGATGGTGAGGTGTCACTGCTGGTGGTGCACTCAATCAGCCTGCCGCCAGGTGAGTTTGGCGGTGAGGCGATCGAGCAACTGTTCACTAACCGGCTGGACCCTGAGGCGCACCCCTATTTTGCTGGGATATACCAGTTGCGTGTGTCGGCGCATTTGCTGATTCGCCGCGACGGTGAGTGCGTGCAGTTCGTGCCCTTTGACCGGCGCGCCTGGCATGCTGGCCGCTCGCGCTGGCTGGACGCCGGGCACTGGCGTCAGCAGTTGAATGATTTTTCCATCGGCATTGAGCTGGAGGGTGATGAAATCTCGCCCTACACTCATTCCCAGTATCTTACGTTATGCCGAGTGACGCACGCGCTGATAGGGCATTATTCCGAAATGGCCATTGAACGTATCGTTGGCCACGCGCATGTTGCTCCGTTACGCAAAAATGACCCCGGCTCTGCTTTTGACTGGGCTTTCTATCATCAGCAGCTCGCAAAATCAGTGTTGTAATCTCTCCACTCTACTCCCGCCGCCGCTACGCGACGGTTTTGCGGCACAAGTGCCGCTTCTACATTTAAGTTGGCGGGTGTGAGGGCGGAGCGGCGCGAGGCCACAGGAGATGCTGACTCAAAGAGTTTTGGAAATCAGTTCCAAATCTGTTTTAATTGCCACTATGTAACAGATGCGATAATTTTGAGAGCCGTGCTGTGTGGTTCACGGCGTCTTGTAAAAACATTACAAAAACGTGGTTGTACTGCCGACAGTTTGCGTGCGGCCACCCATAGCAAATACCTCTTGCCGTGGGGAAATCAGTCCCCACCGTCATTCGGAGAGACGTCCATGAGTCTTGAGACACGAGAAGATCTCGATCCGGTCGAAACCACGGAGTGGTTAGAATCCCTGGAGTCAGTACTGGACCGCGAGGGTGAGGAGCGCGCCCGTTATCTGTTAACCCGCTTGGCGGACCGTGTTCGCCGGGACGGCAGCCAGGTACCTTTCTCGGTGACGACGCCACATCGCAACACGATTCCGGTACATCGCGAGGCACGTATGCCTGGCGACATGTTTATGGAGCGGCGTATCCGCTCACTAATCCGCTGGAACGCAGCGGCCATGGTGACCCGCGCCAACGCCAAGAACAGCGGCATTGGCGGCCACATTGCCAGCTTCATGTCCAGTGCCACCTTGTATGATGTGGGCTTCAATCACTTCTTCCGTGCGCCCAAGGGCGATTTTAAGGGTGACCTGCTGTTCATTCAGGGACACAGCTCGCCGGGTGTCTATGCCCGCTCCTTCCTGGAAGGCCGCCTGACCGAAGATCAGATGGATAAGTACCGCGAGGAGGTCGATGGCGACGGTCTGTCTTCCTATCCTCACCCGTGGCTGATGCCTGACTACTGGCAGATGCCGACGGTTTCCATGGGGTTGGGACCGATCATGGCGATCTATCAGGCTCACGTCATGAAATACCTGGACCAGCGCGGCCTGCAGCCGATGATGGACCGCAAGGTGTGGTGCTTCATGGGTGATGGCGAGTGTGATGAGCCGGAGTCATTAGGTGCCATTCATCTGGCGGCTCGCGAGAACCTGGACAACCTGATTTTTGTCGTCAACTGTAACCTCCAACGTCTGGACGGTCCGGTGCGCGGTAACTCGCGGATCATGGACGAGCTGGAGGGCGTATTCCGCGGTGCCGGTTGGAACGTAATTAAGGTGGTCTGGGGGCGTCTGTGGGATACGCTTTTCGAGCAGGATCACAAGGGCATTCTGCAGAAGCGCATGGACGAGGCGGTCGACGGCGAGTACCAGAACTACAAGGCCATGGGTGGCGCCTATACCCGGGAGCACTTCTTTGGCAAGTACCCGGAAACTGCCGAGATGGTCAAGGATCTGTCCGACGACGACATCTGGAAGCTCAACCGTGGCGGCCACGACCCCTACAAGATGTATGCCGCTTATCATGAGGCGGTTCATAACGCCAATGGGCGTCCTACCGTGGTGCTGGCGCATACCGTCAAGGGTTATGGTCTTGGCGCGGACGGCGGCGAAGCCGACAACGAGGCGCACCAGGTCAAGTCGATTGACGACAAGGGCGTTCTCAAGCGCTTCCGCGACCGCTTCAGCATCAATGTCTCGGATGAGCAGATCGAGAATGAAATGCCGTACTTCAAGCCGGAGGACGACTCTCCTGAGATGCGCTATATGCATCTTCAGCGCGAACGCTTGAACGGCTATCTGCCGACACGCAACTCGGACTTCGAGGCGCTGGATATTCCTAGCCTCGACGACAAGATTTTCTCTTCGCAGACTGGCGGTTCCAAAGGCCGTGAGATTTCCACCACCATGGCTTTCGTGCGCATCCTCAACGGCCTGGTGAAGCACAAGGGCTTTGGCCAGCAGGTAGTGCCGATTGTGCCCGACGAGGCGCGTACCTTCGGGATGGAAGGTATGTTCCGCCAGCTGGGTATCTATAGCCCCGGTGGTCAGAAGTATGAGCCCATGGATAGGGGCCAGCTGATGTACTATCGCGAGGACAAGGCCGGTCAGGTGCTTGAAGAAGGCATCACCGAAGCGGGTGCCATGTCGTCGTGGATTGCTGCGGCCACGTCCTACAGCAATAACGACATTCCGCTGTTGCCGTTCTACATTTACTACTCGATGTTTGGTTTCCAGCGTATCGGTGATCTGGCCTGGGCGGCTGGCGACATGCAGGCACGCGGCTTCATGGTAGGCGGTACAGCAGGGCGTACAACGCTTAACGGTGAAGGCCTGCAGCACCAGGATGGCCACAGCCACCTGCAGGCATCGATGATTCCCAACTGCCGTAGTTATGACCCGACCTATGCCCATGAGCTGGCGGTGATTGTGCAGGATGGCTTGAAACGTATGTTTGCCGACAAGGAAAACTGCTTCTACTACCTCACGGTGATGAACGAAAATTACCCGCACCCTGAGCTGGAAGAGATTCCTGCGGCGGACATCATCAAGGGCATGTACCTGCTGCGCGAGAGCAAAGGCGACAAGGGGCATGTGCAGCTGATGGGTTCTGGCACGATCCTGCGTGAGGTTGAAGCTGCTGCTGAAATACTCGCTGAGGAGTGGGGTGTGGGCTCTGATATCTGGAGCGTGACCAGTTTCAATGAGCTGCGTCGTGAGGCGTTAGAAATTGACCGTCAGGCGTTTATCAATCCTGAGGTTGAGCGTGGGCAGCCACATGTAACAGCCTGCCTTGAGGGCCGCACGGGGCCGGCAATTGCCGCCACCGATTACATGAAACTGTTCGCCGACCAGGTTCGCGCCTGGGTGCCGACCGACTACCATGTGCTGGGAACCGACGGCTATGGCCGCTCCGACACCCGCGAGAAGCTGCGCCATTTCTTTGAAGTGGATCGCTACTTCGTCACCGTTGCCGCTCTCAAGGCGCTGGCGGACCGTGGTGAGATGGATCGCAAAGTTGTCGCTGAGGCAATTGCCAAATACGGCATTGATACCAACAAGCCGAATCCGCTGACCAGCTGATCCCGATGTCCGGGCGGGGATTGCCCCGCCCGTTCCAGACACGATTTGGAAGGAGCGCAACCTTGAGTAGCGAAACCATCAATGTTCCCGACATCGGCGGCGATTCCGATGTGGAAATCATCGAGGTCGCGGTGTCTGTCGGCGATGTTATCAACGCTGAAGATACCCTGATCACCCTGGAATCTGACAAGGCCAGCATGGACGTGCCTTCGCCCAAGGGCGGTAAGATCGTCAAGATACTGGTTAAGGAAGGCGATACCGTATCCGAAGGTGATGCCATCGTTGAGCTTGAGGCTCAAGGCGGCGGGGATGCTGAGCCCGAGGCCAAGTCAGCGGCTCCCGCCGCTGAGTCTGACAAGCCAACGGCAGCCGAGAAACCGGCGCCAAGCGCTAGCTCAGATGGCGGCAAGCAGACCGTGGATATTGTGATTCCTGATCTCGGCGGTGACGAAAATGTCGAAGTTATCGAAGTGGCTGTGGCCGTAGGTGATGAGATTGCCGAAGAAGACACCCTGATTACCCTGGAGTCTGACAAGGCGTCTATGGACGTGCCTAGCGAACAGGCCGGTAAGTTGGTCACCCTGACCGTCAAGGTGGGTGATACCGTGTCGATGGGCGACGTGATCGGTACTATCGAAGTCACTGGCGATGAGGATGCCGGTGCTGATGACAGCGCAGCGGATGCGCCTGCTGCACCGGCCGCCGAGTCTAGCGCTGATTCGCAGCCCAAACCTGCAGCCAGCAGTGGGCCGAAGCGTCAGGAAATCCGTGTGCCGGATCTGGGCGGTTCCAGCGACGTGCCAATTATCGAGATGGGCGTCTCTGTTGGCGACGAGGTTGAGGAAGAAGGCACGCTGATTACTCTGGAGTCTGACAAGGCCTCTATGGATGTGCCAAGCCCCTACGCGGGCAAGCTGATTGAGCTGAGCGTCAAGGAAGGCGATACCGTCTCCGAGGGTGATCTGATCGGCTACATTGAAACCGTTGGCGGTGGTGCTGAAGAGGCCAGCGCGCCTCAGCATGCCGCGCCCCAGCAAGGTGGCGCTGAGCAGCCCAAGCAGAGCTCATCTCCGGCGGGTCGCCCGAGCCCGGAGGCCGAAATGGCCGCTCAAAAGCCCCGTGAAGGTAAGCTGGTGCATGCCGGGCCGGCGGTCCGTATGCTGGCCCGTGAGTTGGGCGTTGACCTTGAGCTGGTCAAGCCCAGTGGCCCCAAGGATCGCGTGCTCAAGGAGGACGTCCACAGCTACGTTAAGCAGGTGATGGCGGGCGGTCAGGCCAAAGGTGCGAGCCCCGCGGCGCAGGGCGCGGCTGGTAGCGGTATTCCACCGATTCCTGACGTCGACTTCAGCCAGTTTGGTGAGGTCGAAGAGAAGCCCATGGGTCGCCTGATGAAAATGGGCGCGACCAACCTGCATCGCAGCTGGGTCAATCTGCCCCACGTCACCCAGTTCGACGAGGCGGATATCACCGAGCTGGAGGCCTTCCGAAAGTCGATGAAAGCCGAGGCTGAGGCCCAGGGTGCCAGGCTCACGCCGCTGCCGTTCATGATCAAGGCTTGTGCGCTGGCGCTGGCACGTTATCCACAGTTCAACGTCAGCCTGAAAAGCGACGGCGAAACGCTGGTGTACAAGAAGTACGTACACATCGGAATTGCCGTGGATACGCCGGATGGCCTGATGGTGCCGGTGATCCGAGATGCCGACAAGAAGTCGCTAATTGAGCTGGCCAAGGAGTCGGTTGAGCTGGCTGGCAAGGCGCAGAATAAGAAGCTTAAGCGCGACGACATGAGCGGCGGCTGCTTCACCATTTCGAGTCTGGGTTCGATTGGTGGCACGGCCTTCACGCCCATTGTCAATGCGCCAGAAGTCGCCATTCTTGGTGTCTCAAAGGCGCAGATGAAGCCGGTCTGGGATGGTGCCAGCTTCCAGCCGAGGCTGATGATGCCGCTGTCACTATCCTATGACCACCGTGCGGTTAACGGTGCCGATGCGGCGCGCTTTACGGCCTTTATTGCGCAGCTGCTCAGCGATATTCGTCGCCAGCTGCTGTAAGGCGAGGAACGGAAGCAAGTGCAGCGGAGACGGCGCCTTTGGGCGCCGTCTTTTTCGTCGTTTGGTCTGCCAGACCAAAGTGTTATTTGTTGCCAGGCAGTTGAAAGGAAAAGGTTTTTTATTAAGTCCTTTGGTTTTTTCATGATGTTCATCTTGTCTGACGTCGATGGCAGGGGTATTGTAATTTCACTCATTTTTAACACTCTACAATTTAATATATTGCTTCAAGGAGCAGTCAGATGCGTTTGATTCTGTTAGGGGCGCCGGGCGCCGGTAAGGGCACCCAGGCCCAGTTCATCTGTGAGCGCTTTGGCATTCCGCAGATTTCCACTGGCGACATGCTGCGCGCTGCAGTTAAGGAAGGCAGTGAGCTGGGCCTCAAGGTCAAGGAAATTATGGCGACGGGTGGGCTGGTGTCTGATGAGCTGATCATTGCTTTGGTCAAGGAGCGTATTGCTCAGCCGGACTGTGCCAACGGTTTTCTGTTTGACGGCTTCCCGCGCACCATTCCCCAGGCTGATGCCATGAAGGAAGCCCAGGTCAAAATTGACCATGTGCTTGAAATTGCTGTGCCGGATGAGGAAATCGTCAAGCGCTTGGCGGGCCGTCGTGTGCACCAGGCGTCTGGTCGTACCTATCACATCGACTATAACCCGCCCAAAGAAGCAGGGAAGGACGACGTGACTGCCGAGCCGCTGATTCAGCGCGAAGACGACAGCGAGTCGACAGTCCGCAATCGCCTGGCTATCTACCACGATCAGACGGCACCGCTGGTGGAGTACTACCAGCAGTGGGCGGCTGAAGAGCCCAGCGTCGCGCCTGCCTATCACCGGGTTGAAGGTGTCGGTAGTGTGGATGACATCACGTCTCAGGTAACCCGCGCTCTAGAAGGCTGAGCCTAGCGAATCCGAGACCGAGTATCAGTTACTCTGTCGTTGCAAAGGCCCGCATTGCGCGGGCCTTTGGCGTATAATTAGCCAACATTTTCCTGACATCTTGCCCATCATATGCCAATACTGCTTGCCTTGGATGCCTCATCAAGTGCCTGTTCCGCCGCGCTGCTGCACCGTCAGAGCGGCAGGGATGACCAGCTGATTTCACGCTTTGAGCTCACGCCCAGAGAACATACGCGGCGGCTGCTGCCAATGGTCGATGAGGTGCTGGCCGAAGCTGGCGTTACGCCTGCCGAGCTTGATGCCGTGGCCTATGGGCATGGCCCTGGTTCTTTCACCGGGCTGCGTATAGCCGCTGGTGTAGCCCAGGGGCTGGCGTTTGGCTTGGGGCGCCCGCTGATTGGTATCTCGACCCTTGAAACCCTGGCGCTCGGTGCCTATCGACGCCATGGGTTTCAGTATCTGCTGACCGTGCTGGATGCGCGTATGGGCGAGCTGTACGCCGCCGCCTGGCAGTATGGCGAGGCCGCTGGCGGCGGGATGATTGCGCGCATGGAAGAAAGCTTGTTGGCGCCTGAGCGCCTGCTGGTGCCTGAGGGCGGCGAGAGCTGGGTTGGTGTGGGCTCGGGCTGGCATCTCAAAGAGGCCATGCCAGAGCAGACCCGGGCTGCTGTCCAGCAGTGTCTGCCTGACTGCGAGGCGGCGGCGGAGGACATGGTGCTACTGGCTGCGGATGCCTTTGCTGCTGGCAAGGGGTGTGCGGCACATGAGGCACAGCCTGTTTATCTGCGCGACCAGGTTGCATGGAAAAAGAACCGGTGACTCGGGCATCTGTGGTGGCAGCGACCACTGCTGAGCTGGCCCAGCGCTGGGGGCTGTCTGAGCACGACAGTCCCGAGGGCCGTGAGGCCTCACTATTGCTGCGACAGCAAGATGGCCGATTGGAGCTAGCCGGCGACTCTCGGCGATATGGCAAGCCGCTGCAGGTGGATTTTGTCGCCGGACGTGCCGCACATCGCCGGCGTTTTGGCGGCGGTAGAGGCCAGTTGATCGCCCGTGCCTGTGGGCTGGGCAAGGTGGCTACGCCTTCGGTAATCGATGCCACGGCGGGGCTGGGACGCGACGCCTTTGTGCTGGCCAGCCTTGGCGCGCGGGTGCTGCTGATTGAGCGGGTAGCGGCGATTGCCGCGCTGCTCGATGATGGGTTGAGGCGCGCCAGGCAGGATGTCGACACTGCAGAGATTGCCGCTGCCATGACGCTGATGCAGGGAGATGCCTGTCGCGACCTGGAAGCGCTGATCCAGGCTTCCGGCGCGGAGCCTGACGTCATTCACCTGGACCCGATGTTTCCCCACCGCGACAAGTCGGCGCTGGTCAAGAAGGAAATGCGGGTGTTTCGCGAGTTGGCGGGGGACGATGATGATGCAGCGCAGTTGCTTGAAGCCGCGCTGGATATGGCGACATATCGCGTGGTGGTCAAACGGCCACGCAAGGCACCACCGCTGGCAGGGCCCGCGCCACGCCATGTGCTGGAAGGCAAGACCAGCCGCTATGATCTCTATGTGCACCGTGCCATGCAGAGTTGAGGTGTCTGCAATACCAGGCGAGTGTCACGGATGTTACCCGCCGCCGCTGTGCAACGGTTTCGCCTTGTGAGCAAGGTTCCTACGAAAACCAGTGCATGTCGCTGTTTTAAAGGGGTTGTGGGAGCGGCTTTCAGGCCCCTTGGGGGTCAGCGTTTGCGTCCTGTCTTCCCTTTTTTTCCACCAGCAGGCCCCTTGCGCCTTGGGCGCGGTTGGTCCGTCTCAGGGGGGACGCGAAAGTGCAGGTAGAGGTCGAGTACCAGCTCAGGCAGTTGGGCGGTAAGTTCGGCGAGGCGTTGTTCATCTTTGGCCAGTTCAGCCATGTCAGGTTCGTCATCGAACAACCCCGAGAGCAGCATGAAGGGGAGCAGCAGGGTAGCTGCGGTTTCTTCGCTGTCTTCGAACCAGGCGGCTTCATTGAGAAATACACCTTCCATGAAGCCGGCGCACCAGTCGCCGGTTGGCGTCTCTTCCGGGGGTAGTCCATCCAGCTCCAGGTCAAACGGGAGCTCAGGCAGTCCGCCCGCTTCCAGCACGTTAATGGCATTGGTGCGTAGGCTGTCCAGCAGGCCAAGAATCCGATCGCGCTCTGTGGCATCGGCAAACGCTGGCTCGCCCTGAAACAGCTCGGCTACCCATACGCCGGTTGACTGTTCAACGGGGGCTACGGCCAGTGCCACCAGAAAACCATGGCTGCCGATCAAGTCCAGCGCGTCAGGTCCCGCCCGCTCGGACGCCAGAAAGCCGTCGAGCTCATCGAGATTCTCATCCTCAAGCAGGGGGTAGGGCTGGGGTGTTTCGTTGTCAGGCATGGTGTCTCTCGCTGCTGTCGCAGGCCTGTGTGCAGGCCGGTTAGCGGGGGATAGCCGCAGTTGGTGGCGCGCTTTACGCTACCAGAGGCTCATGCCATTCTAGCATTCATGATGACTCCCGTACTTGATGATATTGATAAGGACTGGTTGACCGGGCTGGACGTTACGGCCAGTCAACAGGCGCTGCTTGATCGCTGTACCGAGGCATGGAAACTTTGCCTGGAGGTGTATGGCGACTTGCCGTGTCCGCGCATCTGGTTCGATTTGCGCGGCAAAACCGCAGGCCAGGCGCATTTTGGCCGAGGCGGTTTGCGTTTCAACCCCGTACTTTACGATGAAAACCGCTATGCATTCCTAATCAACATTGTTCCCCATGAAATGGCGCACTGGCTGGTTGACCACCTTGAAGGCAGCGAGAAGATGCGCCCGCACGGTCATGAGTGGAAAACTGTCATGCGCGAGCTGTTCGGGCTGGCGCCTGATGTGACACATTGCTTTGATACCGGTCGGGCAAGTCCGGCCCCGCATATCTATGCGTGTTCTTGCATGCGACACACTTTCACGAATCGGCGCCATGGGCTGGTTCTCGGGGGGAAGCGCTACCATTGTCGTAGCTGTCTGTTACCGCTGACCTATCTGGGTCGTAATGAAGATATTAAAGTTAGTTAACTATCTGTTATTAAAGTGTTTTTTATTTCTACCAAGGTCTAAATGGAAGACGGCCCCGAGAGGGATATGCTAGACGGGTTACTGACTGGGCCGTTACGCACAACAACAATGCGTTCGGATGCTGTTATCTGCCTGATATTCTTCCTGAGCAAGAGGTCTTTTCTATGAGTGAGCAGCACAAGCACATTTATCCGGTTCCCGAGGCACTGGCCAAAAGCGCCTGGATCGATAAGGCAGGTTACGAAGCTCAGTATCGCCGGTCCATCGAGGATCCTGAAGGCTATTGGGCAGAGCAGGCCAAGCGGCTTGACTGGATCAAACCGCCCACCAAGATCAAGAACTCTTCTTTTGGCCCGGATAATGTCGAAATTCGTTGGTTCGAGGACGGCACGCTCAATGCCAGTGTCAACTGCCTTGACCGTCATCTGGAGACCCGTGGCGACCAGCCGGCGATTATCTGGGAAGGCGACGATCCGAATACCGACAAGACGCTGACTTACCGCGATCTGTACGAAAAGACCTGTCAGATGGCCAACGGCCTGAAGTCGCTGGGTATCGAAAAAGGTGATGTGGTTACCCTATATCTGCCGATGATCCCCGAAGCAGCCATTGCTATGCTGGCCTGTGCGCGAATCGGTGCGATCCACTCGGTGATCTTTGGCGGCTTCTCGCCGGATGCGGTAGCGCAGCGTGTGGTGGGTGCGCAGTCCAAGCTGGTCATCACTGCCGATGAGTCGGTACGTGGCGGCAAGAACGTGCCGCTCAAGGACAACGTCGATGCAGCGCTGACCCGCGATGGCACCGATGTGTGTAAGAATGTGATGGTGGTCAAGCGTACTGGTGGTGAAATTGACTGGCATGATGGTCGCGACGTCTGGTACGAAGATATCGTTTCCGGTCAGCCTACCGAGTGCCCGGCCGAAGAGATGAACGCTGAAGATCCGTTATTCATCCTATTTACCTCGGGCTCTACCGGTGCGCCCAAGGGCATGAAGCATACCACCGGTGGGTACATGACGTACGCCGCCCTGACACACCAATATGTCTTTGATTACAAGGATGGTGACGTCTACTGGTGTACCGCTGACGTTGGCTGGATCACCGGCCACAGCTACATCGTCTATGGCCCTTTGGCTAATGGCGCCACCACCCTGATGTTCGAGGGTGTGCCCAGCTATCCGACGCCAGGCCGTATGGGCGAAGTGGTCGATAAGCACAAGGTCAACATCCTGTACACGGCGCCAACGGCGATCCGTGCACTGCGCGCCCATGGCGATGATGTTATGGCGTCCAGTACTCGCGAGAGTCTGCGCCTGCTGGGGTCAGTCGGTGAGCCGATCAACCCCGAAGCCTGGGAGTGGTATTACCGGGTCATCGGTAATACCAAGTGCCCGATTGTTGATACCTGGTGGCAGACCGAAAACGGCGGCATCCTGATTTCGCCTCTGCCTGGCGCTACCGACCTCAAGCCGGGCTCCGCGACCTATCCTCTATTTGGCGTTAAGGCGGGTATCGCCGATGCCGACGGTAATCTGCTGGAAGGCGAAGCCGAGGGCAACCTGGTGATCCTGGATTCCTGGCCGGGTATTGCCCGTTCCATCTGGGGTGACCACGAGCGCTTTATTCAGACCTACTTCTCGACCTACCCAGGGATGTACTTCACTAGTGATGCCGCGCGTCGTGATGAGGACGGTTATTACTGGATTACCGGCCGCGTCGATGACGTGATCAACGTTTCTGGGCACCGCATGGGCACCTCCGAGATTGAGTCGTCGCTGGTGGCGCATGACAAGGTGGCTGAAGCGGCCGTGGTGGGCTTCCCTCATGATATCAAGGGGCAGGGCATCTACATCTATGTCACCCTGGCAGAAGGCTTTGAGCCCAGCGACGAGCTCAAGAAAGAGCTGGTCCAGTGGGTGCGTAAGGATATCGGCCCCATCGCTTCTCCGGATGTTATCCAGTGGGCCAGGGATCTGCCCAAGACCCGCTCAGGCAAGATCATGCGCCGTATTCTGCGCAAGATTGCCGCCAACGAGACTGAAGGTCTGGGTGATACCAGCACGCTGGCCGATCCGTCAGTGGTGGATGAGCTAATTGAAGACCGCGTTAACCGTTGATGTGAAGCAGCAACTGCAAGGTTGCAATATGAAACAAGCGCCGGCCGTTATGCTGGCGCTTGTTTTTGGCGTTCGATAAAGATACTTGGGGCAAGAGGCTGGGCTGAGTTAACATGAATGCAATAAATAAAGCATCCGCTGACGGTGCGGGTCATCGCTCAAGGTATTTGGAGGAGAACCCATGGCAGTTGCTCAGAAGTTCATCGTTGCTGATGACCATCCCCTGTTTCGCGCCGCATTGACTCAGGCGTTGCGTCAGGTTGGGGCTCAAGCCGAGATTGTAGAGGCTGATACCATGGAGGCCACCAATGAGGTGGTTACGCGCCATCCGGATGCAGACCTGATCCTGCTGGATCTGCATATGCCGGGGGCCCATGGGTTTTCAGGGCTGATCCAGTTGCGCAGCCAAGCGCCAGAGGTTCCGGTTGCTGTTGTATCGGGTAGTGATGAGCCGCATGTGGTGCGGCGCGCTATCGACTACGGTGCATCGGGATTCATTCCCAAGTCGTCATCCCTGCAGCTGATTGCCGAAGCGGTAGGTGAGATTCTTAATGGTGAAGTGTGGCTACCTGCCGACATGGCTGACAGTCTCGCCGGTGCCGACGAAGAAGACACCCGGTTTGCCGAAGCGATTGCCTCACTGACCCCGCAGCAGTTCCGCGTACTCAACATGCTCACCGAAGGTCTGCTCAACAAGCAGATTGCCTACGAGTTGAGCGTATCTGAAGCCACCATCAAGGCCCATGTTACTGCCATCCTGCGCAAGCTCGGTGTGCATTCCCGTACCCAGGCCGTCATCATCGCCCAGAAACTCGAAGTGGAGCCGCCGAAAGTCCGCTCCTGAGCTTGCCCGATTTTGTGGGAGCCCGGTTTATCGGGCTCCCACAATAAAATCGGCGCATCTCGTTGTTTATAAACGGATTTTTTGACCTTCGTGGAAGCTGGCTTCAGACAGCGATGGCGCCGTCAGGCGCCTGGTAGGGCATGAGCTATCACTCACTCTTCTTGGTTCTTCCCATGGCCTGGCTGGCCTGAAGGGTGCGGGTCAGTAGGGCGCGCAGGGCGGCGGGGCGGACGGGTTTGAGTAACAGGTGGAAGCCGCCGCGCTTGATCTGCTCGGCGACTTCTTCGGTGCGGTCGGCGGTGATGACGATGCCGGGTACGTCACTTTCCAGGCGTTCGGTCAGCGCATCAATGGCCATCAGGCCGGTCACTTCGTTGTCCAGATGGTAGTCGGCCAGGATGGCGTCGGGATCGCCATCCAGATGGCGAAGCACCGTTTTGGCGCTGCTGATTGAGGTGGCGGTATGCACGTCACAGCCCCAGCCCGTCAGCATGGCTTTCATGCCTTCTAGGATCAGCGTTTCGTTATCGATACACAGGATGCGTTTGCCAGCCAGCTTGTTGCCGGCCCGCTTGACGTTGCTGGTGTCGTAACTACTGAGCTGGCCAGCTGGCACCAGGGGAACCCTAATGCTGAAAACGGTGCCCTGATCAACCCTGGACCTTACCCGGATCGGATGGTCCAGCACGCGGCTCATGCGGTCAGCAATCGATAGCCCGAGGCCCAGACCTCGCTCACTTTCCTTATGCCGTGAGACCTGATCGAGTCGTTTGAATTCCTGGAAGATTTCGCTGAGCTTGGCTTCTGGAATGCCGGGGCCGCTGTCCCATACTTCGATGAGCAGATGATTTTTTTGACGTCGAAAGCCCAGCAGAACGCGGCCTTGCTGGGTATAGCGAATGGCGTTGGACAGGAAGTTCTGAATGATGCGGCGAAGCATCTGAGGATCGCTGTCGACCCAGCAGCGGGTAGGCACCACATGGAGGTCGAGGCCGCGATCGGCGGCCATTACATCGAATTCGGCGCGCAATGGCTGGATGATGTCAGCCAGGGCAAAGTGGCTGCGACGGGGTGTCAGCGCGCCGGCATCCAATTTGGATATGTCCAGCAGCGTACTCAGTAGCTCCTCGGCCGCCTGCAGTGAGTTGTCGATGTGGTTGATGGTGCGCTTGGTTTCGCCGCTTTCAAACTGTTGTGACAGCGCCGAGGTGAACAGTCGTGCTGCGTTGAGTGGTTGCAGCAGGTCGTGACTGGCTGCTGCCAGGAAGCGGGTTTTGGAGGCGTTGGCGGTTTCAGCCGTCTGTTTGGCATGGCGCAGCGCTTGCTCGGCCTCGGCTCGCACGCGATTTTCCTGGCGTAGTGCCGAGTTGGCGGCAGACAGTGCCTGAGTCCGTTCGCGCACTCGTTCTTCCAGGGTTTCGTTGGTTTCTTTGAGGGCGATTTCGGCGCGACGTCGCTCAGTAATATCCTGATATAGCGAGAAAAAGCCGAGAATTTCGCCGTTATTATCAAAGTGTGGCGTATAGGTGACCAGCATGTAGTGCAGCCCGGACTCCATGCGCAGTGACACCTCGAAGTTGACGCGCTCACCATCAAGCGCACGCTCAAGCCACGGAGCCCGCTCACGCGCCATGTGCTCCGGCATTACCTCCCACAGCGGCTTGCTGATCACGGCGGCGCGGTCGATGTTGAAGGCCTGCTCATAGGCACGGTTGGTAAACAGGTAGCGGCATTCCTTGTCGAAATAGGCGATCAGCGCCGGCACATTGTCGGTATAGATACGTATGTTGTTCTGGGAGAGGATCAGCTCTTCCTCAACCCGCTTTTGCTGGGTGATGTCTTGATAGGTGTACACAAAGCCGCCCCCAGGCATGGGGGTACCCTGGACTTCCAGCACGCTGCCGTCCTGGCGGTAGCGCACATAGCGGTGAGGATGGCCCTGGCGGATATTACTCAGCAGTTGCTCGACGTGCTCCTCAGGGTCTCCGGGGCCGTATTCCCCGTTATGAGCGTTATGGCGGAAGATGCGTTCCATGGAGGCGCCAACCCGTATCAAGTGATCGGGAAAACGGAACAGCTCTAAATAACGCTGGTTCCACACCACCAAGCGCAGATTTTGGTCGACCACGCCAATGCCCTGGTTGATATTTTCAATGGTGGCCTGCAGCAGGGCGCGGTTGAATTCCAGTACCTGAGAGGCTTCATCAACAATAGAGATAACATCTGAAATGCCGATGCCGCGCCCCTGTAGCGCCGAGTTGACAACGATTCGTGCTGAAGACGCGCCCAGCACCGAGGCCAGTAGGCGCTCGGTGAATTGGATGATATCGATAGACGCTCGGGCGTTGTCCTCAAGACTGATGCCGGCGCGCTGGGCATATTCGCTGAAGGCGCGATTGACTTGGGCGGGGCCAAGAAAGCGTTCGCACAGCACTTTGAGGTCGTTGACCGTGGTGGCACCGGTCCATGGACGGTTGACCGACGTCTGGCGTGTTTCCACGCTATCGACGAACAGTGAGGCCTGAATGCGTTCAACTACCCGCTGCGGCGTTACTTGGGAAACAAAGATATAGCAGGCCAGATTCAGGCCGAGCGACATCATGACGCCATGGGTAAAGCTGTCGCCGACGTTCAGCCCCAGCAGCGAGATAGGCGACAGAAAGCCGATGCCCAGTGGGCCACCGCTGAGCCAGTGCGCGGGCAGCACACCGGCGCTGATCATGGCCGGTAATAGCAGGCTGTAAGTCCAGATGGTGAAGCCCGCAACCATGCCGACAATGACGCCCATGCGATTGCCGCGCTTCCAGTACAGGCCGCCAATTACTGCGGGAGCAAACTGGGCTGCGGCGGCAAACGACAGCATGCCGATCGAGGCTAATGAGCTGAACTCGCCAATCAGCTTATAGGTGCCATAGGCCATGCCCAGCACGGCCGCGATGGTGATGCGACGGGTTCGCAGTACCAGGCGGCCATAGTCACGCGCCTTGGTGTCGAACCAGCGCAGGCGGAACAGCGCGGGTATGACGATCTCGTTAGAAATCATGATCGAGACAGCCACTGCAGCGACGATGACCATACCGGTAGACGCCGAAAAACCACCGATATAGGTCAAAAGGCTCAGCCAGCTGTTACCGCTGGCCATGGGCAGGGCGAGCACGAAGTTGTCTGGCGCCACGCTGCCATCGGCAAATAACGTCAGGCCGGCGGCGGCCAGTGGCAGCACGAAAAACGCGAAAGCGATCAGGTAGGTCGGAAACAGCCAGCGGGCGATGGACGCATCATCGCGGTGGGTGTTTTCGACCACGGCAGCGTGGAATTGACGTGGCAGGCAGAGCACGGCGAGCATTGCCAGCAGGGTCTGCGCCCAAAAACTCTGACCGAAGTCCTGCTCGACCAGCTGGCGCTGCAGCTCAAGCTGGATATCGGCAAAGGCCAGAAGGTCACCCAGGCCATCAAACATCACCCAGGTGACGTAAGCGCCCAGGGTGAGAAAGGCAACCAGCTTGACTAGTGACTCGAAGGCCACCGCTTGGATGAGGCCCTCGTGATGCTCGGTGGCATCGGTGTGACGGGTACCGAACAGGATTGCGAAAATGGCCATGATAAAGGCGACATAGAAAGCGGTGTCGCCAATCAGTGGCGTGCGGGTGATGTCTGAGGCCAGCGTGAGCTGGCTAAATGTACTGGATACCGCTTTCAGCTGCAGGGCGATGTAGGGCAGCGTACCGATCAGCGCCACCAGGCTGGCAAAGGCCGCCAGCGACTGGGTCTTGCCGTAGCGCGAGGCAATGAAGTCAGCAATGGAAGTCACGTTCTGGTGCTTCGCTACACGGATCATCTTGGCCAACACCGGCCAGAACAGCAGTAAGGTGATGATCGGGCCGATGAAGATGCTGGCAAACGACCAGCCTGAGGTGGCGGCCTGGCCGACGGCACCGTGGAAGGTCCAGGAGGTGCAGTAGATGGCCAGCGCCAGGCTGTAGATGACTGGCCGCCGGCGCGAGGCACCAAAGCGGCGCGCTTGACGGTCACCGTGCCAGGCAATGGCAAACAGCACGGCAATGTAGAGCAGTGAAACAACGATCAGCAGCCAGCCAGCAAACATCTAAGTCTCCTTGTGGTGACTCTATTCTAGAGGCCCGTAGGTGGCTGCGCTATCTCATGCCTCGCTATTGGCCGGAGCAGTGATGTTGATACAGCGGCGCGTCTTCATCCAGAAGCCGCATGTCTTCGACCTGGGCGCGGCCGTTTTCCTGGTCGAGCGGCACCAGTTCTCGGGTAGTGCAGTTGAGCAAGGAAGGATGGATGCTGACTCGGTCTGGATAGGCGCGTTCAAAATGATACAGCTGGAAGCTGACGACATCGCTGTTATCTGATTCGCTGGCGATGCTGTCGTCCACTACCGTGAAGGCGTTGGTGATGGGAAACAAAAAGGTCCAGGGGCGCCATACCATTGAGCGTTGCTCAGAGCTGATCACCTGTGCCTCGGATGGCAACAGCTGTTGTTTATGCTCGAACCAGCTGTATTCTTGGTAGATCTGATAGCCCAGTATGCCGAGCCCGGCAAAGGCCGGGATGATCCAGCGTGGCAGGCGTTTCCCGCTGATTTTGCGCAGCAGCATGGCGATACCTGCGCTGCCCAGTCCGGCGAAGATCGCCGCAATCAAATGCCAAATCATTCTTAGTGTCCTGACGGCAGTCGGGCTTCCCGAAGGAAGCCCGACGTTGGGTGGTGCACCGCTCAAGCGGCACGCGTGGAGGGATTATCCTCAGTGTACGTTGGATGGGCCAGCCCCTTTCGGGTAGCGCACACTCTCGACCAGATCCTGGATGTGCTGCGGTGGTGCAGCAGTGACGCGGGATACCAAGAAGGCCACGATGAAGTTGAGCATCGCACCCACGGCACCGAAGGACAGTGGCGAGATGCCGAACATCCAGTTATCCGGCGTGTTGGGGAGCATGTTGGTTCCCGGAATGAAGAACCAGCCCAGGTAGGTGAAGATGTACAGAAGGGTAGCGCAAAGGCCTGTCAGCATGCCGGCAACTGCGCCAACATTGTTCATGCGCTTAGAGAAAATCCCCATCATCAGCACCGGGAACAGTGAGGCGCCGGCAATACCGAAGGCGAGTGCCACCGTTTGGGCAGCAAAGCCGGGCGGATTCAGCCCCAGGTAGGTTGCCAGCAGGATGGAGCCACCCATGGATATCCGGGCCGTCAGCATTTCTGATTTTTCAGAGATGCCTGGGTTGATCATCGTCTTGATCAAGTCATGACTGATCGCCGACGAGATGGCCAATAGCAGACCGGCTGCCGTGGACAGTGCCGCCGCTATACCACCGGCTGCAATCAAACCGATCACCCAGGGCGGCAGGTTGGCGATTTCCGGGTTGGCCAGTACCAGGATGTCGTTATTCACATCCAGCTCGTTGCCTTTCCAGCCACGCTCTGCAGCAATGGGCGCGTACTCTTCGTTCGTGTCGTTGTAGACTTGGATACGTCCGTCGTCGTTCTTGTCGTCAAAGGTGATCAGACCGGTCTCTTCCCAGGTCTTGATCCACTCAGGACGATCCTCATAGAGGATAGGGTCTAGTGCCGCCTGCTCGTAGTTATCGCTCACCATTTCCGGATAGACCGTGGTCATCAGGTTGAGGCGTGCCATGGCGCCTACTGCCGGTGCTGTCAGATACAGCAGGGCGATGAACACCAGAGCCCAGCCGGCAGACCAGCGCGCATCGGCGACCTTGGGGACGGTGAAGAAGCGGATGATGACGTGGGGCAGGCCCGCGGTACCGACCATCAGCGACAGGGTGAACAGCACCATGTTGAGCTTGTTGTCGATGTCTTCGGTGTAGTCTTGGAAGCCCAGCGCCACGATGACCTCATCAAGCTTGGTCAGCAGTGGCACGCCGGATTCTGTGTAGTCACTGAACAGGCCTAGACCCGGAATCGGGTTGCCGGTCAGCTCCAGTGAGATGAATACCGCTGGAATGGTGTAGGCCACGATCAGCACGACGTACTGAGCGACCTGGGTGTAGGTGATGCCCTTCATGCCACCGAACACCGCGTACAGGAACACGATCAGCGCGGCGATCCAGATGCCCCAGGTGTTGCTGACCTCAAGGAAGCGCGAGAAGGCAACGCCGGCACCAGTCATCTGACCGATAACGTAGGTCACCGAAGCGATAATCAGACAGATCACCGCCAACAGGCGCGCGGTGCGGCTGTAGTAGCGATCGCCGATGAAGTCGGGAACGGTGAACTTGCCGAACTTGCGAAGATAGGGCGCAAGCAGCATGGCCAGCAGCACGTAGCCGCCGGTCCAGCCCATCAGGAAGCTGGAGTTGGCATAGCCGCCGGAGGCTAGCAGGCCGGCCATGGAGATGAAGGAAGCGGCAGACATCCAGTCAGCGGCAGTTGCCATGCCGTTGGTGATCGGGTGTACGCCACCACCGGCAACATAGAAATCCTTGGCCGACCCGGCTCTCGCCCAGATGGCGATGCCGATATAGAGGACGAATGACGCCCCGACAAAAAGCAAGTTGATTGCATACTGGCTCATATTATTTTACTCCCCGAGGCCGTATTTTTTGTCTAGGCCATTCATGCGCCATGCGTAGAAAAAGGTGATGGCTATGAAGGTCAGGATCGACCCCTGTTGGGCGAACCAGAAGCCCAAGTCTGTGCCGCCAACCTGAATGCCCGACAGCAGCGGGCCGGTAGTTGTCAAGAAATCTGTCGCCTCTGAGATCATTCAGGCCACCTGTTTTT
>NZ_JBQDJZ010000032.1:0-24518 GCF_052095765.1 Halomonas sp.
CGTGTCAGTTATCCTACATACATTATGCACGAAAACTTTCGGTTAGGCACTTAGAGCAGTATCTGCCAAGGCCATCCTTTGTTGTAAAAAAGAATCATTACCATTATGATTTGCCTTTCGTAGGGTGATGCCCGTTAAGCTTGCGCAGCTACCCGTCTAGAATCACCCATGCAGCCGGAGCATCTCTCAGGATTGAGCGTGCTGGCTGTAAGGGAGAGGTATGAAAGGGACTGAGTTTATGTTTTATAAATTAAAGAGATCACCACGGTGCTTCATGTTAGTTGGTTTCCTGACGGGCATTTCGATTTACAATTCTTCCCTGGCGCAAAATAACGCGCCGGACTCTGATGCAAGCCAAGAGCGGACTGTTAATCGTGAAGGTGCTCTTTTGCCTATCACAGTATATGGAACACGCCAGGCGCAATCGGTACTCGATATTGCTGGTACGGCCAACGTTATTACCGGCGATACTCTGCAAAAGCATCTTGTAACCGACATGCAAGAGGCTGTGCGTTACTTGCCTGGGGTTGATGTTTTCCGCCAGACATCAGGTACTGATCCGTTCAGTACCTATAGTGGTTTTAGTATTCGTGGCATTGGCGGAAACCGTGTGCAAATGCTGATAGACGGCTCGCGCGTGGCTGAAAGAGTGGGTGATGGCACTAGAGACTATGTAGACTTCAACTTTGTCAAACAAGTGGAAGTGGTGCGCGGTCCTTCATCGGTACTTTGGGGGGCCGACGCTTTGGCTGGCGTTGTGGCGGTAGAAACGCAAGACCCGGAAGATATTTTGCAAGGGCGAGACCGTGGTGTAGAAGCCGAAGTTGGCTATATGACTGTCAACCAAGAAATAGCATCGTCGCTAACCTTTGCCCAGCAGGTGAATAGTCAGGTGTCGTTCTTACTAGGGCTGGCACAGAGTAACGCTCATGAGCATGAGTTAAGCAACGCTCGCGGCGATGGGGGGCAGTTTGGCTGTGGTCGTAATATAGAGTTTGGCGCGACCGGCTGTGACACGCTGAACCCAGCCGATATCAGTACCACCCGTGGCTTGTCTAAGCTGGTTTGGATGCCTGACGATGTTCATCGCTTTGAGTTTTCGATGGATATCATGAGGCGAAATAACGATGTGGACAACCGCTATAACTTGGGCCCGCAACGATCCAGTTTCGATAACACCTTGACCGGAGAAATTTTAGAAGACAGTCGCCGAGAGCTGAAGCTTACACGGCAGCACTATGCGCTTGAGCACCAATGGAAACTGAATCAGCCATTAGTAAATACAGTTAAAACAACGCTTGCTTATTCTCCTTACGAATACGAGAGTCATAGTCGCGAAAGAAGTGAACTATCCAACGGTGATAAAACCTTTGAGACCGGCAATACAAAATATCAAGAGGATTTTGTCGAGCTGGATGTGCAGTTTACTTCGTTGGCCAAAGTTGAAAAAACTGATCATGTTCTGACTTGGGGTTTCGATGGCGATCTGGCCAACACTGACTACAGCTCCACCAGCAACTACAATAACCTGACCACGGGCGCTACTTCTTCCTCTAGGCTTAATAGCTTTGCCAAGGCCGAAACTCGTCGAGCAGACGTTTACCTGCAGGACCAAATATTGCTAGCTGGAGGCGCTCTGGAGCTGACGCCAGGCG
The DNA here is from genome assembly GCF_052095765.1 of Halomonas sp. Classification (GTDB taxonomy): domain Bacteria; phylum Pseudomonadota; class Gammaproteobacteria; order Pseudomonadales; family Halomonadaceae; genus Halomonas. The sequence continues at coordinate 1,656 of NZ_JBQDJZ010000032.1, forward strand.
TGCGGCTGGCCACTTACAGTATTGATCCAAGCCCCGGCCCTGACTATGAAGTAGTGGAGGGTTCCGAACCGAAAAAGGTTAGTAAAGAAAAGCTGTTGGCCAGCTTTGGTGCACTTTACCATTTTGATGATGACTGGTCGATTTGGGGGGCCTACAGCGAGGGCTTTAAAATGCCTACGGCGCGGCAGCTATATACCTCGCGGCCGGGTAGCTTTTTCAATCTGGTGCCAGCGCCGGACTTGCAGCCGGAAGAAGTGAAAAGTATTGAGGTAGGAGTACGTGGTGAGTTCGATAGGGCTTTCTTTAGCCTGAATGCGTTCGGCTCTGACTACGAAAATTTCATTGAGAACTTCTACTTTATTCCGGGTACCAACGACATCACGTTCCGCAACTTGTCAGAGGTGCGGTTGTGGGGAATAGAGGGCTCTGCCTCTTATCAGATTAATGACACATTTACTCTGAATGGTTCCGCCGCTTGGAAAAAAGGCCGTCAGCGCACTACTAGTGGTGGTGAGGCGGTGCCATTTACCACTGCACCCTTCACTGCCACCGTGGGTGTTGCTTACGACTCGCTCGCCCGAGATTACGGTGCAGAAGTGTTGGCTAATCTGGCCAGCAAGTTCACCGAAACATCTACCTCAGATGGTTTCAAGCCCCCAGGCTATGGCACTTTTGACGCTTACGCCTATTGGGACATTATGCCATCGGTGCGATTGAACGTCGGTATTATCAACATCTTCGACAAACGTTATTTCGAAGAAGGCGCAGCCGGCATGACGACGACGCCAAATCCCGCCGTTGCACGAACCAATCCCATTGAGCTGCAAACCGGTGCTGGACGTAATTTTTCGGCGTCTGTAGCGGTGAAGTTCTAATGCAGCAGGGGCGGCAATAATGATAGCTAATTTTGTCTTTCTTGTAAGGCAAGCGGTGAGCGGGCCGGGTGCTCGGCTTAGCTGGCTGATTTATGCCACGGTGCTGGGCCTGAACTTTTTTGGCATATGGGTTAGCCTGCAGCTGATTGACTGGAGTAAAAATTTTTATGATGCGTTGGAGCAGTTAAACGGCACGGCAGCACTGCATCAGGTAGGCGTGTTTGCTGTGCTCACTGGGCTCTCAGCCACCGCGTTTTTGCTGTCTGACTGGCTGCGGAAAACTCTGTTGTTGCGCTGGCGCGAACGGCTTACTGATCGAGTTCTAGATGTCTGGATGGGAAAAAAAACGTATTGGCATCTGCGCCCAGGCTTATCACAGGTGCAAATCGACAACCCCGATCAGCGCATTGCCGAAGATTCTAGGCGATTTTCTAGTTTGATTATTTCGGAAAGTATCGACCTGATTTCAAATACCGCTGCAATTTTCTCCTATCTGGTGGTGTTGTGGAGCCTGTCAGATTTTGCGTTGCAGTTCAGCATACTGGAAATTAATGTTTATATTCCTCATTACATGGTGTGGGCGGCGTTCTTGTATGTGCTCCTATCATCATTTTTGACTCATGCTTTGGGCAAGCCAATAAAGTCGCTAATTTTTCAGCAGGAAAAAAAGGAAGCCAACTTCCGCCGTGCTTTGGTGGATGTGCATGTGAATGCTGTGGAAATTGCCCAGACTGATGGCGAGCTCGCTGAGCGCAGGCACTTGGCCGGCCTATTCGGCGGTATCAAAAATAACTGGTCTCGGTTGATACGCCAGGAAGTGGTTTTAGGCACGTTTACTCGGCCATACTTGCAAACCATATTGCGCATTCCCATGTTTCTGGCGTTACCCGCTTATTTTGCCGGCAGCGTTACGCTGGGAGGGTTGATGCAGTTGGCATCGGCTTTTTCACGGGTAGCTACCACCCTGAGCTGGTTTATCTTTTCCTATCGTAGCTTGGCAGAATTGGTTGCCGTCAGTGAGCGCTTGATTCAGATGTTACATGCTGAAAATCCGCCACCGCTGCCTGATGCGCCGCAGGCCTTGAAATACCATCAGCACGGCGAAGATGCACTAAGCCTACGTTCGTTACAATTGGCAACGCCTCTAGGTCGGTTGCTGGCTCCCATCAGCGATGTAGACATTAAAGCCGGTATGCGAGTGTGGATTGATGGAGATTCGGGGCAGGGGAAAACCACTCTACTAGCATCGATCGCGGGGCTCTGGCGTTATGGCATAGGCAGCATTGGTTTGCCTAATCAACCCATCATGATATTGCCTCAGGGGGCTCATGTACCTGCTGGCAACTTGATCAGCGCCGCCTGTTACCCGGAAGATCCCGCTAACGTAAATCCGGAGACGTTGCACCAAGTCTTCACCCAGATAGGGTTGGAACACCGTCTGCATGAATGTGGTGGTCCTCATGGTGTTGCTGTTCAGGGGCTCTCCATGGGTGAGCGGCAGCGCTTGGGGTTTGCCAGAGTATTATTGCATCGTCCGCGGTGGCTGATATTAGACGAATCCACCAGCGCGCTGGATGTCAATGCTGAGCGGGAGCTGCTGGCGTTAATTAATGAAGCACTTCCAGACAGTGCAATATTATGCATTGCTCATAGGCCACCGATAGGGTTGGCGCCATTTAAAAAGCTGGTTATAGGCACAGCCTCGCTGCAAGCACAAAGGATTTCTGTATGAGTAAGCACACCCTGCCTGCTGGGCAATGGGTTGAACCGAGTAGCGGTAATATCTTGCAGCACCATGAACTAATGGCCCGTCTTGCTGGATTCGATGCAGTACTATTGGGTGAGCGACACGACCGTCGGCTAAACCACTTGTGGCAAGTGTATGTAGCCGCAGGGCTGTACGCACACCGCTCAAATATGATGATGGGGTTCGAAATGTTCCCTAAGCGCCTTAACCCAGTGTTGCAGCGCTGGGTTGCCGGAGAACTCACACCTGAATTGTTTTTTCAGCAGGCCGAATGGGGCACGGTATGGGGCTTCCCAGCAGACTTATATCAACCGCTTTTTGATTTTTGTCGCCTGTTTCAGGTGCCGATGTTGGGGTTAAACTGTCGACGAGAACTGGTAAGTGAGGTTGGTGAAAAGGGGTGGGAGGGGGTGCTGGATGCCAATAAAGAAGGCTTGTCTCAGGCCTGCCCCGCTACTATGGAATACCGCCAATATCTGTTTGATGTTACTGGAGGGGGGCGCACGAACCGAGCCGCACAATCTCCAGGTGACCCGAACTTCGACCGATTTGTGCGGGCGCAGCAAACTTGGGATCGGGCGTTTGCCTGCCGCATTGCGGAAGCTGTGAATTCGAAGGATAAGCCCTTGGTTGTCGGTATTATCGGTCGCGGTCACTTGGAAGGCTTTCACGGAACGCCAGCACAGCTTGCCGACCTAGGCGTTCGCAAGGTGGCAGTTTTACTGCCTTGGGATGGTTCTTTGGCAGCAGACAGTTTACCAGGGTCGGTTGCGACGGCGGTGTTTACCATGATGTCAGGTGAGTAATCGTCAGCCATTATCTACACGTTCTACGTTCAGGTGTTGAATGACTCAGGTCGTTAGGCGGGTTGATGTGGATATGTTGTATGCAGTGGTAATACAAGGGGTTATATAAAAAATCCTGTGCTGCATAAATTAACCTCTAATAGTTGGACGGCTCATTTATCCGATGCTCAGACCTTTACTCACCTCATGGTGGTAATGTTAGCCCTGATCCGAATAGAGCAGTGGCAGACCTCCTTGCACCAGCCTATCAAAGGCTTTCTTTAGCATTCCCTCACCAGATCAAGCGCTGGCCGTTCTGCTATCTGGAAGGCAGTGATCTCTCCGTTATACAGACCCATGACCGGCGACAGGTAGAGCTTTTAGCTATTGCCCTTGAGCTCGCTAATGTCTGTCATCCATCGTTGATGGGGGGCGCTGAGCCTGAAGCTGACGCTGTAACTAGTGGAATTATTAGAAACGAGAGGGCTGTTTTAGGATTGGATAGCGGGTCTTCACTTCAGTTGTAAAAGTGCCGCAATAAAATGAGCGCTGACAGCATGAAAGTCAGCGCTCAAGAGCTGTTACCTTGAAACTCAGCCTAGGTAGGCGTTGAGCATCCAGATGGTTTTTTCCTGCTCGCGGATGTAGTCGCTCATCTGAGCTGCGGTGCCTTCGTCATCGGCATCAGAGGCCACGGAGAGCAGCTCGCGCTGCAGCTCAATCAGGGTCTGGAAGCCTTTGAGTACGCCACGCACACAAGTTTCGCCGTCGGTGACGTTCTTGTCTTCCTCGATGCTGGCGAGGCGGAAGTAGTCGCTGTAAGCGTGCACCGGCTGATGCCCCAGTGTCAGGATGCGTTCGGCCACTTCATCGACCTTGGTCAGCAGATCGGTGTAGAACTCTTCAAATTTGACGTGCAACTCGAAGAAGTTGGCACCTTTGACATTCCAGTGGTAGCCACGCACGTTCATGTAGAACAGTTGGTAGTTCGACAGAAGCGAATTAAGTTGTTCAGCTAACTGACTGGCGCTAGCTTCGTGCAGGCCTATGCTGTTGGTATCGGTCATGCTTACTTCTCCTTAGTCGCTGTCTCATCATCCAAATGTGACGTGTCGGATGAACAGGGTATGAATAAGATGGTACGGCTGAAACGATAGCTATCGTTAGCTAATTCTGCGTATCAGCACCATAGCCTTACCATATGACATGAGGATGAGGTTTAGGTTATTCAAGGGCAGCAGCCTGTCATCCTCAGCAACAGGGAGTTCGATATGCGACAACACAGGATGCTTATTATGTCTCAGGTCAGGTGTCAGGCTCTACTAGCCATTCCTATGCTTGCCATGCTGCTGACGGGCTGTCAGTCCAACTCGACACAGCAGCCTGCTGCACTGGATTCTCCCCATGCCAGCTGTGAATGGGAGTTGCCAGGCGGTTTTCCACCGATGACAGTAGCGCAGGTGGCCGCTGCGCTGGAAAGTGAAGGTTTTGAGGTGCGTGCCGCTGAGTCGGGCATCGGGCTAGTCAGTGCTGAACGTTCCAGCCCTACGGTCTATCACAATCGATACGTTACCCGGCCAAGCCTGGGCGGCTTTGTGCTGGGCGGTAGCGGCGGTGGGTTCAGCAGTGGCGTCGGTATCTCGGTTGGCATGGACGGCATGGGCCGCGGTGGCAGCGAACGTGAGGATGCCACTCTGATTGAGCAGGTGTCGGTGCGGATGGATGGCCGGCATATGCAGGTCAGCCGAGACATGCGCATTTTTGGCTGGCGTGGAGAATTGAAAGAGTCCCGTGGCGGCTCGGGTGCGGCATTTTGCCAGTCGCTACGCAGCGTGCTGACTAAGCAGGCCGCCGCTGCCCTGGTGGAGGGGCAATAGGCTCAGGAGCAGCGGAAATTTAGGCAGGTTATTGCTTCATTCCCAGTCGATGGTGTCGATCAACGCGAGTAATCGGCTGCGCACCTCGGCCTGTTGGTCGCTCGTATATGGCTCGGCTTGGCTGTGGCCCCACACTGGCCCCGGCCAGGCTGGGTCGTCCTGGTTGCGCAGCACCACATGCAAGTGCAGCTGTGATACCACGTTGCCCAGGGTGGCGATGTTAAGCTTGTCGCCCTCAAAGTGTGCCTGGATGGCTTGACCAAGCCGCGTACCTTCCTGCCAGAGCTGCTGCTGGTCGGCGGCGGACAGTTCATGAACCTCGTGGATATGCTCGTAACGCGGAATCAGCACCAGCCAGACATAGCGTTGGTCGTTCATCATGCGCAGCTGGCAAAGCGGCAGCTCGGTCACGGGGTAGCTGTCAGCGATCAAGCGGGTATCGGGTTCGAAACTCGACATCGGGTGACTCCTTTATGTAGACGGTAAGGTGGGTGGCTAGGTAAGTGGTATCGAAAACAGTCACTCGTATCATGGCACAGCCGCTTTGCCCTGCCTCGGCTATTCCTCATGCCACTTCAGACCGCTATGCTTGGGCGTCGCAGCTAACTGGTGGAGAAAGCGTTATGGCGTGGTTCGAGGTATTGGCTTTACTGGGTATTGGCACGTTAGCTGGGTTTATCAATGTGCTGTCGGCCGGTGGCTCAATGCTGACATTACCGCTGCTGATTTTTTTGGGCTTGCCGCCGCAAGCGGCTAATGGCACCAACCGTGTGTCGATCGTGCTGCAAAGTGTCTCGGCGGTTAGCAATTTCCGGCGTGCCGGAGCGAGCCAGTTTGCGCTTAGTTTACGCTTGGCGGTGCCGGCGGTGGTGGGCTCGTTGCTGGGTGCTTGGCTAGCGCTGCTGGTTAGTGATGCGCTGTTCGAAGCGATATTGGTAGCTGTCATGTTGGGTTCGGCGGTAATGATGCTGTTGCCTCAGCCACGCATCGATACCCGGCCGCTGACCCTTGAACGGCTGACGCCGGCGGTGTATCTCGCGATGCTGTTCATCGGTATGTATGGCGGCTTCATACAGGTTGGCGTGGGCGTGCTGTTCATCGTGGTGCTGTATCGTATGCTGCGGATCGACCTGGCCCAGGTGAATGTGTTCAAAGTGCTGATCGTTCTGCTGTATACCCTGCCGGCGCTGGCCATCTTTGTGATCAATGATGAAGTGCGTTGGAGCTATGGGCTGGTACTGGCGCTGGGTAGCATGACCGGTGCCTGGCTTGCGGTAAGGGTGAACATGGGGCCGCGAGGCGCGCTATGGGTGAGATGGCTGACCCTCACCGCCATCGCGGCCATTATTTTGCGACTCCTGCTGTATTGATGCTGTACTGAAGCGGTATTGAACTTGCCTTAAGCCACATGAATGCGGCTAAATTGAGAAGGTTGTTACTATTTTACATTCTGTGGTTTGAGGAGAGCGCCATGAAACGAGGTTTACTGTTGATGCTTGCTGGGCTGATGGCCCTGTCGTTGCTGACAGGCTGCAACACCGTGCGCGGCGTGGGCCAAGATATTGAGAAGGGCGGGGAAGCCATCCAGAAGTCGTCAAGCTAATCTGACGTGGGTGCCGCATAGGCACCCACGTTTTTTCAGCGTGATGGTGAGGCATCAGCTTCCAACGTCAGGTGCTTTTGTGCTCCTGCGCTTCCAACTCGCGACTGACGCGGCGTTCTTCAAGTTCAGCCTGTTTGCGCAGCTGCTTGCGGCGCGCTGCTTTTTCAAAGCGCAATTTCTGTAGTGGTGTCTTCAGCTCCAGCGGCTCCACCTTGACTGGCCGGCCATCGTCTCCCATGGCCACCATGGTCAGGTAGCAGCTGTTGGTATGGCGAATCACCTTGTTGCGGATGTCTTCCGCAATCACCTTGACGCCGATTTCCATGGATGACTTGCCGACGTGATTAACGTTGGCCAAGAAAGTGACCAGTTCGCCAACGTGGATTGGCTGCTTGAACAGCACCTGATCAACCGACAGGGTGACGACATAGGTTCCCGAGTAGCGGCTTCCACAGGCGTAGGCCACCTCATCGAGCCTCTTGAGAATGGCGCCGCCGTGGACCTTGCCACTGAAGTTGGCCATATCTGGTGTCATCAGCACCGTCATTGACAGCTCATGGGGGCCGGGCAGGTTGTGATAGGTCATTGTCAGTGGTCCTTGGCTCGTCCCTGAGCCGCTTGGGGTTGTCTTTGAGGTTGTCGTTTAGGCCGTCGTCAAAAGTGCTACAGCCAAGTCAGGCCGATGGAGATGATGATACCGGTAAACAGCAGCTGGATCAGGCAGAAGCCCATGATGTCCTTGGCTTTAAGGCCAGCAATACCGAGCACCGGCAGTGCCCAGAAGGGCTGTAGCAGGTTGGTCCAGGCGTCACCCCAGGCAACCGCCATGGCCACCCGCGGAATATCCACGCCCAGCGCTTCGGCTGCGGGCAGCATGACTGGTGCCTGCACCGCCCATTGGCCACCCCCTGAAGGCACAAAGATGTTGACGATCCCAGCACTGATAAACGACCAGAAAGGCAGGCTGGTTTCAGTAGCAATGGAGACCAGCGCCGTCGACATTGTTTCAGCCAGGCCTGATTGGATCATGATGGCCATGATGCCGGCATAGAACGGGAACTGGATGACGATGCCAGCGCCGCCCTTGATGCCTTCATTGAGGGCGTTAAGCAGGCTCTGGGGTGTGCGGTGCAGCACAATGGCCAAAAACAGGAACATGAAGTTGACCACGTTCAGGTTGAGGCCGCCGCCGCCGATAAAGTAATTGACCAGATACAACAGCCCCGGTACGCCGACCAACAGCGCCAGCGTCATGCTGTTTTCCAGACGTTCGGCAGGACGGGTGATGCGTGCGCGGGTCTGTTCTTCGTCGCCCAGCAGCGCCGGGTCGATGTATACGCTTTCCTTTTCGCTGGGTAGCATCAGGCGGTTGATCAGTGGCACAGCGATGAACAGGGCAACCACAATAGCCAGGTTAAAAAATGAAAATATCGTCTGGCTGGTACCGATAACGCCGATTTGTTCTACCGAGAAGTGCCCCTCAGTGGCGATGGTCAGCGGTATGGAGCCGGCCAGTCCACCGTGCCACACTACAAAGCCTGAGTAGGCACTGGCCACCAGTAAGCGATAGTCAACGCGGATCTGGCGGGCCAGCTCCTTGGCAAATAGTGCCCCCACCACCAGGCCGAAACCCCAGTTGATCCAGCTGGCAAGCAGCGATACCAGGGTGACCAGGATGATGGCTGCCCCCGCATTCTTGGCCAGCCCGGCTAGACTTTGCAGCAGGCGCTTGACCGGCGGTGAGCTGGCCAGCATGAAACCGGTGACTAGTACCAGCAGCATCTGCATCGAGAAGGTGAGCAGGCCCCAGAAGCCATCGCCCCAGTATTGCAGCACTGCCAGCGGCGACTGGCGCTCAATGCCAATAGCGGCGGCACCGGCAATTATCGTCAATAGCAGTACGAACACATAGGGGTCGGGCAGGTAGCGCTCAACCAGTTTGACGGCAGGTCGAGATATGAATCCGAGCATATTAGGCATCCTGTTTGTTATCGGATCAGTGGCAGCAATCCGTCATGGGCTTGATAGCAAGACCTTACTGCCTGGCTGAGTAGGCAGGGCAGTGAAGTATGGTATTGAATTTACGCCTTTATCACGCCGTTGTTGCTATTTTGCGACCAAAGTCTAGGTGGTCTGAATCAGGTGGCGTCCATGACTCTGTCGATGGCGCCATAGCGGCGGCGCAGGGGGGTTAGGTAGGCAGCCAGAACGCCCGAGCGGACGATAAAGAAGCCCATGAATGACAGCCACAGCGCGTGATTGATCAGCCCATCGGCCAGTCGCTGTTGACTGAACAGCGCCTGAAATATCCACCACAGCACCAGAAATACCGCCAGGCCGGCAAATACACTGTTACGCATCTGTTTAATGGCGGTTGCACCAATGAAGACGCCGTCGAGCAGATAGCTCCAGACCGCAATAAGCGGTAGGGCGATCATCCATGGCAGGTAGGTGGCCGCTGTATCACGAACCTCTTCGAGGCCGGTCAGCAGGGCAATCAGCGCCTGGCCACCAACAATAAAGCCTAACGTGGCGAGCCCTGCGGTAACCAGCGAGAAGCGGGTGGCGGCGCGCAGCGTAGCATTGAATGTTCGCGGACTTTGCTGGCCGATGGCGCGGCCGATCAGTGATTCAGTGGCATGGGCAAAGCCGTCTAGGCCATAGGAGGTCAGCATGATGAACTGCAGAAGCACGGCGTTGGCGGCTAGAATGGTATCGCCCTGAGCCGCACCCTGAGCGGTAAAAAAAGCCATGGCGAACAGCAGCCCCAGGGTGCGTACAAAGAGGTTGGCGTTGACGCTGAACAGTTCAGTGTAGGCTGCAAGGCGCAGCAGGTGGTGGCGCAGGAAGCGGCCTTCAAGCAGCTTCAACTGACGGCTGATCAACCACAGGCCCAGCGCTAGCCCGCTGTAGTCGGCAATCACGGTGGCCCAGGCCACGCCGTCGCTGGTCATGCCGAGGCCTATCACGAAAAGCAGGTCAAACACGATGTTGACGCCGTTGGTCAGCACCATGATGAGCAGCGTTACCCGGGAATTCTGCTGACCCAGGAACCAGCCGAGAATCGCGTAGTTGGCCAGCACCGCCGGGGCCGATAGCAGGCGGATACCGGCGTACTCGGCAGCCAGCAAAGAGGCCTGCTCACTGCCGTCAAGTAGCCACAGCCCCAGGGTGACCAGCGGGCTACCGGCGATGATCAGTAGAAGGCCCAGCGTCATGGCCAACAGCAGCGACTGGCCCAGTAGATTGCGCACGGCTTCATCGTCTTCGCGCCCGGCGGCCTGGGAGGTGAGTCCGGTGGTGCCCATGCGCAGGAAACCAAAGCCCCAGTATAGGAAGCTGAACAGCGTGGCCCCCAGGGTGACCGCCGCTAGATAGCGTGCATCTGGCAGATGTCCGACCACGGCAGTATCCACCACCCCCAATAACGGAACGGTGATATTAGAAAGGATGATGGGCCAGGCCAGCGTCCACAGGCGACGGTAGCTGGCCGAAGAGTCAGCCATGCTGCGCGCTCGTGGAGGTTGTCATGATAAGAGGACTGGTCACGGATGCTAACCGGTAGCCACGAGGCGCTGGTACTTCTCCATCAGTTCTTCGCGGCTTTCCGGGCGCTGGGGGTCAAGCGGAATACAGTCTACCGGACACACCTGCTGACACTGGGGGGCATCATAGTGGCCCACGCACTCGGTGCATAGTTCAGGGTCGATGATGTAGATATCATCGCCGGCCGAGATGGCTTCATTGGGGCATTCGGGCTCGCAGATGTCGCAGTTGATGCACTCGTCAGTGATCATCAGTGCCATGGGAGTACCTCGTGGAGTTCGCAGCCGGCGACGCTGGCCATCAGCCTGGAAAAACCAAGCGTACTGGTCAGGTATTATAGTGGCTGCTCAGCGCTTGTGCGACGACGGGATGCACGTGCTTTGACACATCGCCGCCCAGCTTGGCAATTTCACGCACCAGAGTTGACGAAATGTAGGAGTTCTCGACTTCCGAGGTTAGAAACACGGTTTCTAGCTCGGGCATCTGGGCGCGGTTCATGTTGGCCAGCTGCAGCTCGTACTCGAAGTCCGATACGGCGCGCAGGCCACGTAGGATGATGTGCGCCTGCTGGTTTTTCATCAGCTCGGTCAGAAGCCCCGAAAAGCCGATGACTTCCACGTTGTCGAACTTGGCGGTGACTTCACGGACCAGATCCAGGCGGGTGTCCAGGCTTAGGTTGGGGCTCTTTTCGGGGCGGCCGGCAATGGCCACGACCACGCGCCCGAACAGTCGACTGGCGCGGCCGATCATCTCATAATGGCCGTTGGTGATGGGGTCAAAGGTGCCCGGATAGATCGCGGTCTGCATCACGGTTCTCCCTTATCGTCAGAGCAGCCATCAATACTGGCATCAAGGTCGTCTTCACGACCGTCATTAAGGCGACCAAAGGGGTTATTGACGGTCATAGACACGGGATTGGCGTAGCCGGGGATGTATATGGCATCCGCCTCGACCTTGAGCTCAGGCCCTTCCAGCACGCCGTCACCAAAGCGGTAGCGCGGGGCGAAGTGTCCCTGGTCGGCACGCTGATGATAGGCGGTGGCGGCCTGGCGTGTGGTTTCGCGGCGCTGGCGCCAGGCTTCCATGACCGGCTTGCCATGGCGCCTGGTCATCAGCCGCTCGGTAACTTCTGGTGACAACACCACGCCAGTGGCGTTGTTACCACCAAACCCTTTAGCGTTGATAAAGGACGCGTCGCCACGGAACGCAAGGGGCTCTCGGAAAAAGCGTAGGCGCTGGGCGTGAACGTCGTCGGCCACGTTATCCAGGGTGGCAATGCCGGGCAGCAGGTCATGCTGGAAGCTGCTCAGAGCGCTGACCAGCTGATCACCGGCGGCGCTGCCCTGGGAGTGGCCGATAAAGGCCTTGATGGCAACAACCGGCCACTGCTCGATGCCGTGGGCACGTGCTACCATGTCAAACACGTGGGACTCGGTTTCACGGTTTTTTGGTGTGCTGGTGCCATGGGCGTGCAGAAAGGTGCGTTCGCGCAAGGCGTGGTCGCCGAGCAGGTCGCGCACCAGCGCGGCGGCCTTGTTCAGGGTGATGTAGTTGCCGATACCCGGTGCCGAGATCGAGCGTTTCCAGCCGTCGGCGTTGATGAAAACCTCTGGCACGCTGCCGAGTATCTCGGCGCCCACTTCCAGCGCTAGGGCGTCATCCATCAGCATTACGAACTGGCTGGCTTCTCCCATAGTGAAGCCGCAGTTGCGGGCAAAGGGACGGCTGGCACGCTGATAGTCAGCGTCAGTCAGGCACTCCAGGGCATCCAGTGTTTTGAGGCTGTCGTCATCGGCCAGTGCACCCATGGCGCGAAAGCCTTCAACGATCTCTGGTGTAATCGGCGCATCGGCGGTGCCAACCATGACAATCCGGCGGCGACCGGCGCGGATGTCTTCGACGCCCATGCGCAAGTTGTACAGGAAACTGGCGCAGGCACCCAACGCTGCCCCGGTGGCTCCTACGCTGCCCAGCACATAGGCATTAAGGAAATCTGCCGGCATTTGGCCGTAGCCCAGCGGCATCTGTTTTGAGGTGGCGCGTTTGCCATCGGCAAAGCTCTTGAGCAGCCCGCCCCAGCCTGAATCATCCATCTGGCCGATGGAGTTGCCGGCATAGACTGCCACCTGGTTGGGGTCGAGCCGGTCCAGCAACGACTCCCAGCTCAGCCCGCTGTCATTGAGGCAGTCACTGGCGGAAAACACCGACATGGCCAGCCCACGCGGATGATGCACGCTGTGATAGAGAGTCTCTGGAGCGAAGCCGCTGGGCAGTTGGCCGGCGGTGCGCACTCTGGCCTGACGAGCATCCGGCAGCATCACGTTCATTTCGCCGGCGGGCACGGTAACTTCCAGCGTCTTGCGGTCAATTTCCTGCACCTGCCAGTCGGCGGGCAGGCTCTCGGGAAGCTGGCGGCGCGAGATACGGAAAGTCAGCGGCTGCTCAAGTGTCAGGTTTGCCCGGCGGTTGCCCGGCAGGCCGGCATCATTGAAGCGCGGGTCTTCAATACGGCGAATCAGGGTGTGGTCGAGAACCCGCTGGCAGGTCTGCTCAGCCAGTGAGGTGGCATCAAGCGGGCAGCCATTGGCGTCACGCCATTGGCCATCATCGCCGACGGTCGCCAATCGCATCATGGCTGCCAGGCCCAGCAGCGTGTGGGTCTGGATATCCTTGGGCAGGGCGTCGAGCACGGTACGGCGGAACGCCTGATGTCCAGAAGTGCGGCCGGCGGGATTGACGCCGCCCATGCCCACGATCACCGGTAAATGTGACAATCCGGGGTCCTCATTATGCAATGTGATGCGGTTGGGAGTCGGGGAAATATCTCTAAGCAGGGTACGGATCATAGCACTTGGGTTGGTGTGGCGTCATTGGCCACAACGGACTCTCGCCACGCCAATGATAGAATGTGTCACCCTGATTGTGTAACACACACTTTTTTAATGGCCTGACCACGATGTCTGACACTTCACGCCGAGTATCAAGCGCCCAGGCGGGGCCGCATCAGGATCTGGCGCGCCGCGTTGACCGAGCATTGCAGCATCCGCTGCGTAAGCCGGTGGCTGAGCATACCCGCCACGCCTTTGAGCATGCTGATGGGTGGCGACGCCAGCGCCTTGCAGCACCGCTGATCATTGATGCCGGATGCGGCGTTGGGCTGTCCACGCGGCGCTTGGCCCGGCGTTTTCCTGACAGTGTCGTGATCGGCATTGATCGCAGTGCTGATCGGCTGTCGCGCAACCATGGTGAGCTGCCGGACAATGCACTGCTGGTACGTGCTGATCTGGTGGATTTCTGGCGCCTGGCGCTGGCCGAGGGCTGGCAGCCGCAGCGCCACTATCTGCTTTACCCGAACCCTTACCCCAAACCGGGGCATCTCAAGATGCGCTGGGCGGGGCATCCGGTGTTTCCTGCTATCGTAGCGCTGGGCGGACGGCTTGAACTGCGCTCCAACTGGCAGATTTATGTTGAAGAGTTTGCGCAGGCGCTGTATCAGGCCGCCGGCATAGAGGTTGGTGTTGGCGAATACCAACCGGAGGACGGTTTTTTGACGCCTTTCGAAGAAAAATATCATCGTAGCGGCCAACCGCTGTGGCGTCTGGTGGTCACCTTGCCGTATCGTCCCGCTTTGCTGCCGCTAGCTTGATAGCCTGAGGCTGTTCACAAAAATCCTGTTTATCCGTTTGTTGGGAGGTGATGAATGCGCACCTGGAAAGAGAGAGTCGCGCATATGACGCTGTTTGAGATTGGCGGGCTGCTGATTGTGACGCCGCTGGCCAGCTGGCTGAGTGGCCATGGCTTGCTGGAGATTGGCGGACTGGCGGCGGTGATCGCCACCATGGCCATGCTGTGGAATTTGGTGTGGAACCGCATCTTTGATAGCTGGGTGCCCAGCCGGCGCCGCACATTGATGCAGCGCTTCGCCCAAGCTATCGGTTTCGAGCTGGGGTTGCTGGTCACTACGCTGCCCCTGATTGCCTGGTGGCTTGAAATCAGCCTGCTTGAAGCGCTGGTGATGGATATCGGCTTTCTCGTTTTCTTCCTGTTCTATGCCATGGCATTCAATACCCTGTTTGATCGCATCATGCTGCGGCGTTTGGCGGCCAAGGGAACGGCATGAGCTATATGTATCTGGCGCTGGCCATCGTGGCTGAGGTAATCGCTACATCGGCGCTCAAGTCGTCCATGGGATTTACCCGGCTGTGGCCCAGCGTGACGGTGGTAGTGGGTTATGGGCTAGCGTTTTATATGCTGTCGCTGGTGCTGCGCAGTCTGCCGGTGGGCGTGGCGTATGCCATCTGGGCCGGACTTGGCATTGTGCTGGTTACTTTAGTGGGCGTGGTGGTGTATGGCGAGCGGCCTGACTTACCGGCGCTACTCGGTATGGCCATGATTGTTGGCGGCGTGCTGATCATCCAGCTGTGGTCGTCCGTGTCGCCTCACTGACGTCGCCCATGCATAGTCGAAACGCGCTGGTGGTACAGGTAAACTGCGCGCTTTGCTCGGCCTTTTCCGCCTGTTCTGTGATGACGCGATGATGCCAAGATGCTGCCTACCCAACCCCATGCCCGGACAAGATGCCGCCATGCCGTTTCGTATGTTATTGCTCTGTTTTTTCTTGTTGCTGTGGCTTCCTACTGGCGCAGTGGCCAGCGGCTTTCCTTCACTGACAACCCTGCAGGGTGAAGGTTTTCAGGTCGGTGCCGAGGCGCGTTTGCTGGCTGTGGGTAATGAGCCGGGACGCACTCTGGGTAGCATGTCGCCGTCGCGTGAGCTGTCGCCGGCTTCGGTCACCAAGGTGTATACCGCAGCAGCGGCGCTGGACAAGCTTGGCCCGCAGCATCGCTTCACTACACGTCTGGTGAGCCAGGCCAAACCGGATGCCAACGGTGTGCTGATGGCTGATCTGGTGTTTGATGGGGGTGGCGATCCCGGTTTAACCAGCGAGGACTTGTGGCGGCTGGCCCAGCGGTTGTATGAAGCCGGAGTGCGTCAGGTCAATGGTCAGCTGATTATCAGCCAATGGCGCTTCGGCCCGGTCAAGTGTTTGACTACCGACCGCTGTCGCGTGGTGGAGCGTTCCGACAACGCCTACAGCGCGTTGCTGAGCTCTGCCGGGGTCAACTACGGCAGCTGGTGCGTGGCGGTAGCACCACGCCAGGCCGGACAGCCAGCCAGGGTAACTGGCTGCGACAGCAAAATTGCCCTGCCGCGTATTGAAAACAACGTGACCACCCAGCCGGCCAACAGTGGCACGGAGCTGTCAGCGCGCCGCGTGAGCGATGCTGATGGTGATGTGCTGCGTGTATCGGGCAAGATTTCTACCAATGCCTATCCCCGCCAGATTTACCGCGCCAGCTCAGATCCTGCGGCCCAGACCGGGGAGCTGCTGCTGGACATGCTGATCCAGTCGGGTATCAGCGTGCGCGACGGCTATGCCACCACGACCCAGCGCCCGGCGGGTGGCTCACACCAGTTGGCCGCGGTTGACGGTAAGCCGCTGCAGGAAGAGCTGCTGCGTATGCTGAACTATTCCAACAACTTCATGGCCGATGTGCTGGCGCTGAACCTGGTTGACAGCCCAAGGCCCGACCTGGCCCAAGCGGGTGCCGCTGTGGGCGCCTTCGCTGGCAGCCTGCCTGGCCACGGCCCCTTGACGCTGGACAGCGGCAGCGGTCTGACCACCACCAACCGCATCACCGCCGCTGGAGCCAACGTGCTACTGGAAAGTATGTACCAGCGCCCCTCGCTATTTCCCGGCCTGGTGGCCGGCCTGCAGTCGCCAGAAAATGGCGTGATGCGCTTCATTCGCCGTGGTTCGCCAGATTTTCAGCGTAGCGTGATGATCAAAACCGGCACACTGAATCAGCCGGTTGCCGTGAGAGCGATGACCGGCTACTTCCGCACCCGCTCCAACCGCTGGGGAGTGTTTACTGTGCTGGTGAACGGCACGGCTTCCACGCCCTATCTGAGTTGGTCCCGAGTGATTGACAGCATTGCCGCCGACCTTGAGCCGATGATCAATGCCAATTGATAACGGCCCACAGCGGTGGCAGGAGCATAGTCATGACGACAGGTAATGGAAACACCCCGCGACACACCGGTTTTCGCCACTTGATCAACTCCACGCGCTACTCGCTCAAAGGTCTGCGCGCGGCGTTTCGCGATGAAGCCGCCTTTCGTCAGGAGCTGTTGCTATGTGTGATCTTGCTGCCGCTGGCCATCTGGCTGGGCCGTGAACCGCTGGAATGGATAGTGCTGATTGGCAGCTGCCTGCTGGTGCTGATTGTCGAGCTGCTTAACAGCGCAGTGGAAAACGTGGTCGATCGCATCGGGCCGGAGCATCACGAGCTGTCCGGACGCGCCAAGGACATCGCCTCCGCCGCCGTCATGCTCGCGCTGTGTACCGCCGGCCTGACCTGGGGCCTGCTGCTGTGGGCGCGGCTGTTGGGGTGATGCTGCGCAGCGGCTGGTGATAAACCACCGTGCTTGGGTATGCTGATGCTGTTTCTCTTGTGCAAGCGAGTTGCTCATGGCGTTACCCGATGACTTCCTGCCGCTGAATGCCGTACCTGATCCGCTGAGCGGTGCGCTGGCCCATGCCTGGTCGCGGCTGCAACATGCCATCAAGCAGGCTGACAATCTCGCTGGCATGCAGAACAAGCCCCTGCCCAGCGAGCGTTGGAACGCACTGTCGGCTGGGCGTCGCGCCGAGCTGGCACGGGTGCTGGTGATCTCTGATTTTGTACTGGACAGCCTGGTGCGCTACCCGGACTGGCTGTTTGGTCTGGAGGCCTCGGGTGAGCTGGAAAGCCCGCTGCCCGACCTACAGCAGGCGCTGGCCGAGCGTCTGGCGCAGGCCGAGGATGAGCCCAGCCTGTATGCTGAGCTGCGGCGCTTTCGCCGGGCGCGCATGCTGGGCATTGTGTGGCGCGACCTGACTCGCCCGCCGGGCATCGACATGTGGGCTACATCGGCGGCGGTCTCGCGGCTGGCTGAGGCCTGTCTTGAACAAGCATTGCGCTGGTTTGAAGCACACTTGGTGGCGCGCTGGGGGCACCCTGAACCACGGCCTGGCGGTGCGGCGCAGCGGCTGGTGGTGCTGGGCATGGGCAAGCTGGGCGCGGGCGAACTTAACCTGTCATCGGATATCGACCTGATCTTTGCCTTTCCCACTGGAGGCGAGACCCGGGGTGGGCGCAAGTCGCTGGAGCATCAGGAGTACTTCACCAAGCTGGGGCAAAAGCTGATCGGCGCGTTGGATGCCATGACCGCCGATGGGTTCGTGTTTCGCATGGACATGCGCCTGCGTCCGCTGGGTGATGGCGGTCCGCTGGTCGGCAGCTTCGCCTCCATGGCTGCCTACTATCAGGATCAGGGCCGGGAGTGGGAGCGTTATGCGCTGCTCAAGGCCAGGCCGGTGGCTGGTGATTTTGCCGCTGGGGCTGAGCTGCTCGATACCCTGCGGCCCTTCGTGTATCGCAAGTACATCGACTTCGGTGCCATTGAGTCGCTGCGTGAACTCAAGGCAATGATCAACCGCGAAGTGCATCGTAAGGGCATGGAAAGCAATATCAAGCTGGGCCGCGGTGGCATCCGTGAGATCGAGTTTGTGGTGCAGGCTTTTCAGCTGATTCGCGGTGGCCGCGATACCGAGCTGCAGGTGACCTCGCTGAAAACCGCCCTGGAGCAGCTGCCGGCGCTGAACCTGCTGGCGCCCAGCGTGACCGATGAACTGACCCCCGACTATGTGTACCTGCGCGACCTTGAGCATGTGCTGCAGGCCCGTGAAGACCGCCAGACCCAGACGCTGCCCGATGATGCCGAAGAACGCCAACGGGTAGCGTTTGCCATGCATCAGCCCGACTGGAGTTCGCTCACCGCAGCGCTTGATGCGCTGCATGAGCGTGTGCGTCACCACTTTGACGCAGTGATTGCGGACCCCGAAGACGAGATCGAGGAAGAGGAGCAGGTCGCTGGCAATGAGGATGGCGTGGCGCTGGAACAGTGGCGCGTGCTGTGGCGCGATAGCTTGCCTGACGATGAGGCCTGCGGGCTGCTCACCAAAGGCGGTTTTGAGCAGCCCGCAGACAGTCTGCGGCGCTTGAGAACGCTGCGTGACTCTCGGGCTGTGCAGTCCATGCAGCGCATCGGCTATGGTCGTCTGGAGGCGCTGATGCCACTGTTACTGGATGCCGCCGCCGCCAGTGACACCCCTGATCGCAGCTTGGTCAGTGTGCTGCCGCTGATCGAGGAGGTGCTGCGGCGCACCGCTTATCTTGCCCTGCTGCGTGAAAATCCCGATGCGTTGGGCCATCTGATGCGGCTGTGCAGCGCCAGTCCCTGGATTGCTGAGCAGCTGGCTCGCCACCCGATTCTGCTCGACGAACTGCTGACGCCAGAGACGCTTTATACGCCTGCCGATCGCCAGCGGCTGGCTGACGAGCTGCGCCAGGCGCTGGGCCGGATTCCTGAGGATGACGAAGAAGCCCTGCTGGAGGCGCTGCGCGTCTTCAAGCACGCTCAGGTGCTGCATGTGGCGGCCTCGGATATTGCGGGCACCCGGCATCTGATGAAGGTCAGCGATTATCTGACCTATATTGCCGAGGTGATTCTTGAGGCAGTGCTGGCGATGGCCTGGAAGCACCTCACTCGCAAGCACGGCTTCCCCGAGCGCAACGACGGTTCACGTAGCGGTCAGCAACCGGATTTCCTGATCGTTGGCTACGGCAAACTGGGCGGTATCGAGTTCAGCTACGGCTCTGATCTCGACCTGGTGTTTCTGCATGATGGGGCGAATCAGGGCACCACTGATGGCGCGCGGCCGATTGATAATGCGGTGTTCTTTACCCGACTAGGCCAACGCATCATCCATTTGCTGACCGCCGTGACGCCCAGCGGCAGCCTCTATGAAGTGGACATGCGGCTGCGGCCTTCCGGCAACTCGGGCCTGTTGGTCGCCAGCCTGGATTCTTTCGCCGAATATCAGCGCAAGGAAGCCTGGACCTGGGAACATCAGGCGCTGGTTCGCGCACGGGTGGTTGCCGGTAACGACCAACTGGCCGCGCGTTTTGAGCGGGTGCGCGCCGAGGTGCTGGGGCGTGAGCGCCAACGGGCTGACTTGCGCCACGACGTGGTTGAGATGCGCGAAAAAATGCGCGGACATCTGGGCGGTAAGACAGGCCCCAGCCTGTTTGACTTCAAGCATGATACGGGCGGGATGGTGGATATCGAGTTTGTGTGTCAGTTTGCGGTACTGGCCATGGCCCATGACACGCCAGAGTTGCTTGAGTGGAGTGATAACATGCGCATTCTCGATACGCTTGAGGCCAGTGGGCGATTGCTGCCCAGCGAGGCCGAGGGGCTGCGTGAAGCGTATCTGGCCTGCCGCAGCGGAGCTCACCGAGCGTCGCTCACCGGCCAGCCTGCCCACGGTGATGTTGAATCCTTTGCCGCTCACCGTCAGGCGGTCATTGCCGTGTGGCACAAACTGTTGGCACCGGAGTCGTCTTGATCCACGCTTTTTCGCTTCAGCCAATTCACCCTAATTGCATCCAGGAAACATAGATGAACAAGGTACTGGTCCTGCATGGCCCCAACCTCAACCTGCTGGGAACACGCCAGCCCGAGATTTACGGCCATGAAACCCTGTCTGATATCGACAACGGGCTGCGCGAGCGTGGTTTGCTGGCTGGCTGGGAAGTCAACTGTCGGCAGAGTAACCATGAGGGCGAGCTGATCGATTGGATTCAGGCTGCGCGTCTAGACGCTACGGCAGCCATCATTATCAACCCTGCCGCCTACACTCACACCTCGGTAGCCATTCTCGATGCACTCAGCGCTTTCGAGGGCCGGGTTATCGAAGTTCATCTGTCCAATGTGCACAAGCGCGAGGCGTTTCGTCATCATTCCTATGTTTCATTGCGTGCCGATGGCGTGATCGCCGGTCTTGGCAGTCAGGGATATCGCGCTGCGTTGGACGCGCTGATAGCCAGCGAGAAACCTGTCGCATGACAGGGTGGTGTGACAGATGTGGTTGCGATAAGCGCGATAAAGGACTGAGCCCATGAAAGAAAATCTGTCAGCGTTCCAGTTGATGATTCTGGTGCTGTCCTTTTATGTTATTGGTGCTCTTGCCGTGGACGTATTCTTCGATCTGTCTGCGGAAATGTCGCAGCTGCTGCAATATATCGACCTGGTGGTGTGCTTTTTCTTTTTCCTCGACTTTGCCATCCGTTTCCGCGCGGCACGCAACAAGTGGCGATTCATGCGCTGGGGCTGGATCGACCTGCTCGCCAGCATTCCGGCCGGAATGCTGTTCGCCGGGCGGCTGGTGCGGATGGTGCAGGTTATCCGGGTGCTACGGGCGATCAAGTCGATGAACATGATCTGGCGGATCCTGTTTCGCAATCGTGCCGAGGGATTGTTTGCGTCGGTGGCCACGGCAACGCTGTTGCTGGTGGCTTTTGGCTCGATGACCATGTTGTTGGTGGAAAGTCCGAATCCTGAGAGCAGTATTGATACTGCCGAGGAGGCGCTGTGGTGGGCCTTCGTTACCGTAACGACGGTCGGTTACGGTGATTACTATCCCATCACGACGTTGGGGAGGGTGGTGGCGGTGGCATTGATGATTGCCGGGGTTGGGCTGTTCGGTAGCTTCGCTGCCTATATCAGCTCGCTGTTCATCGGTGATCAGGAAGATGAAAACGCCCGTCAGCATCGAGCCAGTCGTGACCTGACCCGCCAGCTCTACCACGAGATCGTTGCCCTGCGTCAAGAGCTTGATGCGCTGCGTGCTGAGTTGCCAGCAGCCCACGACGTCGGCCAGGTGTCGATAAAGCCCGCACTATCCGGGGCATCGCCTCGCCATAAGCCAGGCGATGCCCCGGATGAGTCCTGATGCTATTTCCTGATGGTGCCGAACTCTGGGTAGGCCTCCATACCACACTCGGCCAGGTCCACTCCGCTATACTCTTCCTCTTCGCTGACGCGAATTCCCATGACTACCTTGAGAATCAGCCACACGACCAAGCTTGCTGTGAACATCCAGGCACTGATAGCGAGGATACCGATTAGCTGAGCGGAGAGGATCGCCTCTGCGTTGAACAGCGGTACTGCCAGCACGCCCCAGATACCCACGACACCGTGAGCTGAGATGGCACCGACTGGGTCATCAAGACGCAGAGTATCCAGCGTAACGATAGCGACGATAACCAGTACGCCACCTACCGCGCCGATTAGTGTTGCGCCCAAAACAGTGGGTGATAAAGGGTCGGCGGTAATGGATACTAAACCGGCGATGGCACCATTGAGCACCATGGTTAGGTCTGTCTTACGGAACCACAGCTTGGACAGTAATAGAGCGGCGATGACACCACCGGCAGCAGCAGCGTTGGTGTTGGAGAACACCTGAGCCACATGATTGGCTGAAATAGCATCAGAAATCTTCAGCTCAGAGCCGCCGTTGAAGCCGAGCCACCCCATCCACAGAATGAACATCCCTAGCGTTGCTAAAGGCAGGTTGGCACCAGGAATGGCAAAGATAGCGCCGTCTTTACCGTACTTCCCTTTACGCGGTCCTAGTACCAGAACACCGGCCAGAGCCGCTGATGCACCGGCCAAGTGGACAATGCCTGAGCCGGCATAGTCGAAATAGCCCAGCTCGCTCAACCAGCCGCCGCCCCAAGTCCAGTAACCGGATACAGGGTAGATCAGGCCAGTCATGACTACGGAAAAGGCCAGGAAAGCCCACAGTTTCATGCGCTCTGCTACCGCACCGGAAACGATAGACATGGCGGTAGCCACGAACACAACTTGGAAGAAGAAGTCAGCGCGTTGAGCGTAATAAGGTGCATCCTCACTACCGCTGATGACTGCCTCGACGGTGTTTTCTGTGCCGATCAGCATGCCTAGGGTAGGCAGGATGCCGCCCGCCTCACTGGAATACATGATGGCGTAGCCCACTATCAAGTACATGGTGCAGGCAATGGCGAATAGTGCGACGTTTTTGGTCAGGATTTCAGCAGTGTTCTTAGACCGGACTAGACCAGCTTCGAGCATTGAGAAGCCAGCGGCCATCCACAACACCAGTGCGCCGCAGATGAGAAAATAAAAAGTATCGAGCGCATAGGTCAACTGTCTTAGCTCATTTAATTCGTTCATGTGTCTATCTCCGTGACGATGCACTGTGGCAATCAAAAAATGTTTCAAATCACACTGCGTCAGCGCCGCGTTCACCGGTACGGATGCGAATGACGTCTTCGAGTGTTGTCACAAACACCTTACCGTCACCGACTTTTCCGCTATTGGCGGCTGTGCAGATGGCATCGAGCGCGCTTTCCAGGCGATCACTGTTTACGGCTACTTCGATTTTCATCTTAGGAAGAAAGTCGACGACATATTCCGCGCCACGATACAGTTCGGTATGACC
>NZ_JBQDJZ010000032.1:24528-25868 GCF_052095765.1 Halomonas sp.
TTTTGGCGTCCGAAGCCTTTGACTTCGGTGACAGTAATACCTTGCACGCCGGTGTCAGCCAGTGCCTCACGAACATTGTCGAGCATGAATGGCTTGATGATGGCGGTAATCAGTTTCATCACGATTCTCCCGGGGTAACGTAAACGGCTAGCGCCGCAGCGAGGGTGGTTCGCTAAGTTAATGCATTATTTGTGCCACTTATCCAATATGTTGTTTGTTAATCAACAGCTTATGATCTAGATATCGCGATATTTACAGTGAAATCTGGTAAGAGAAGGAGAGCGCAAGCGGATCGACAGGCGTCTATGCACCAACCTGGTGCTTATGACGTCCTGCCCTGCGCTATTGCGCAGCAGAGGGCACAACAGACATGCACCGAAGGCGAGCCTTGCGTATCCTGTGGGCAGGCACATTTATCTATTGTTCAGGTATCGTTCAGGAGGCTGAATCATGATCAGTCAGGATCGACTCAATCGTTTAGCCCAGCAGGTCGGCGAGCGCTTGCAGGATTTTTCACAGGCGCCAGAAGAAGCCCAGAAGGGCGTTCAGCAGGTTGTGCGCAGTGCCTTTGACCGGCTCGAGCTGGTATCCCGTGAAGACTTCGACATCCTGATGGATGTGCTGCAGCGCACCCGCAGCCGGGTTGAAGCGCTGGAAAAACAGGTGGTTGCGCTGGAGGCGGTCCTGGAGGCTCAGTCAGGCGCTGCGACAGGCACCGCCGCCCCTGAGCCCATTGCTGTTGGCACCGAAGCAAAGCATGAAGCCGACGCCAAAAAGGCACCAACCCAGCCTCAGGAGTGACAGGTCGTCACGCGTCTTTCGCGCGTCCCGCGCTGCTCTGGACTAGGCTCTGAGCATAACCAAGCGAGGGAACGCTGATGACGCTAGCGATAATTCGCACCCGGGCCGGCCTTGGCCTTGAGGCCCCCGAGGTGTTGGTGGAAGTGCATCTGGCCAACGGCCTGCCGGGTATCACGCTGGTTGGCCTGCCGGAAGCTGCGGTTAAGGAAAGTCGCGAACGGGTGCGTAGCGCCCTGATCAATGCTGGCTTTGAATTTCCGCTGCGCCGCATCACGCTGAATCTTGCGCCCGCCGACTTGCCCAAGGACGGCGGGCGTTTTGATCTGCCGATTGCGCTGGGCTTGCTGGTGGCCTCGGGGCAGATTCCCGCCGAGGCGCTCGATGGCATCGAGTGTGCCGGAGAGCTGGCGCTGGATGGTGGCTTGCGTGCGGTGCAGGGTGTGCTGCCCTTCGCGCTGGCCACACGCCGTGCAGGGCATCAGCTGATTGATCTTACCCAGCATTAGTGGACACCAACTTAAGCGATCATTTGAGCCTCG
>NZ_JBQDJZ010000033.1:0-25807 GCF_052095765.1 Halomonas sp.
AGCACAACCTTGCCAAGGTTGGGGTCGCGAGTTCGAATCTCGTTTCCCGCTCCAATTACTTCAAGTCTCTCAACGCCAACCTGAGAGCACAAAGACTCGAATCCTTCGATCTTTTTAGGCGCGGTGGCAGAGTGGTCATGCAGCGGACTGCAACTCCGCGTACGCCGGTTCGATTCCGACTCCAGCCTCCACTCTTTCCTCTAGCAAGTCCCCGCATCAAAAGAGTCCCGCCCGGATGGCGAAATAGGTAGACGCAAGGGATTTAAAATCCCTCGGTGGCAACACCGTGCCGGTTCAAGTCCGGCTCCGGGCACCAGCAGCGTTCCTTTTCCAGTCTTCAGAAACACCGGGAACACACGATTGAAGATGCTATCGCGTCTGCGCGATCCCTACATTAGCCAGCGCTACCCCCAAGCTTTCTATGTGCTGCGGGTCGCCTTAGCGCTATGTCTTACCTATAGCATTACCCGCTGGCTGAGTATTCCAAATAGCAGCTGGGCGCTGGTCAGCACAGTCATGGTGATGGGCAACCTGCCCCACATCGGCGGCGTGCTCGACAAGGGCCGCCAGCGACTTATGGGCACCATAGCCGGCGCCCTGTGCGGGCTGACCATGATCATTCTGCCACTCGATGTGCCTGAGCTGCTGCCACTCAGTGCATTCATCGGCACTCTGTTGGCGCTATGGTTCAGCTATAACAGGCGCTATGGCTACGGCGCTCTGATGTTTGTCATCTCGCTGCTACTGGTGATTGGGGACGGCAACCAGGAGCTATCCGTTGCGCTATGGCGCAGTGCCAATGTGCTGCTTGGCACAAGCGTTGGTATTATGGCCACCGTCTTGGTGATGCCACAGAAATCGACTGACCTGATGCGCTTTGGCACGGCCGACAATCTGGATCAGATGGCCAGGCTCTACCAGGCCCACGCCTCATCAACCGCAGCGCCAGGTGGCGCCACCCAGGAGCTGTTCAAGGACTGCACCGACCGCCTGATCAAGCAGCGTGACCTCATCGAAGGCGTGCACCGCGAACGCCGCCTGACGCGACACGAAACCGACGACATCATTTCCCTTCAACGCCGCATGCTGTCGACCATCGAGCTGCTGCTAGAAACTCACTGGAACAGCCGCACCGGTCATGATCAGATCAGTGCCATGCAGGGTCTGCGCCACCAGCAGCACATCCTAGCTCGTGAAATCGGCACTCTGGCCTTCCAGATTCGCGCCGGGCAATCCATCGACGTGCTTATTTCGCCCTTTACGCTGGACCATCATGCCGAGCTGGCGATGACAGCCCAGGCCGAAAACGGCCGTCAACTGTTCAGCCCGGCCGGGTACCTATGGCTCAACCGGGAACTGGCACGTCTCGCACGCGAGCTGCGCGACCAGCTGGGCGGACTTGAACGCCTGCCCAGCCGGCGCCTGAGACAGCGTGCCAAGCATCATGGCCTGACATCCCCAACGGACCCGACGACCCACCTCCCCGCCACCAGGAGCCCCGATGACCGAAACCCATCATGAGGTACTGATCATTGGCGGTGGCGTTGCCGGCCTGGCACTAGCACTTCAGACTGCGGATCACAGGGCAGTCACTGTACTGCAGCCTACAAACAGTGCCGGAGGTGCCAGCAACTGGGCCCAGGGCGGCATCGCTGCGGTACTGTCGCCCGCCGATCGCCTTGAAGATCACGTGAATGACACCCTGATTGCCGGCGACGGCCTGTGCCATCTGCCGGCCGTACGCTTCACAGTGGAGCACGGCCCCCAAGCAATCGCGTGGCTGCTGTCGCTGGGCGTGCCCTTCACTCTCGATTCGGACCCGGCGGCCAGCTACCCCTATCACCTGACCCGGGAAGGCGGCCACGGCCGGCGCCGCATCATTCATGCGGACGATGCGACCGGGCGCGCCGTGACCAACACCCTGGTGCAGCAGGCTCAGGCGCACTCGGGTATCACCTTACGCCATGACCTGACCGCCATTGAACTACTGAGTGACGCCAGCGGCCAGTGTCGAGGTGCAGTCTGCCTTGATGCTCAGGGTCAAGTTCATCACCTGCTGGCCACCGACACGGTGCTGGCCACCGGCGGTGCTAGCGGACTCTACAAACACACCACCAGCCCTCATCCCGCCGCTGGCGAAGGCATGATAATGGCCGCTGAACTGGGCGCCGAACTGATGAACCTGGAGTTTCAACAGTTTCATCCCACCTGCTTTCATGACCCCGGCGGGGAACCCTTCTTGATCAGCGAAGCAGTAAGAGGCGAAGGCGGGAGGTTGTTCAGCATTGATGGCAACCGCTTCATGCCGGAGATTGATGAGCGTGCCGAGTTGGCACCACGTGACATTGTGGCCCGCGCTATCGATGCCGAAATACAACGCACCGCAGGCGATCACGTGCTGCTGGATATTCGCCACCTGGGCGCTGAAAGCATCGGCCAGCATTTTCCGACGATCCAAGCACACTGCCATAAACGTGGCCTAGATATTACCCGCGCCGCCATTCCTGTCGTTCCCGCTGCCCACTATAGCTGCGGCGGTATTTACACCGACCTGAACGGTGCAACCAGAGTCACGGGGCTTTCAGCCGTCGGGGAAGTCGCCTGCACTGGCCTTCACGGTGCCAACCGCATGGCCAGCAACTCGCTGCTGGAGTGTCTGGTGTTTGCCACGAGCTGCGCCACGCGGCTGGTAAAGCACGCCACGCAGGCCTCATCGGCTGCCATCAATACACGCCCTGCTACTGCCACCAGGCTGTCAGGCCACCGGATTGCCCAGCTGCATCAACAGCTGGGGGATATCATGAGCCGCCAGGTTGCGATAGTACGCCGCGACGCCAGGCTAGACGAAGCGGGTCGTGAGCTTCACGGCCTGATGGCGGAAGTAGAGCAGAATGCGTACTCCGTGAAGCATGGCTCGGCAGGCTCAGTCCAGCTTGCCAGACTGACACAGGCCCTGCGCCTGGCCAGACTCAGCATCGCCTGCGCGTCAGCCAGGCGTGAGTCGCGCGGCCTACACTACAACCCGGACTGCCCCGACCGGCTGCCCAGCCCAGCACAGCCTTCAAGAATCCTGCTCAAGGAGATGGAAAACGAGCCACCGATGCCGGTGCTGGCAGACTATTAACAATCTGACCGTGTCTGGCACGCGGAAGGGCGTCAACTATCGTAAGGAAGGCTTAAGGAAGGTGAACCAGCTCACGCCTCAGCAAACGGCGCGAAACCGCGTCGCTGCTGTCAGGCCAGACCCACAGGCGGCGACCATCCAGCTTCAGTCCAATAAGCCACGGGCCAAGGTAGTCACACTCAATGGCCACTGCACGCCAGTTATCGCCAGGCCTCTCTCGCCAGCTCCACTGAGTCGACCGCTGGCGAGGCTGCCACTTCAGTTGACCCAAGGATGTCCGATACTGTCGACAAACCAGCCAGGCCAGGGCCATTACTACAGGCAGAGCCGCCCACGCGCCGGCAACATCATGCACCAATAGCGCCACAGCAAACCCTGCCAGCAAATGAATACCCAGTGCCAGCCTAGAGGCGGCTAAAGTTATCTCTGTCGATCGTCTCTGCATGCTCCACTATCATCTTTACGATGCGCCGCCATTCGGGATTCGCCGGCCATTCACGACGCATCAGCCAAACAAACAGGTCCTGGTCTTCTTCATCAATCAGTTCGCAAAACAATGCCTGGTCTTTTTCATCAAGCTGGTCGTAGCGCTGCTCAAGGAAAGGGACCAGCAACAGATCCAACTCCCACATGCCGCGACGGCAGTGCCAATAGAGTCGTTTACGCTGGGCTGTTTGCGGTGAAGTCACGTTGCTCAAGGCCGGCCTCGTCATCGCTATGGGGTGTCATCTGAGTATACCTGAGTCCTCTGCACCACGGCAGCTACAGCATCAGCCTACTGCATTGGTTGTACTGCGTTGTTTTCTCGGGAATTGGGCAGTATGCTTTCAGGCAAGAGCAGCTCAACGAAGAATGGCAGGCTAGCGTTGGAGGTTACGCCTGACGCATGGAGGGAACCAATGACCAAGTCTGAGTTGATAGAACAGATTGCCATGCAGCAGCCCGAGCTGTCAGTCAAGGAAGTCGAGGCAGCCGTACGCATGATTCTGGATGACATTACCCACACGCTGGCCTCAGGCGGGCGTGTAGAAATACGTGGCTTTGGCAGCTTCTCACTGCATTACCGGGCGCCTCGAACAGGCCGCAACCCAAAAACTGGTGAATCTGTCGCACTGGAAGGCAAGTTCGTGCCACACTTCAAGCCCGGTAAGGAATTACGCGAACAGGTCGATGCCAGTCGCGCCCTGGGCTATTGAGTCGCAAAGCAAAACACTTTTTTCAAACCATTTTTTCAATTCATATGGGAACACGCGCATGCGCTGGCTAAAAGGCCTCATTCTGGCCATCATCCTGCTGATCGTTCTGTTGGTTGGTATTCTGTTTGCCGTCAACAACCAGCAAACGCTACCCCTCAACCTGATCTGGATTGAGCTGCCGGCAGCGTCGCTGTCTTTCTGGCTACTGGCTTCCTTGGCCGTCGGCGTGATCTTGGGCATGCTTGCCATGTCTGGCGTTTACCTCCGCCTGCGCGCCCTTCTTACCCGCGCCCAGCGTCACAACCAGCAGCAGCGCAAGGAACTCGACAAGCTCCGCATCCAGGAGATGAAGGAACTCCCTTAAATGAGCGATGCTCTGCTACTGGCCCTGTTAGTGGCAGCGGTCGCGATTGGCTGGGTGCTGGGCCGCCGCGAGTCCCCTTCTCGCCCCCGCCATGCACCGGCATTGGCGCGCGACTATTTTGTAGGTCTGAACTTTTTGCTCAACGATGAGCAGGATCGGGCCATCGAGACCTTTATCGGCGCCCTCGAAGTCAACAGCGATACCATTGAAACGCATATCGCCCTAGGCAACCTATTCCGCGCCCGGGGCGAGGCGGACCGGGCCGTCAGGATTCATCAGAACCTGCTGGCCCGCCCAACGCTGAGTGTTGACCAAGACGAAAGAATCCAGCTGGAGCTGTCCCGCGACTTCCTCAATCTTGGCCTTCACGACCGGGCTGAACGCCTTCTACGGCCTCTGATCAACGACGCCAGCATAGCTCAACATCGCCACTCGGCGCGCCTGTTGCTGGCCGACCTCCTTGAGCGCGAAGCCGACTGGCAAGCAGCGCTGGATATAGCCCAGCCCCACCTTATTCAGCACAGCGACGACATCCGCCGCGCGGCGGCTCACTGGCTGTGCGAGCTGGCTGTGCTGGCCCGGCGCAATGCCAGCCCAGCCCTGGCCAGGCGCCACCTTAAACAGTCGTTGGCCATGCACCCCGCCTGCGTACGCGCCAATCTGCTGCTGGCAGACATTTCCCATCACAACAGGCACTATCGCGAAGCTGTGCGCCTGCTTATGCGGATTCCCGAGCAGGACAAGACATTCATTCCAACCATGCTCGAGCCGCTTCGCCAGGCTTATAGAATGCTCGACGATGATGACGGCCTGATTGACCGTCTTGAGCAGCTGCTTGAGTATGCCCCTTATACCAGCATCATCATCCTGCTGGCCGAAACACTCCACCATCGTGACGGCAATACCGAAGCCGCACTCGCCGTGGTGACCAGCCAGTTAAACCGCGAACCCAGTCTGGGCGCGGTAGACTATCTGATGAGACTTTATCAGCAACCTTCAACAGAGGAACTACTGGGCGGGCAAGTGCAGACCAAAGGCGAGAATCTACCGGCTCACACTGCTGCTAGAAAAGATGAGCGCATCGAGCTACTGCAACGACACACCCAGGTGCTGCTCAGCGCCCTTCCGCGCCACCGCTGCCAACGCTGCGGTTTCAGCGGAGATCACCTACACTGGCAATGCCCCAGCTGCAGAACTTGGGGCACCACTAAGCCCATCACGGGTATTGATGGCGAATAGCCACTCAAGCTGACTGTTAGTCCGCGCTGAGCGCCAGCTCACGCTCGATACCCGCCAGCGCCGCCATCGGGTCATCCGCCGCAGTTATCGGGCGCCCTACCACCAGATGCGTACTGCCGGCCTCCATGGCCTGGGCCGGTGTCATAACACGGCGCTGATCGCCCTTGTGTGCCGACAACGGACGAATCCCTGGCGTTACCTTGAGAAACGACTCGCCACACAGCGTCGAGAGGCGCCCTGCCTCGTGGGCAGAGCACACTACACCATCCATCCCGCTCTCATGGGCCAGCAGAGCCAGACGCTCCACCTGAGCCGCTACCGTCATCTGCACACCCAGATCGTGAAGCTCCTCATCCTCCATGCTGGTAAGTACAGTCACCGCAACCAGCCGGGTGGGCAAGCGCTGGGCATCCAAGCGTTCCCGTGCCGCCTCCATCATGCGGCGACCGCCACTGGCGTGCACATTGACCATCCATACCCCCTGCTCTGCCGCAGCCTGAACCGCGCCAGCTACCGTGTTGGGAATATCGTGGAATTTAAGGTCCAGAAACAGCTCGAATCCACGCCCGTGCAGCGCATCAATCACCGCCGGGCCGCTTCGGGTAAACAGCTCCTTGCCTACCTTCAGGCGGCAGTGCTGCGGGTCAAGACGGTCTGCCATGCACAGGGCAGCATCCATGGAAGTGTAATCAAGGGCGATGATCAGGGGTGATGACATAGGTGATGACGTAGACACGGGACGCTCCAGGCAAGTGACAGCAACACTCCCAGTATATCAGCCAGTAACCTTTCGTTAACCCACGCAGCAAAAGCGTTGACACTAAAAAACACACATCAACGCTTTTGCGTCTACCTTTAAAAGTGCAAGACCGCAGGAAGCATCAACAACCCAAGATGTAATCAGGATTAAACCAAGGACAGGAGTCAGGGATGATAAAACAACATTTCGCACGCTATAGCCGCCTTGCCCTTTTACTGGTGATACTGGGGCTGGCGACACCCTCACTGGCAGCCGACCCGGAAAAAACCAACATCAACACTGCCAATACTGAACAGCTAGCCGAGCTGCCAGGCATTGGAGAAGCCAAAGCGGCCGCAATCATCAAAGACCGCGAGAGCAATGGCTCCTTTGAATCGACCGAAGATCTTACTCGGGTCAAGGGAATTGGCGAGACGATCGCCTCAAAGATTGAGGAACACATCACCTTCTGATGACAGCCAAGTGATACTTCACCATCAGTTCTCGCTATCGGCTTGACCCACAGATGCACCTGTCTCTTTTATCCACTGGCCATATGCAAACGACGGACAGGTGCATGTTTATGCGTTCTCCTGCAGGCAATCACATGCGGCAACAACCTCAATCAGATCCTCAGCCCACCATCACACTCGATGACCCGACCGGTGAAGTAGTCGTTGGTAAAAATGTAGGCCACGCTCTGGGCGATGTTTTCGGGCTGCCCCAATCTATGCAGCGGAATACCCGCAGTAATCCTTTTTAGCATGTCTTCACGAATGGAAGCTGTCATCTCCGTCTCGACGAACCCGGGCGCAACGGCCCCCACACGAATGCCATAGCGTGCAAGCTCACCTGCCCAGGTAACGGTCAGCGCAGCCACGCCGGCCTTGGCCGCTGAATAATTGCTTTGCCCCTGGTTTCCGGCACGGGAAATACTCGAGATATTGACAATAACCCCGTGTCGGCCAGCAGAGATCATGCGTGTCGCCGCCTCCCGGCCACACAGAAAAACACCGGTGAGGTTGATGTCGATAACCTGCTGCCAGCTTGACAGTGACATGCGATCGACTATCTCGCCGTCCTTGGCCTTCACCAACAGGCCATCGCGTACAATGCCGGCATTGTTGACCAGGCCGTCCAGCGGACCCATAGCAGACTCAATCGCGTCAAATGTCCGGATTACCGAGCCCTCATCCGATACGTCTATTGCAAAACACTGAGCTGTAATCCCCTTTTCTTTCAGCAGACCCACTGCACTGTCCAGGGCGTCGGTATCGCGGTCCAGCAATGCGATCTGCGCACCCTGGCTCCCCATATGTATAGCCATTGCCAGGCCAAGGCCACGGCCACCACCAGTAATCGCAATAATGCTATCGTTCAGTTCCACAACTGACCTCCAGGTAAATATTCAAGGCATCGGTTCACTGGACCGCTGTGCCACCGCATGGTGTTAACTACCTGACATCTTACGCCCCATGCTGCACCGCACAAAGCCAAAGATGCATTAAAATACTTCCTGCACTCACCACTGTCGACCATCCTGTCTGCTCATATCCTTAAAAAAGCATTTTTTATCAAATAGCTACCAATCCTTAGCCCCTGCTTGATTTTGTCGAACAGCACCCCCATCAACTAGATAACGAACACAGTGGAGCCACCATGCCATTACTAGTTGCCATCAGTATTTTTACCCTGCTGGACTTCATCCTGCTGTTTTCAATCGGCAGTGAAATCGGACTGATGCTGACACTGGCCCTGGTGCTGGGCACCGGTTTTCTGGGCCTACACATGATCAGACGCGAAGGAGTCATCACCTTCGCCCGAGCTCGTCAACGACTCGAGCGGGGCGAAATACCTACTGGAGAAATGATCAATGGTGCTGCTCTGATCTTTGGAGGGGCCCTGTTGATGGCTCCCGGCTTTCTTTCAGACGCCTTGGGGTTCATGTGTCTGATTCCCAATGGCCGCCGCCTGCTTGGCAAAGCACTCTCCGCCATTGGCATGAGCCTGAATGCTGTCACTCCCAATGATGCAGGCGGCCATCAGCAGACGAGTGGCTGGCACCCCAATGACAGCAGCAGCTGGCACGCCGCCAGCGAGCCGGGAACCCAAAGTGTGCCTTTGGAGGGTGAGTTCATTGCCCGTGGTGAGCGGCGTGGCAGATAACAAGGTGTAAAATGCCGTAAAAAAATTCACTCAAGGCCTTGAAAGCTATTCGATAAGCCCCATGTCAGCAATCAGCAATCAGTTTCGACCCCGGTAACGGGGTCAATCCAACGGAAGGCGCTGGTCGTCTTCACCCGTAGAGCAGGATTCATCTACGGGCCAATGTGACATAACGCCGTGGTCAACCAACCCGGCTGACATAATCAATCAGGAGAACGTGAGCAATGAACATCCGTCCCTTGCACGATCGCGTCATCATCCGTCGCGTCGAAGAAGAACAGACTACTGCAGGTGGTATCGTGCTCCCGGGCAGCGCCCAGGAAAAGCCGACGCGTGGCGAAGTCCTCGCCGTTGGCAACGGCCGGATTCTTGAAAGCGGCGAAGTGCGTCCGCTTGACGTCAAGGTCGGCAATACCGTGATCTTCAAAGATGGCTACGGCGTCGAAAAAGAAAAAATCGACGGCGAAGAAGTGCTGATCATGAGTGAGTCCGACATCCTGGCCGTCGTTGAAGGCTGAGCGGGTTCCTTTCTCAATATTGCCCAAATCTGACGTTCACGAACTCATAGGAAGTAAAAGAAAATGACAGCGAAACAAGTCAAGTTCTCAAACGACGCTCGCAACCGCATGGCTAGTGGTGTTGACACTCTTGCCAACGCCGTAAAGGCCACCCTGGGCCCGAAAGGCCGTAACGTGGTACTGGAAAAGTCCTTTGGTGCACCGACCGTGACCAAAGACGGCGTTTCTGTGGCCAAGGAAATCGAGCTGAAAGACCCCTTTGAAAACATGGGCGCCCAGATGGTCAAGGAAGTCGCTTCCAAGACCTCTGATGTGGCCGGCGACGGCACCACCACGGCGACCGTACTGGCTCAAGCCATTGTCAATGAAGGCCTCAAGGCAGTTACCGCCGGTATGAACCCGATGGACCTCAAGCGCGGTATTGATCAGGCCGTGATTGCAGCGGTCAAGGAAATCCAGGCACTGGCGGTCCCGTGCACCGATTCTGTGTCCATCGCTCAGGTCGGCACCATCTCCGCCAACGGCGACAGCCGCATCGGTGAGATCATTGCCGAAGCTATGGAGAAAGTCGGCAAGGAAGGCGTCATTACTGTCGATGAGGGCCGTGGCTTTGAAGACGAGCTGGACGTTGTCGAAGGCATGCAGTTCGACCGTGGCTACCTATCGCCCTACTTCGTGACCAACCAGGACGCCATGACAGTTGAGGTTGAAGAGCCTTACCTGCTGCTGGTCGACAAGAAAGTCTCCAACATCCGCGAGTTGCTGCCGATTCTTGAAGGCGTGGCAAAAGCCGGCAAGCCGCTGGTGATCATCGCTGAAGACATCGAAGGCGAAGCCCTAGCCACCCTGGTGGTCAACACCATGCGCGGCATTGTCAAGGTGTCTGCAGCCAAGGCACCGGGCTTCGGCGACCGTCGCAAGGCCATGCTGCAAGACATCGCTATCCTCACTGGCGGCACCGTGATTTCCGAGGAAGTGGGGCTGAACCTTGAACAGGCCACCCTGGACCACCTGGGCACCGCCAAGCGCGTGACCATGTCCAAGGAAAACACCACCATCATCGATGGTGCCGGTAACGATGGCGACATCGAAGCCCGTGTCAACCAGATCCGCGCTCAGATCGAGGACACGTCCTCTGATTACGACCGCGAGAAGCTGCAGGAGCGTGTTGCCAAGCTGGCCGGCGGTGTTGCCGTCATCCGCGTTGGTGCCGCGACTGAAGTGGAAATGAAAGAGAAAAAGGCTCGCGTTGAAGACGCACTGCACTCGACGCGCGCTGCTGTCGAAGAAGGCGTTGTGCCTGGCGGTGGTACCGCTCTGGTTCGCGTGCTGACCAAAATTGCCGACCTCCAGGGCAGCAACCAGGATCAGACCCATGGCATCACCATTGCCATGCGCGCCATGGAAGCACCGCTACGCCAAATCGTGACCAACGCCGGTCAGGAAGCCTCTGTGATTCTCAACAAGGTCAAAGGCGGCGAAGGCAACTACGGCTACAACGCTCAGACTGAAGAATATGGCGACCTGTTCGACATGGGTGTTCTCGACCCCGCCAAGGTAACCCGCAGCGCACTGCAGTCTGCAGGCTCTATTGCCGGACTGATGATTACCACCGAGTGCATGATCGCCGACGATCCGAACGAGAAGGATGCCGGTGGCGACATGGGCGGTATGGGCGGTATGGGCGGCATGGGCGGCATGATGTAAGTTGCCCTGCTTGACTCGGAACCAACCCGAGTCTGAGCTAAAGTTTGGACGATAAAACAACCCCGTCGGGAAACCGACGGGGTTTTCCGTTTATGCGCCCCAAGGCATTAGAATAGCGGCTTCACTTATCTCTTGAATGCAAGGACAGCAGCCACCTCATGCTTTCCAATATCCGCATCGTGCTGGTACAGACCTATCATCCGGGCAATATCGGCTCCGCTGCCCGGGCGATGAAAACCATGGGCCTAGACAAACTGGTGCTGGTTAACCCCCGTACCTTCACCGACCCCGAAACCATGCAGCTGGCAGCGGGAGCCCAGGACATTATCGCCAATGCCCGCATTGTTGACACGCTCAGCGATGCGGTTGCGGACTGCGTGCAAGTGATTGGTGCCAGCGCCAGGCTCAGAAGCTTGCCACTGCCACACTACGACGAGCCCAGTGCCATGGCAGCAGACGCCATCAGTCAGGCCCACAGTGGGCCTGTCGCTCTGGTCTTTGGCCGAGAGCGCTCGGGTCTGAGCAAAGAGGAGATCCGCCATTGCAGTCATCAGGTCAGTATTCCGGCCAACCCCGACTACGGCATTCTCAATCTCTCCCAGGCCGTCCAGGTACTGGCCTATGAGCTATACCAAGCCTGGCGCCGTGGGCAACAGCATCATGCCAAACACAACTCCGACACCCCGATGCCAAACCGCGAGCAACTCGACAGCTTTCACCAGCATCTAAGCGAGGTCATGCGCCTGAGCGGCTTTATCATCCAGCCACACATGCAGACACAGGCCCACCTCCAAGCACTGTTCGCCCGGGCTCAGCCCACATGCAAGGAGCTGAACATCCTGCGCGGTGTATTAGCCGCTATACAGCGCCAGCTGCCCACAGACAGCTGATTAAAACCTTGGTCAGGTATTTTTAAGCTGGCGTCAGCCAGTCTTTAAAAGCGCTCAACCCATCATCATCAAGCTCGCCGTGTGTCACCCTCTGGTAAAGACGCTGAAGGCGGGCGGTCAGCGAGTTCTCAGTAATCGGCTGCCCCACTGCCGGAGCACCAACACGAGCTCCGATATGGCGACCGTCCAGCTCACGCAACGGCAGAATCTCCGCAGCCGTGCCGGTGAGAAACGCCTCATCGGCCAGATACAGTTCATCGCGGGTGATACGCCGTTCGACCACCTCGACACCCAACACGTCCCTGGCCAGACAAATCACACTGTCGCGGGTAATACCCTGTAAGCAGGAAGTGATTTCCGGGGTATGCAGGACCCCATCGCGCAGCAGAAACACGTTGGCTGCCGAGGCTTCGGCCACATAGCCTTCCGGGTCGAGCATCAGGGTTTCGTCGAATCCCGCCTTCACCGCGGTATTAAGCGCCAGCATCGAGTTGACGTAGTGGCCGTTGGTCTTAGCTCGGCACAGGCTGATATTGACGTGGTGGCGCGCCCAGGAAGACGTCAACGCGCGCAGACCGATTGCCGCCGCTTCAGGGGAAATATAGTCGCCGAGATCCCAGGCGGGAATCATCACGTGGGTCGTCAGTCTCTGGGCACGCAGCCCCAACCCTTCGGCGCCGAGATAGACGGTGGGCTTGAGATAGGCATTGGTTAAATTGTTGCGCTCCAGACATTCACGCTGTGCCTGGATCAACTCGTCTGCCGTAAAAGATAACGGTATATCCAGGGCATGAGCGCTATCCAGTAAGCGCCGCGTATGTTCGGCAACCCGAAACAGGTGAGCACCGTTGGGGCCGTCATAAGCTCGCACGCCTTCAAAGCAGCCCATGCCATAGTGCAGCGTATGCGTCAGCAGATGGCTCTTGGCTTCACGCCAAACCAGCCATTCGCCATCCTGCCATAACCAACCGTCGCGATCATGCAAAGGCGTCATAATGCTCTCCCGTTGAAGCCTGGCCACTGTCGGCAAACCAGCGCTTCTGCCAGTCGTCAATCAGTTCCGCCTGATGTGGCTGCAAAGCCTGGTAGCCCCAGGCAGCAATTTCTTCATTCTGTGGATCAGGCACTGCAATATCGCTATCGGCCAGCGCCTGAATCACCGCGTGGCCACAAAACGGCACATAACCCTCTGAATAGCCGCCTTCGTGCACCATGACCAGCCGGCCCTGGCAAACACGCTCAGCGAGCGTCTTGAGTTGGTGCGTCATGGCGCCGAAAGCGGCGCTGTTTAGCAGCATCTTACCCAACGGGTCTTTCGCGCAGGCGTCATACCCGCTGGCAACAATAATCAACTCTGGGGAAAACGCCTCCAGCGCCGGCAGCACCAAGCGACGCATGGCGTAGTCATAAGCGCCCAGCCCGCAACCCGGCGGCAGTGGCAGGTTGAGATTGGCCCCCTGCCCGCCCCCTTCGCCCTGCTCCTCAAAAAAACCGCTATCCAGCGGATAGTTCTGCGCCTGATGCAGCGAGACTGTAAACACCTCGGGGTCATCATAAAACGCAGCCTGCTGCCCGTTGCCGTGGTGTACGTCCCAGTCAAGAATCGCCACACGCTGCACCTGCCCCAGCGCCCTGGCTCGCATCACCGCAATGGGAATATTGCCAAGCAAGCAAAAGCCACGCCCGCGATCCGTTTCGGCATGATGCCCGGGTGGACGGCAAAGCGCGTAGGCATTGCTCAACTGGCCCGTGGCCACAGCCTCAACTGCGGCAATGGCTAGCCCCGCTGACTGGCGCGCTGCTGCCATACTGCCTGGCATGAAAGGTGCGCAGTCGCCACCGTCACCGCCGCCTGCACGATCAGCGGTCTCGAGATGATCGAGATAGTTCGACGTATGAAAACGCTCAAGGTCTTCACGGCTTGCCGGGGCAGGCTTGTGCACCTCAAGCGCATCGATCAAGCCCGATACCTCCAGCAGGTTCTTGAGTCGCCGCTTACTCTCGGCGCTTTCTGAGGCAGGCTGAGGCTGGCGGAACTCCCCTGCCGACGAAAACACGCCAATCGCCCCGGGGTCGTGCCAGAAGCAGCGCTCATGCCAGTAAAAACCGCTGCTCATATCAAGAGTTCTCCAGTTGTTTCTCATTGTTGATGGCAGTCACCCCT
The DNA here is from genome assembly GCF_052095765.1 of Halomonas sp. Taxonomy (GTDB): domain Bacteria; phylum Pseudomonadota; class Gammaproteobacteria; order Pseudomonadales; family Halomonadaceae; genus Halomonas. Next base: position 14,108 of record NZ_JBQDJZ010000033.1, read on the forward strand.
TGAGCAGTGATGGAATCCAGGTGGACAGCGACGGGAAGATCACCAGCAGCAGGATGACGGCGATGAAGGCAAAATAGAACGGCAGCGAAGCGATGATCGCTCTCTCGAATGGCACATTGGCGATTCGCGCTGCCGTCATTAACGTCATCCCCACCGGTGGAGTGACATTGGAAATATTGAGCACCACGATCATCAGTATGGCGAAGTGCAGCGGATCCACGCCCAACTGAACCATTGCAGGCACCAGTACCGGCGCCACAACCACCAGAGCGGGCAACACATCCATCACGGTGCCAATAATGATAAGTAGCAAACACACCAGCAGCAGCTGAAGAAACATTGAATCGCTGAATGTCGTGATCAGACTAGCGGCGTCTCTGGCAATACCCGAGCGCGTCACGAACCAGCCGAGCACCGCCGAGGTCGCGAGCAGGAAAAATACCACCCCCGAGAAGCGCACGGTCACGATCAGCGCGTCCCAGATCTTTTTCAAGGTGAGGTTACGATAGAACACCATGCCAATCACGATGGCATAAACCGCAGCAAAACCCGACGCTTCAGTGATAGTAGTCAGCCCGGACAAGATGCCACCAAGAATGATCAGCGGTACAATCATCGCTGGCAGCGCCACCAGGAATGCGATCCCAGCCACCTTGAGCGGCGTGGGTGCCTGCTTGGGATAGCCGCGCTTCCAGGCCAGGAAAAAACTCACGGCCAACAGCGCGACAGCCATCAGCAGGCCCGGGATGATACCGCCAGCAAACAGGTCGATGACTGAGATATCACGCAGCAGCGTGGCATACACCACCATCACCACACTGGGCGGGATGATCGGCCCGATGATAGACGAGCAGGCGGTGATTGCCGCCGCATACTCCGCGTCATAACCCTGTTTTTTCATTTCGGGAATCATGATCTTACCGATGGCCACCGTATCGGTGATGGCTGCACCGGTCAGCCCAGCAAAGAATACCGACACCGAAATATTGACGTGAGACAGCGCCCCGCGTACCCGGCCAAACAAGGCATTGTTGAAGGCGATCAGCTTTTGCGTCAGGCCACCCTGGTTCATCAACTCAGCAGTAAAGATGAAGTACGGCACAGCGATCAGCATGAAGCCTGATACCCCGGAGAACATGCGGTCGGCAATAATGCTGAGCATGCGCTCGCCACCCATGGCAAACCCTCCGGCCAGACCGGAAAGCGCCATCACCACAGCGACCGGTGTACCGACCAGCAACAGCACCACAAAAACGATGATGGCAGGTGTCATGAGCTTTTCTCCATATCGTTGGACTCGATCAGTTCCTCAATCATCGTATCGTCATCGATGAAATGCTCGAGCAGAGCAAAGCCCTGCACCAGATGCAGCAGGATGATGGCACCACTGATCGGCACGACGATGGCGGTAAACTTGGCGGAAATCTGGATCTGGTCAGAGACCATATACACCTGGCGGGCGCTCTCGAAGTATCCCCAGCCATACCACAGCAGCAGCGCACCAAAGAGAGCAATCACTGCCAGACAAAAACCAGCGGCTATCGTCACCATGGCCTTGGGCAGGCTGCGAACCAGCAGCGTCATGGCCACGTGCTCGCCATAGCGCAGCGAGATCGTCATGGAAAGAAAGCCGATCCAGGGAAGAAACAGCCGCGCCAGAGAGTACGTCCAGCTCAGGCTGCTCCCGGTCGCCAGCTTATAGATGAAGGCGGTAAATGAAATGCCCAGCATGACCAGCACACAGAGCACACAAGCGATGATTGCCACTTGATTGACGATATCGCTCAGGCGGCGCAAAGGAACAAGAAGCTGCATCGGCAGACCTCACAGTCAGCGCCAGCCGATCAGCATCCTGACCGGCTGGCGGATAATGGAGCGATGTCAGACCTCAACGCCCATAGTTTTTCATATCCGACTCATTGACGTCTTCACCGACCCGGGCGACTTCGTTGAGGAAGGCATCGACTTTTTCGGCTTCGATGCCGAAGTCTTCGACAATCCACTCTTTCCAGGCCGGGCGAGCAATTTCGGCCATACGATTACGCTCTTCCGCCGGCATGAGATAGCACTCTTTAAAAATCTCGCACGACTGCTGCCAGCTTGCCGTTGCCAGCGCCCCGGACACGCCGTGGCCGATTTCGATCGCCTCACGTGCAGACGTGACAACGGCCTCTTGCTGCTCGGGTGTTAGCCCCTGGTACCAGTCCTCACTGATCAGCCAGGCCGCACTGTTATACACGTGCCCGGTCAACGTGGTGTAGTCGGTGACCTCCTGGAAATTAAAGGTGGTATTGAGCACCGGTGCGTTGAACTGGCCATCAGCCAGGCCGGTCTCCAGCGCAGTGATCACCTCGCCCCAGGGCAGCGGCGTGGCCGAAGCACCAAGCGCTTTCATGATCGCAACGTGTCCGGGGTTTTCTTCGGTGCGGATATTCAGCCCCTCAAGATCTTCCACCGTCTTGATTGGCCGAACGTTATTGGTAAAGGCCACAAAGCCACCACCATCGTCAAAGGTGCCCAGATAACGCATGTTGGTTTCTTCAACAGTGCCGGCCATCATCTCGGCAAACCAGTCGCCGTCGAGAAAAGCCCACGCCTGGCGCCAGTCAGTAAAGATGAAAGGTGCCGTCATCAGCTGGTAATCGCTATAGAACGACGACATGGCACCCGTGGTAATAATGGTGGACTGCAAGGTCCGCCCACTCTGGACCTCCTTAGCAGTATCGACCTCCGAACCCAGCTGGCTGTTACCGAAAATTGAAACCGTCACCTCGCCATCGGTGCGCGACTCGACCAGCTCTTTGAAATGAACCAGTGCCGGATAGATCGAGTTGTTGCTCATATTTTCGGGCAGGATGGTGGCAATCGCCATTTCATTGGCCTGCGCTTGAGCGGCAGCCAAGGCCAGCGGCAAGGCAGCCAGAGTGGCAATACGTGTCACTGTCTTGATGGTCATATAGAAGATTCCCCGCGAGATGATATTGTCATTATTCAAAATAACGATCCATTACGATCGCTTATAAACAGTCTCATCATCGGCATAGATGAATCAAGGTTAACCCATCAACGCATTAGACCAATGGCGTACACGAAGAAATCCAAATAGCAGGCAAATATGGCTGCCATGCCGATCCAGAACATCTAGGTCGTCCTCCAACAAGCATCGAAGGCTGATTGCTTAGCCGAAAGCAGGGTATTTTCGACGCTATTCAGCACCTAAGCGTCGCTCTGCCGTGAACTCAGCGCTAATTTCGACAAGCTGGTGTGGTTGCGACAGGACGCATGGCTATGTTAATAACTAATTCATTATCAACGCCTATCATCGCAGGGAGAGGCTCATGAACAGTTTATTCAGTAGCGCAGGCAATGCTTTTGGAGGCCTGTTAAGTATCATATGGTTGATTATCGTTATCTGGGCCATTGTCAAGGTGGCAAAGAGCGGTGCAAGTTCCTTGGCAAAAGTTCTCTGGATCGCTGCGCTCATTGTTTTCCCTTTGATTGGCTTGATCGTCTGGTTATTGTTCGGCCCTAAAGGATAGCGATACGTCAGGGTGGCATCGAAATGTCCGATCACCACCCTTTATCATTCAGGTCTTTTCAACCTGGCCGTCACTTGCTAACCGCTTCTGCTGCCAGCGTTCGGCTACGGCTTTGGCGTGGAGCAGGTTACTGCAGTAGGTCAGCTTTTCAGCAGTCTTACGTATACCGGCGCGGCGCAACTTGACGATCATGCGTGATGGCAAGCCGACGAGAATCAGCGATACCTCTTCGTGCTGCATTTCTTCGATCAGCGCTTGTAAGGCCACAATTGCGGTGCCATCGATGCTGGGCACATCGCTCATGTCGATGACGATGGTGCGCACCCGGGAATCAATCGTGCGCAGTGAGGTCAGCGCTTTCTCGGCCACGCCGAAAAACAGCGGACCATTGATGTCATAAACCGCCACATCATCAGAGAACCTACCGCCTCCTCTATCGGCCTTCTCCTTATTGTCGATGCGATCCGTGTGGGTCAACAACGCCATGCGGCGAATGAAAAGCGCCGCCGCAAGACCTATACCAACGGCGACAGCCAGCACCATGTCAAAGATCACCGTCAGACCAAAGCAGGTCACCAGAATGGCCACGTCATTCAACGGCGCTGTGCGCAACGTAAACACAAAACGGCGCGCCTCGCTCATGTTCCAGGCAATGATAAAGAGCAATGCGGCAAGCGACGCCATGGGCACCAGACCAAGCAGACCGGCCAGGGCGACAACGGTCAGCAGCACCACACCGGAATGCACCACCGCTGCGATGGGCGAACGGGCGCCGCTGCGTATGCTGGTTGCGGTACGCGCAATAGCGGCAGTAGCGGTAATTCCGCCGAACAGTGGCGCGACGATATTACCCAACCCCTGCCCTATCAACTCGGCATTGGGGTCGTGCTTGGTTTTGGTCAACCCGTCAGCGATCACCGCACACAGCAGCGATTCAATGGCACCCAGCATGGCAATGGCAAAGGCCGGGCCGATCAACTCACGAATCAGCGCAAAACTCAGCACCAGTGGCTCACCATCCGGCCCGGGCAGCGTCCAGGGCGCCATGAAAGACGGCGCAATCGGTGGAATGCCTCTGCCAGTCTCACCACCGGCTTCCCAGGTAAAGCGCGAAGAAATCGTTTCAACAGCCACCTCGCCACCGCCACCCAGCCAGCGGTTGACGCCGTAGGCAGCAATGGCGCCTACGACCAAGCCGATCATCGGCGCAGGAATGGGAAGCTTCAAACGCGGCCATAGCAGCATCACCGCCAGAGTAAAGGCGCCAATGGTGACCTCGAGAGGTGCGATGGTAGATAGCGCAAGGAAAATCTGGCCGACATTATCAATGAAGTGCTCGCCCATCTGGCCTACCTGCAACCCGAGAAAGTCGGGCACCTGCAGCGTGGCGATCACCACGGCAATACCGGCGGTAAAGCCAAGCACGACCGGATACGGCACAAACTCGATCAGCCTTCCCATGCGCGATAGCCCAAGCACCACCAGGATGACCCCGGCCATCATCGAGGCGATCAACAGGCCGCCAAGGCCGTACTGCTGAACAATCGGGAAAAGAATGACCACGAAGGCGGCAGTAGGGCCAGAGACGTTAAAGCGTGCTCCGCCGGTCAGCGCAATAATGGCACCCGCCACAATCGCCGTGTAAAGCCCATACTGGGGCGGCACACCGGTGGCGATGGCCAACGCCATGGACAGCGGAACGGCCACAGTGCCGATGGTCAGTCCAGCCATGACGTCCATGCGCAGGTCGGATAAGCCATAGCCCTCCCGCCATACATCACGCATGCCGGTAGCTATGCTGGGAACACTGAATGAAAAACGCTTATCTGACATGAGTACTCCTCCCAGCAAACCCCATACCCAGCAGGCTTGCCACCTAGGTCCTGGCAGTACCCATGCTGCGGGTCACACATGAGCATGCACAACAAATGGTAATTATATTAACATGTGATTAACATCAGGCACTAACGGTGATGACCATGACAAACCTCGAAAGAAAAACTGCGCGTCTGACCCTGTTGATTGACCCGCACAAGAAGCATGCCTTCGAGCAGCTGTGTGCTTCCCAAGACCAGACTCCTTCCCAAGTTGTTCGCCAGCTGATCCGTGACTATTTGCACAGCCACGGTGTGGAATACCAAACTCAACCTTCCCGACCCAGTGCCGGGAAAAATGACCAGTAGTGAAAAACTAGGGCAGATCGGACGAAAACCTTTCACGACATGACTGTGGCATTTCGCCGCAGACCAACAGACGACCTTCCCAGCCGGCTCCTGAGCTACAATCAATGGAATAAGCTTATACCCAAATTCTCATGAGAAGCGCTCGCTATGCCTAAAACAAAGACACAACACCCTGCTCTAGTTTCCGCCACATTGGGGCGACGCCAGCTCCTCAAGTTGGGGCTGGGAGCTGGAGCAGTCAGCCTCATGCCAATCTCCAGCGTGATGGCAGATACTCTCAAGACGAATGCCCGGGTCGTCATCCTTGGTGGCGGTGCCGCGGGCATGTCGATGGCCAATCGCCTCGCCAGTCGTCTCAATGGGGCCAGCATTACCGTTGTTGAACCCCGTGAGCAACACAACTACCAGCCCGGCTGGACACTGGTTGCCTCTGGCGTCTGGGAGGCACCCCAAACGCTTCGACCGAATACGGACTTTCGCCCCGCCGGTATTAAGTGGCTGACAAGCCCAGCCACAGCCATCGATGCCGATCAACGCAGTGTCTCTCTCGCTGATGGCAACTCACTGGACTATGACATCCTGGTGGTGGCCACTGGCCTGCAGCTCAACTACGACATGATCGACGGTATGTCACCGGACCTGATCGGCAGCAATGGTATTGGCAGTGTCTATGCCAGCCTTGATGCAGCAGCCCGCACCAATGAAAGCATTGAGCAATGGATTGCACAGGGTGGCGGCCAGGGAGTTTTCACGTCGCCACAAACCGCCATCAAATGTGCTGGCGCACCAATCAAAATGACGTTCACGACCCTGTCTCGGATCAAGGACACTGCTAACCGGGATAACTTTCAGCTCGATTACTTTACTCCCAGCGGTGGCATGTTCAGCCAGCCCTGGGTTAGTGACTTCCTGAAGCAACGCTTCGATGACGAGGGTATTAGGCGCAACCATCACTGGCACCTCAGTGCCATTGAACCGGGTGCAAAGCAGGCACAATTCACCGCCCAGGATGGCGGCACCGAAGTGCGTGACTATGATTTCATCCACGTCGTTCCGCCAATGAGCGCTCCTGATTTCGTCAAGGCCAGCGATCTTATTGCCGCACAGGGACCTTTTCAGGGTGAATGGCTTGATACCGACATTCACACCATGCAGCACCTGCGTTACCCCGAAGTATTTGGCATCGGTGATGTGATCGGCGCGCCGATCAATAAGACAGCCGCCAGCGTCAAGGCCCAGGCCCCTGTAGTAGAGGCCAACATTGTGGCTTTCCTGCAGGATAAGCCGCTGCCCGCCCGCCACAACGGCTATACCTCATGTCCGCTGATTACGGATATCGGCAAGGCAATGCTGGTGGAGTTCGGTTACGACAACGACATGGCGTTTCTGCCGTCTTTTTCCTTCATCGACCCGAAGGAAGAGTCCTGGGCAGCCTGGGTACTCAAGGACTATCTGCTCCAACCAGCTTATTACGCCATGCTCGAAGGCCGCGTCTGAGCGCTGAATAACGAGGAAACTGCTATGAACTTCTCTATATCCGGCATCCTGGCCGTGCTGTCACAGGCCATTCCGCCCTTCCTGCCACTGATTATCGGCCTTATCGCCGTGTTAGTGATAGTGCAGCTGGTGGCCAGAATGAAGCGTTATGGTGCTTCAGGTCACCGCTGTCTGCCGGCCGCCTTGGTGGCCGTGCTGATTGGCGCCTCAGCTTTCTGGTGGCTGCCCATGCTGACCAACTCACGGCTGGCTTTTGTCAACACCGCCACCGACTGGGCTGCACTGTGCCTGGCGGCAGTGGCGATTGCCATCTATGCCTGGCTGGTACTCAAACCATTGAGCTATCTGGTCCGCGGCACAAGGCCAGCCTGAGTAGAATGACATCCAGTACTCTTCAAGGGCGCTCGACGCATAAGACGCATATGTCAGTGCGTCTGTTAGCGCCCGCTTCAAGACGCCAGCATGTTCAGATACTGCTTGAGTACCACGGCGTTATTGTGCACCTCGTCTTTGGACGCAAACAGCAAGGTGACCCGCCCCTGGCTACCGCGTTTGGCCAGCTCACGTAACGACTCGCGATGCGCGGTGAGCTCACTCAAGTAACGTCGCCTGAACTCATCCCAGTCAATGTTTTCATGATGAAAGCTCTGACGTAGCTCATCGCTTGGCGCCGCTTCTTTAAGCCACTCGTCTAGATTCGCCTGCTGCTTCGACACGCCCCGCGGCCAAAGCCGGTCGACCAGCACCCGGTAGCCGTCAGCGTCTCTGGCTGTGTCGTAGATGCGCTTCAGTTCAACTGTCACCCTATCTTCTCCATATTGCGTTCATCTCCAGTATAGTGGCTGATACCCGTTTTCCATTCACAGGAGCACACCATGATTCGTTCCGATGAAGAGGTCTTTCTCCAACGCAGCCTCGCGCTTGCCGAAGAAGCCTTGGCCGCCGGTGATGAGCCGTTTGGCTCGGTACTGGTTTCCGCCGATGGTAAAATACTGTTTGAAGACCGTAACCGCATTGCCGGCGGCGACGCCACCCGGCACCCTGAGTTCGAGATTGCCCGCTGGGCTGCACAGAACCTAACACCCGAGCAGCGCGCTTCTTCTGTGGTGTATACCTCGGGAGAGCACTGTGCCATGTGTTCTGCCGCGCACGGTTGGGTTGGACTAGGACGCATTGTTTATGCCAGCTCGTCGGCACAACTCACCGAGTGGCTCACCGCCATGAACGTTGAATTGCCAAAGGTGGCTGCCCTACCCATCCAGCAGGTGGTTCCTGGCCTTGAGGTGGATGGGCCGATTCCCGGTTTTGATGAGCGAGTGCATGCCCTTCATCGCCGTCGCCACGGCATGTCAGACTAGCCTGAAGCAGCAAGCCGTTTTGATGGCATCAGAACGGCTTACCTTACGAAACAACAGCGCCGAGACAACTGTTTCGGCGCTGCGGGTCTTGGTCTTAGGTTGAGGTCAATCGCTATCTAGAAATTGGCTTTACGCTTCTCGACAAAGGCACTCATGCCCTCAGCCTGCTCGTCGCCGGCAAAGCACAGTGCAAAGAGGCTGGTTTCCAGCGCCAAGGCGCTGTCCAGGTCCTGATCCAAACCGTCATGCACCGCCTGCTTGGCACCGCGAACCGCCTGAGGGCCGTTACCGCCCAGCTGCTTGGTCAGCTCTTCAACATAAGCACCAAGCTCGGCTTGGGGCATTACGCGGTTCACCAGGCCAATACGCAGCGCTTCCTGAGCATCGATCTTGCGCCCAGTGGTGACCAAGTCGATGGCCATGGCCGGGCCAACGCGGCGCGGTAGACGCTGGGTGCCGCCGAAGCCAGGAATTACGCCCAGCAGCACTTCTGGCTGGCCGAACACGGCGTTGTCGCTGGCCACTGCCCAGTCACAGGCCAACGCCAGTTCACAGCCTCCACCCAGGCAGAAGCCGTTGACCAGTGCCACTACCGGCACGGGCAGCGTTTCGAGACGCTTGATGGTGCGCAGCGCCTGGCCGGCAAACTCGCGAGCCTGCTCGGGGGACTTGTCCTTCATTTCGGCGATGTCGGCGCCGGCCACGAACGATTTCTCGCCGGCACCGGTAATCAGCACGGCACGCAGGTCTTTGCGCGCTTCAAGAGAGACCAACACCTGCTCCAGCTCTGTGATCACCGCGCTATTCAGTGCATTAAGTGCCTTGGGGCGACTGATGGTCAGCGTCACGACGCCGCCATTATCCTGTAACTCAATCAGCTGCTCGCTCATTTCAAACCCTCTGTTGTTGTGAGGTGGTGACGATGGAAACGGTTAACGCCTGCTTCCCACCCTAACGAACGCTTGGTTGGTCGGCAATAACTGGCTAGTCGTAACGATGAAAACCACGACCGCTCTTGCGACCCAAATAGCCAGCATTCACCATGCGACGCAGCAACGGACAGGGTCGATACTTTGGATCGCCGTAGCCCTCGAACAGTACCTCCATGATCGCCAAGCACACGTCCAGACCAATCAGGTCGCCAAGCGCTAAGGGGCCCATGGGGTGGGCCGCACCCAGCTTCATGGCCGTGTCAATGTCTTCAGCGGTTGCCGCTCCATCCTGCAACAGAAAGGCCGCTTCATTGATCATCGGCACCAGTAGGCGATTGACGGCGAAGCCAGGCATGTCGGCTACGGCAACTGCGGTCTTGCCCAGCGACTCAGTCAGGCTCTCGATGCGCCCCACGGTGGCATCACTGGTTTGCTCAGCGCGGATGATTTCTACCAGCTTGAGCACCGGTACCGGGTTGAAGAAGTGCATGCCGACCACCCGCTCGGGATTGTTACAGACCGCCGCCAGGCGGGTCAGCGACAACGAGGAGGTGTTGGAGGCCAGAATGGCCTTTGGAGCAAGCGCGCTCAGGTCACGAAACAGTTGTTCCTTGAGTTCCGGACTTTCCGGTGCGGCCTCGATAATCACCTCACAGCCAGAGAGCCCACCCAGCGACGTCAGGGTAGACAGCCGTTGGACTGCCGCCTGACGCTTCTCATCGCTCAGCCGCTGCTTGGCGACCAGCTTTTCCAGGCCTTTGTCGATGGCGCCGCGGGCACGTTCAAGCGCAGCCTCGGCCACATCGAACAGCTGCACCTCGAAGCCATTGGTGACCAATACCTGGGCAATGCCCTGCCCCATGGTTCCTGCTCCGACCACACCGATCTGCTTGCTCATAGACGCTCCTTAAGAAGTAATGACACACACCAATCTATCAGCCTCAGCGGCTACGGGCTTCTTCACGCAGCACAAACTTCTGGATTTTGCCAGTGGAAGTCTTGGGTAGGTCGGTGAAAATCACCATGCGCGGCGCCTTGAAGTGCGCCAGATGCTCGCGGCAGTAATCGATGATCTCCTGCTCGCTGACATCGCCTGCATCCGCCTTGAGCTTGACGAAGGCGCAGGGTGTCTCGCCCCACTTTTCGTCAGGCCGCGCCACCACGGCAGCCTCTTCCACTGCCGGATGCGAGTAGATGGTGTCTTCCACCTCAATGGTGGAAATATTCTCGCCACCGGAAATAATGATGTCCTTGGAGCGATCCTTGATCTCGATATAGCCGTCAGGATGCCACACGGCCAGATCGCCGGTGTGGTACCAGCCGCCATCCAGCGCCTGCTGTGTCGCGGCTTCATCCTTGAGGTAGCCTTTCATGACGTTGTTGCCGCGCATCATGATCTCGCCGATGGTGGCACCGTCTTTGGGCACCGGCTCAAGAGTGGCTGGGTCGGCCACACACAATGCTTCCAGCACATGACCTCTCACGCCCTGGCGCGACTTGATTTTCGCCCGCTCTTCCAGCGGCAGCTCATCCCAGGCGCTGCGCCAGGCACACACCGTCACCGGGCCATAGACTTCGGTCAAGCCGTAGACGTGTGTCACATCAATACCCATGCGCTCGACGCCAGCGATCACCGACGCCGGCGGCGCTGCACCCGCGGTAGTGACTTTCACCAGATGATCGAACTCGCGCTTTTTCTCACTAGGCAGGTTAAGCAGGCCGTTGAGGATGATCGGTGCGCCGCTGAAGTGGGTCACCTGCTCGTCTGCAATCAGTTCCATGATCCGGCCGGCCTCGACCCGGCGCAGACAGACGCTGACACCGGCGGTTGCGGCAATGGTCCAGGGGAAACACCAGCCATTGCAGTGGAACATCGGCAAGGTCCACAAATATACCGGATGATGCGGCATCGCCCATTCGAGAATGTTACTGACTGCATTCAGATAGGCGCCGCGATGGTGATAGACCACGCCCTTGGGTTTGCCGGTAGTGCCCGAAGTGTAGTTCAGCGAAATGGCCTGCCATTCATCGTCGGGCAGCGTATAGGCGTAGTCCGGATCGCCCTCGGCCAGCAGCGTCTCGTATTCCAGCTCCCCGATGTGGCGCGGGCCTTCCGGATACTCTTCGTCATCCACGTCGATGATCAGTGGCTTGACCGACAACAGCGCCACGGCGTCTTCGACCACTTCGC
>NZ_JBQDJZ010000034.1:0-25641 GCF_052095765.1 Halomonas sp.
ACCGCTGACCTCAACACTGCCAGTGTTGCGCTCTCCCAGCTGAGCTAAGGCCCCGTCTCTTCCAGACGATCGGTATATTACTCACCGGGAGGGAGCAGGTCAACACCTGCCAGGCCTTACTGCCCCTCCCGCCCTCTTTTCACACCTCCCGGCGAAAACGTGGAAACACCGGTGTCCGGCGCGCTGCTATCCGAGCCCGGGAGACGTGGCTGTCCTTACAGCTCCCGAAACTGTTTCTCGAAGCGTTTGGCCTGCTTTTTGGACACACCGCCCAGCACCTCAATGGCATGCCGCAAACGGGCGCGAGTCATGTCCGAGCCAAGAATCGCCATGGCATCCATCACAGAGGTGCTCGATGCAGAGCCAGTTATGGCGATAAATACAGGTGCCAGAAAACCTTTCATCTTCAGCTCAAAATGTGCTGCCAATAGCTTGACTTCTTCCAACAGCGCCGGCTTGTTCCAGGCGGGCAGGGATTCCAGTCGCCACACCAGGAACTGCAGCAGCCTGACCAGCTCTTCAGGTTCAAGCTTCACCTCACTAAAATCGCTGGCCTGGATTGCTGGCAAACCCGAGAAGAAATGCCCTGCCAGAGGAATCACTTCAGACAGCGTCTCCACCCGCGGGCGCACCTGGGGCAGGATTTCGCTGACATAACGCTCATTGAATGCCCACTCCATCAGTGCCTTCATCAACGCGGCGTCATCGAGATCTTCACGAATGTACAGGCCGTTGAGCCAGGTCAGCTTTTCCAGATCAAACACCGGGCCACCCAGCGAAACGCGCTGAATATCAAAATGCGCCATCATCTGATCAAGACTGAACTTTTCGCTCTCGTCAGGCATTGACCAGCCCATGCGGCCCAGATAATTGATGACCGCCTGGGGCAGATAGCCCATGCGACGATAGTAATTGATCGAGGTCGGGTTCTTGCGCTTGGACAGTTTGGACTTGTCGGGGTTACGCAGCAGCGGCATATGGCAAAGCACAGGCATCTGCCAGCCGAAGTATTCATATAACAGCTGGTGCTTGGGTGCGGAGTTGATCCACTCCTCGCCACGCAGCACATGGGTAATCCCCATCAGGTGATCGTCCACCACGTTAGCCAGGTGGTAAGTCGGCATGCCGTCAGACTTGAGCAGGATCTGGGCATCGACTTGCTGCCAATCCACCTCGATGTCGCCGCGCAGCATGTCATGTACCACGCAGGTACCAGTATCTGGAACCTGCATGCGAATCACAAAGGGCCAGGCATCTCTCTCGCGCTTGGCCTGTTCTTCGTTAGGCAGCACCAGGTCTGCCGGTTTCAATGCCAGCTGCATGCCGGCTTCCTTACGCGCTTCGCGCAGGGCATCCAGCTCCTCGCTGGTGCGGTAACACTTGAACGCGTGCCCATCGGCAACGAGCTGCTCAGCGTACTGTGCATAGATATCGCCCCGCTCACTTTGGCGGTAAGGGCCGTGGGGGCCGCCAACATCCGGTCCCTCGTCCCAATCAAGGCCCAGCCAGCGCAATGAGTCCAGAATCATCTGCTCGGACTCAAGGGTCGAGCGGGCCTGGTCGGTATCCTCGATTCGCAGGATAAACTGCCCCTGATGCTGACGCGCAAAGCACAGATTGAACAAGGCAATATAAGCGGTGCCCACATGGGGGTCACCAGTGGGAGACGGCGCGATGCGGGTGCGTACGGTCATGTCGTCCTTGTGTCCAGAAAAAGTTATTGAGAGTCGAGGTAAACGGCTTGCAAGAAGCCAGTAAAAACAATCCGCCGATTGCTATTGTTTCTCTATTTATGGCTACGGATTCCGGTCACATCCGGATGGTCACATTGCATTATACGCGGCTGGGCATGCGGCGGCAGCCACATGGGAATCATTTGTGGCTTGTGCAGTCTGATACTGATAGGTAAAACGCTAGTCGGCCAAGACTACTAACTTCGTGGCTATATTCTTATGAGCAAGACTTTCATGAGCAAAGCATGAGCAAGGCTCATCAGGCAACGATACACAGATAGTACTCGGCACATCATCGCGCTGCCCACATATTCAACTCGACAGGACGCTCTCTATGGAACCCCTAGGCCCAAGGATCAAGCGCTTACGACAGGCCACCAGCCTCAACAAAGCCGCACTTGCCCGGCGGGTAGGCGTCTCCGATGTGACGATTTCCTACTGGGAGTCCGGAGCTATCAAGCAGATTGGCCATGAGCGGCTAGTGGCGCTATCCGACGCCCTGAACTGCTCACTCTCAACCCTGCTTGATGGTGATGCCATGCGCTCATCACCGCTGTTCTTGAGTGCTAAAGGCCAGCCACCCTGGGAAAATAGTCCGGCAAACGGCATCGAGCTACCTCTGGAGCTAACTCCCGGCCAGCATTGGGATGGCGACTGTTACATGGTCACCCCTGCCCCGGGCAGCGCTTTTGACTATCTGAACGAGCGCGACCTGGCTGCCATTGCTCCAACGGATATCTTTCGTCTGCCAGGCCTTTACCTGGTAAGAACCAGCGAGCACATGGCCATCCGCTATGTGAAAAAAGCCGATAACGGCGAACTGCAGTTCAAAGACGAACACAGCAACACGAGCGTCCCTTACTCCACCGGTTTCACCCTACTTGGCAAGGTTGTTGCGCTATGGCGCAGCGAAAATGTTTAAGCCATTTCAGTCAAGCGCCTGCACTTCGACCGAATCAGTCGTACGACGCGGCTGACTACCGACAAGAAAGCGCTGTGTGATGCTCGCCACCTTACCAAGTCCATGGCGCGAGACCCCCACTAACGAACCGCTCAGGTGCGCCCCCTCTTCACCCAGCCGATCTCTTACAGTACTGGGCTGCACGCTCATTGGCGGCAAATTTACCGTGATGCTGTAGCCACCATCAGGCAACCCGCTTCCCGAACCGAATGGGCCCGTCACAAAGTGGCCGCCTTTCACCTCAGTACGCTCTTGCCAGCGCACGCCACTCGCCTCACGCTCTACCTGCACCTGAAGCTGTGTGGTGTCAGGCAGATTCGTTGTGCCATCGACCATCAGCCGTCGATCACTACGCAGCTTGACCTCAACGCTAATTGCCACTGGCTGATCAAACGGCTCGATGTCTGGTGATGGAGGCGACGCTGACGAGACGGCCCTAGGCTCCAAGCCAGACTCACCAGCCGCATCATCGCTTATCTCTGCGACTGCAACGGTAGGATCTATCGAGGCATCAACCACCGGCTTTTCCTGCTCACTTCCCTCACAGCCTGACAGCATCAACGCTGCAAGCCCGACTATCCAGCCCAGTCGCGACACCTTCATGTACACATCCCTCTGCTTGTCGATCACAAGCCTCAGCCTACCACCTCGGCGCTCAGGCGGGCAGCACCACAAACATACCGGCGAATGGGCAGCGCCGCTGGCGACTGCTAGAATGCCCGACTTGGCAGGCAACGCTGAGGATTGGCGTTACTGCTTTCACCCTTCAACACGCCACGACACTCCGAGAGCCATGGCTGAACTCGACCGCACTTTTTCTGTCGCCCCGATGATGGCGTGGACGACGCGAGATTATCGGGCATTTGCCCGCACGCTGACGCGCCACGCTCTGCTATATAGCGAAATGGTCACCACCGGCGCTATCTTGCATGGTAACCCACGGGAGCGTTTTCTCGGTTTCGATACCATCGAACAGCCACTGGCATTGCAGCTGGGAGGCAGCGATGCCGCTGAGCTGGCTGAGTGTGCGTCAATTGCCGAAGACTGGGGATACAGCGAGGTTAATCTGAACGTGGGTTGTCCCAGCGACCGGGTGCAGAACAACCTGATCGGCGCCTGCCTGATGGCGTATCCTGACAAAGTAGCGGCGGCGGTAGCCGCTATGCGCAAGGCCGTGTCGATTCCGGTTACCGTGAAGTGTCGCATTGGCATCGACAATCAGGACGAGGATGTCGACCTCACCCGGTTCATCGAAACTGTGGCAAATGCTGGCTGCGAGATTTTCATCGTACACGCCCGTAAAGCCTGGCTTGAAGGACTGTCCCCCCAGCAGAATCGCGATGTACCGCCGCTCAACTACCCGCGGGTTTACCGCTTGAAAGCCAGCCGCCCTGACCTGCATATCGGGATCAATGGTGGATTGAAAACCCTGGACGCCTGCCATGGACAGCTCGACCACGTCGACAGCGTAATGGTCGGGCGTGAGGCATACCAGAACCCCTGGCTGCTCGCCGAGGTAGACCAACGCTTTTACGGGTCGCCTGGTCCGGCAGCCAGTCGGCATGATGCCGCCCGAGCGTTTCGGCCCTATATCGCGGAACGTCTGGAGCAAGGCGTGCGGCTCCATCACCTGACTCGCCACCTGCTTGGCCTGTTCCAGGGCCAACCCGGTGGCCGACGCTTCCGCCGCCATCTGTCAGAGCAAGCCCATCGTGACGGCGCGGGGCTGAGCGTGCTTGACGATGCCCTGGGGCTGGTGCCTGAGCGCACTCCGACAGCAACTGCTGAGCCGTCAGTACAGTGAATCGGGCGGCGGCTCCAAGCTTGACTGAAAGCCTTCGATCGCGCTTTCAGCCTCCTCAATGGCTTCAAAGCGGGCAATATGAAACAGCGCCTCACCCTCGTTGACCAGCGGCAACCGGGTCATGCCTACCACAATGCCGTCTGCCGCGGCCAGCACCTCGTTTTCGTCATTACCGAAGGGACCGGCGACATGGCCCAGCACATCCCCTTTCGCGACCCTCACACCTAACCGAGTCCGAGGGCGTAGAATCCCGTCAATGGGCGCCCTGACCCAGCCAGAGCTGTTGGCGACCTCGGCCGCCCGCGGCGTACGCTGTCGCTTATCACCACTCAGCATGCCAAGCTTGCGCATCACGCGCAGCACGCCGCGCACACCAGGGGCAATTGCCCACTCATCAAAACGCAGCGCCTCGCCGGCCTCGTAGGTCAACACTGGTATGCCCCGGCTCTGCGCATAGTGGCGCAGGCTACCGTCACGCAAGTCTGAATTGATGATGACCGGCGCACCAAAAGCATGGGCCATTTCTTCCGTTTCGCTGCCAACATCAAGCCGAGTTCGTATCTGCGGCAGATTGGTGCGGTGAATCGCACCAGTATGCAGATCAATCACATGGGTAGCCTGATCAACAATCTCTTGGCGGAACAGGGCCGCGATCCGCCCCCCGAGCGAGCCCTTCTCGCTACCCGGGAAACAGCGGTTGAGGTCACGCCGATCCGGCAGATAACGGGTTTGCTGCACCAAACCAAACACATTGATGATTGGCACTGCCATCAAGGTGCCGCGCAACCGGCTCAGCTGGCGGGAGCCAAGCAGCCGCCGCACGATTTCCACACCGTTTATCTCGTCACCATGGATGGCAGCACAGACCAGCAGTACAGGGCCATCCTGACGCCCGTGAATTACCTCCACTGGAATGTGCAGCGGTGTGTGGGTATACAACCGTGCCACCGGCACATCAATCTGTTGGCGGCTTCCCGGCGCAACCGAGACTCCGGCAAGCTCGAAGGGTTTACGAGACATAGCCATTCCTTGCATACAGCGTTGAATGTAAAAGATCCGAGGTTGAGGTAAAATACGCCGCAAACCGCTACGAGTCGAGATACCATGGCAAGACGCACCAAGGCCGATGCCAAGGCCGATGCCAAGGCCACCCGTGAAACCTTGCTGGATGCCGCTGAAGAACTGTTCTTCGAGCGTGGCGTTGCGCGCAGCTCACTGGAGCAGATAGCCCGCCATGCCGGCATGACCCGAGGCGCGGTTTACTGGCACTTCCGCAACAAGGCCGACCTGTTTCTCGCGATGGTCGAACGTGTGCGTATGCCCTTCCATGAATTGGTCAGCGAAGCCTCTGTGACCCACTCTGACACCTCGCCTCTGGCGGCCATCCTGCTTGGCTGTGAGCATGGTTTTCAACGACTGGAAAAGCCGCGCTACATGCGTGTTCACGCGATTCTTGTACACCGCTGCGAGTTTTTCAGCGACGTCGACCCGCGGGAAACCCAAGAAGCCATGAGCCGCGACTGTTTCAATGCCCTGAGCGACTACCTTGAAGACGCCAGCCAACAAGGCCTGCTCAAACCAGAAGTAGACACGCTGATCGCCACCCAGCTGCTCCAGGCCGTGATCAGCGGTATCTTTCACGACTGGGTGCGTGACCCCCAAGCCTACTCCATCCATGAGCAGGGCACGAAGCTAGTCAAGGCGCAACTTGAGCTAATCAGCCTAAGGCCACTTGGCTGATTTCCAGCATCAACCCCAGCCAGCAGTCACCACCCTCTTCTGAGGTCAGCAAGCCGCCATCACCTTGAACTCGATGAGCTGCCATCGCTGCGGTTCATGTCCTGGCCTGCGCCCAACGTCGACCTGCGCCTGTCGCGATCAATCAGCTTCAGCTTGACCAGACGCGCCCTGGCATCAAGGTAATCATGCTCGGACACTGAACGATAGGCGTCCTGGTCGCGCAGATACTTGACCAGCACACGACGCTCGCCCTGCGAAGTTGCCTGGCCTGTTTTAATGCGTAGCGTAAGGTGACGGCTAGCGTGATCGGCAAGTACGGCGTCCATCAGCGGCCCATCCTTGGCCTCACCCACCACCACCGTTTCACCCAGCAGGCAGCGCGGCAGACGCGAGTGGCTTTGAAACCGACGGCGCAGCCCACGACACAGCATCGCCACCACAGGCGATGCCAATGCCACCGCCGCCCAAATCAGCACAGCGCCCAGCGGCACGCGAAACAATCCCAGCTCAAGATGCTGCAGAACGGCAATTTCAAGCGCCAGGATAATGGCCCCTGCCAGCACAACCAGCAGCGTTAGCGACAGCATGACTGGCACACCGATAAACCCGAGTGACACCATGGCACTGGCTAGGCTATCGTCACGCAGGCTATCGCGCTCAAACAGCTCCAGTGGTGCCAGACGGATCAGCACCAGCAGCCAGTAAACGGCCATCAGGCTGATCAACAGACTGAACACAACCATTGGAAAACTGAGCGCCAATCGCACCAGAGTATCCATCGCCACCGTATCTATCGACAGCATCGCTAGCCCCTTCGGCCCAGAAGGCGCCTGCAACTGCATGACCAGGTGGCAACAAACCTTGATGTCTTGTCTTTGCCGTCAGCCACTGGTTGTGAGCTGCAGCCAATCACCTGCTGTTTAGCCGGCTCATGTATTTCATCCAGCATAACGTATTAAACAGTGAAGTTCGCTCTCACCATCCTCACATGAAAAAACGTCACCGCCTGAAGGCGATGACGTTTTATAGAGCGAAACAGCTTGTGCAAGAAATCTCTCAGGAGCCGTCAGACTCTACAGCCTTTTGTGACTCAGGCTCCATGCTCTGCCCTTGCCCAATACCGGTGTGCCGACTGAGCCAATCGCTCAGCCCAGCAATCATCGCGTAATAGGTAGGCACAAACATGCTCCCCAGTATCGCCACCGACGCCATGCCGAAGGCCACCGTTGTACCGATATGGTGGCTACTAGTGGCACTGGCGCCGGTCGCCAACACCAGCGGCAAGGTACCAAAGATAAAGGCCAGCGATGTCATGACGATAGGCCGGAAGCGCAACTCAGCCGCATGGATTGCCGCCTCACGAATCGTACGACCACTTTCACGACGCTGCAGCTCAGCAAACTCGACGATCAGGATGGCGTTCTTAGCCGCCAGCCCCACCACAACGAGCATACCGATCTCCACATAGACACTGGTTTCCAGTTGGCGCAGGACAATACCACCGATACCACCGAAAAAGGCAAAGGGTGTCGTGGTCAGAACCGCCACCGGTAATGACCAGCTTTCATACTGCGCGGCCAGAATAAGGAATACCATTAGCATGCCAAATACGATGGCTATGGTGGCAGCGTTACCGGCACTCGATTCCTGATAGGCCGTACCTGTCCAACCCATACCCCAGCTGCTTCCCAGCTCATCTGCAACTAACTTTTCCATCGCATCAATTGCCTGGGTTGAACTGTAACCCGGTGCCGGTCCACCCTGAAACTGGGCGCCTGGGTAGACACCAAAACGTGTAACGACAGCTGGTGCTGTAACACGCTCAAGCGTCACAAACTCGGAAAGCGGAATTCGCTGGCCATCACCGCCACGTACATAAACGCTAGACACATCGTCCGGCGATTTACGGAAGTCATCTTCGTTCTGCACATAGACTTGGAAGTTGCGCCCCTGGTAGCCGAAGAAGTTAACGAAGCCCGTACCAAACGTATTGGACAGCGTCGAGTTCAGACTATCCAGCGATACCCCATAGCTCAAAGCTTTCTGTTGGTCGATCTCGGCATGATAGGACGGCACATTGACGCTGAAAGTGGTGAAAACCCGCTGCAAAACCGGATTCTGGTTCGCAGCCTGCATCAGCTTCAGCGAGGCCTGGTAAAGCTCGTTTGCCGACGCTCCATCAAACGACTGCAAGTAACCAGTAAAACCACCGGTCGTCGACAGCCCCATGATGGGTGGCATGTTGAAGGCCATGGCCGTCCCGCCCTCTATCTGGGCGCCCAACTGCATGATTTTTCCAACCAGCTGATCCGCAGTCAGGGTGCGATCACCCCAGGGCTCCATGTTGACGAAAATGATACCGCGCGCCGTGTTCACGGAACTTGCCAGCATGTCGTAACCGGCCACCGCAGAAGAGTACTTGACCCCCGGAACTTCCTCGATAGCTTTACTCAGCCTGCCCATGTAATCCTCGGTGCGTGCCAACGAGGCAGAGTCGGGCAATTGGATTGCCGCCAGTACGATGCCCTGGTCTGTTTCGGGCACTAGCGTTGTCGGGGTATGGCTATACATCCACCAGGCACTGCCACTGATCAATGCTGTCAGCAACAGTGCCAGCACCCAGAAACGCACCAGCAGCTTCACTATGGCCATGTAGACAGCGGTAACACCGGCAAAGAAGCGATCGAAAAGCCGCAGCGGTGTTCTTACCGCACGACTGAAAGCGCTTTCTTTGCGATTATGAAGGTCATGCTTGATGAAGATAGCCGACAGCGCCGGTGTGAAAGTCAGTGCCATCAGTGCCGAGAACGCGACCGAAATGGCAACGGTCAACGCGAACTGCTGATAGATCTGGCCGGTGAACCCACCCAGAAAGGCCACTGGCACAAAGACCGCAGCCATGATCAGCGAGGTGGCAACAATGGGCCCACCGACCTCTGTCATGGCCCGGGTCGTGGCCTGAAAAACAGTCATCTCCTCATCTTCACTAAGCACCCGCTCAACGTTTTCCACCACCAGAATGGCATCATCCACCACGATACCAATGGCCAGCACCAGAGCGAACAGGGTTAGCAGGTTGATCGAGAAGCCAAACAGGAAGAAACCCGCAAAAGTGGCCAGCACGGACACAGGCACTACCGACATGGCAATCACGGTGTAGCGCCAGTTCTGCAAGAAAATGAACAGTATCGCGCCCACGATAAGGAAGGCTTCGATAAAGGTATGCTCCACCGTTTCGACCGACGCGCTGATGAACTGCGTGGTGTCATAGGGCACCACATACTCAAGCCCGGGCGGGAAGCGCCCTTCAAGCTCCTGCATGACCTCACCAACCGACTTCGCCGTATCCAGGGCGTTGGCACCCGGCTGCTGGTTGATGATGATCGGCGTCATGGTACCGCCATTCAGGCGGGCTTGAACCCCATAGAAAGAAGCCCCCAGCTCAATACGCGCCACATCTTCAAGGTGAAGCGCCGAGCCATCCGGATTGGTACGCAGAAAGATCTGACGGAATTCGTCCGCAGTAGACAGGCGCCCACCGGCAGTAATCGTGTAAGTAAAGGGCCCGGGGGCACTCTGGGGTGTAGCGTCCAGGCTACCTGCGGGGACCTCAGTATTCTGGCTACGAATGGTCTGCACCACTTCAGCCGGTGTCAGGTCGAACTCCGCTAGCTTGTCCGGATCCATCCATATCCGCATGGCGAACTCACCGCCACCCAGTACTTCCGCCTCGCCAACTCCCGGCACCTGGCGCAGCGCATCAAGAATATTGAGGGTGGCATAGTTCTGCATATAGATGTTGTTGTAATCCCCGCCAGGCGAGGTCAGCGCAACCAGCATCAGTATCGAGCTTGAGCGTAGCTCAACCTTCACCCCCTGTGCCTGCACCGCCTCGGGCAGCTGGGACAAGGCTCCCTGCACGCGGTTGTTGACGTTGATGGTGCTGATATCGCCATCGGTGCCAATGTCGAAGGCAATGCTCAGGCTCATCATGCCATTATCGGCACTGGTCGATGTCATGTAGAGCATGTCATCAACGCCGTTGATGGCCTCGGCCAGAGGCGCTGCTACCGTTTGCGCCACGGTTTCAGCATCCGCACCAGGGAAACTAGCGCTGACCGAAACCGTCGGCGGCACCACGCTGGGATACTGCTCAATGGGCAGCACCCGCATACTCATCAGCCCGACGATGGTCAGGATGATGGCCAGTACTGAGGCAAAGATCGGCCGCTTGATGAAGAAATCAGAGAAATTCATTCTTCAGCGTCCCCTTGAGCCTCTGGCGCCTCAGCATCTTGTACTTTTTCCTGTGGCGCTTGCTCGGAAGCCTGCCCTGGCGCCTCATTACCCGGCATCAGTGCTGCCGCATCGCCGTCGAAAGGCTGTGGCTTGATTGGCGTACCCGGATCAAGGCCGGCCGGGTCCTGGACAACAACTCGGTCGCCTGGCTCCAGCCCCTCCACTACCAGTTGCCAAGGGCCTGCCTGGGCGCCGAGCTGGATGGTGCGAACACGTGCCACATCCTCTTCATCAAGAACAAACACCTGGGGTCCCATGAGCCCCTGGGTGACGGCAATCGACGGAACAGCAATCACGTCAAAACGCTTAAGACCATTCAGCACAACACGCACGAACTGACCGGGCATCAGCACGCTGTCCGGGTTGGCAAACGCCGCCCTGCCCTGCACAGTGCTGGTACCCTCGCTGACCCGCGACCCCAAATAGTCCAACGCTCCCTCAAGATTGACGCCCTGCCCCGGCAGATCAAGCACCGCGTGAATTTCAACATCTGGATGCTCGTTACGCTGCTGGCGAAGCGCAATGGCATCATTTTGCGGCAGCTGGAAACGCACCTCCAGCGGGTCCAGCGGTGTGATCACGGCCAGCTCGCTGCCAGGGGTCACCAGGTTGCCAAGGTTCACCTCTCCCAGGCTGATCACCCCGGCAACGGGGGCGGTAACATTGGCATAACTCAGATCAAGATTGGCACTCATCAACGCCGCCTGAGCTTGAGCCACCTGTGCACTAGCCACCTCGCGGGTCGCCAGCGCTTGGTCATACTGCTGGCGGCTGACAGAGTTCTGCTTCAGCAGCTGCTCGAAACGACCAGCATCCCGCTGGGCACGTGACAGCTCGGCCCTAGCACTGGCGAGGTCAGCCTCACGTTGGGTCACTGCGTTCCTGTATAGCTCCGGCTCGATGGAATAGAGGCTTTCACCCTTCTTCACGTGTTGGCCAGGCTCAAAGTGTCGTGCTTCAAGAAAACCGGTAACTCGTGCAACCAGTGTGACCTCATCATCGCTACGCAGCCTAGCCGGATATGACCTATTAAGTGAAATATCCTGGCGCTGCACATCCATGACTGTCATGGCGCGCGGTTGTGGCTGGCGGTCTCCGCCATCCTGCTGACCTGAAGGCGCATCCTGCTGGTCACAGGCCGCGAGAGCAAGCCCCAAAACCAGCACCAGCAAGCCATTCCGACATCCTCGGATCATCGTCTTCATGCGTAATCTACTTCCGTTGGGAACATTCGAGGCTGCAAAGCCTACATCCATACACCGGTGTATGTAAAACAGACATACAGTCCTGCATGTCCAGATACGAGATCTTTATCAGGTCTCAGGGCTCGGCGGGGCACCGATATCCATGCCAGGAGCGGCGACCGGCTGCTGATCGAGCTGCACTTGCTGCGCACTATTCAGCCAACCGTTCAGTTCACTGACTGCTTCGGTATCCAGCGTGCCGGATTGCTGACGCAGCGCCAGCAGGTCGGTCACATAACGGTAACGAGCATCGGCATAGTCAGCGACAGCGTTGTACAGATTCTGTTCGGCATCAAGAACGTCGACGATATTGCGGATACCGACCTCAAAACCGGCACGGGTGGCATCCAGCGCACTCTGGCTTGATACGACAGTCTGTGCCAGCGCCTCGACCGTGGCCACGTTATTGCTGGCCTGAGTAAACTGTGAGCGCACCTGCTGCACAACACTCAGCCGCTGGGCTTCGAAGTCATACTGGCTGGAAGCCAACTGGTAGGTCCCCTGACGAATGCTGGCGCTGGTCCGACCACCAGTATACAGCGGCACACTGACGCCCACCCCAACCTGGCTTGCAGAGTCATGACCTGTCAGGACATCACTGTCCGAGTCCCCATAAGTATAGTTGGCGAATGCCTGTACGACCGGCAGACGCTGAGCCTGAGCAATATCCACGCCACTGCGCGACACCTCGACCCCAGCCTGACTGGCCAGCACCAGGGGATTTCTCTCCATGGCAAGATCCACCCAAACTTGCACTGATGACGGGTTTGGCGGCACCACCGGCATATCTTTCTGCAGCATGTCAATACTGTTGTAGCGTTTGCCGGTCAACCTGTGCAACGCCTCAAAGCTGACCTGCAAGGCATTCTCGGCAATGATCCGTTGCGCCCTTGACTGATCGAAGCGTGCCTTGGCTTCCTCAACATCAGTGATGGCAATCAAGCCCACATCAAACTGCTCTCGGGCCTGCTCATACTGGCGTTCGATAGCCCGCTGCTGGGCAATCCGCGCATCTAGCACCTCGTTGGCACGCAGAATCTCGAAATAAGCTGTGCTGACATCAATCAGCAGTTGCTGCTCGGTAGCGGCCAGCTGATAGAGCTGCTGGTCGATCTGGCGCTCAGCCTGCTCCACCTCGGCACGACTGCGAGCATTGAACAGTGCCTGGGTCGCTTCAAGTTTTAGGCTGCCCGCCGTCACATTATCATCTCCGGCCGACGATCCCATCGGGCTGCTGCCCGAATATTTAGGCTGTTGGCTTTCGTGCTGGCGATTATGAGCAAGCTGTCCGGAAGCCGTTACCTGCGGCAACAGGTCTGCCTGCTGCACGTCACGCCCCGCCTCAACCGATTTGAACAGCTCCTTAGCCGAAGCAAGGTCGGCGTTCTTGTCGAGTGCATCCTGGGTAATCTCAAGCAGGTCAGCGGCTTGAACCTGACTCATCATCAGTGAGGTGACCAATACCACCAAAAGCTTGCGGCAGCCGGTTGTGGGCGTCGCAGCGCAAGATCGGGAAGATGTCATCAGCAGGATCCTTGTTTCGATATCAGAGTTATACATGCATTGTCGCATGTTAATACGTTCAATCCACCAGGCTATTGTTGCAGAGAATAAGAATTTCCCCGGCTCCTGATAAAAAAGATAGGCTGTTATCACCCTAAGCCGGCACCATACAGCTGCACCTGACATACCAAATAACGGAGTATTGACCATGGATGACCTGACGTTGTTAAAGGTACAGGATCTTGAGATCGCCGTCCGCATATGGAACCCACAAGCGCCACGCACCCTTGTCGCCTGGCACGGGCTGGCTCGCCACGGGGGCGATTTTGAAGCCCTGGCCCACCGACTTGGCCCGCAGTGGCGCATCATTGCCCCCGACACACCAGGGCGTGGCCTGTCGAGCTGGTCACCGACACCGGAGCAGCATTATCTCTACAACCACTACATGACAATAGCACTTGCTGTACTCGACCACTTCAATCTAGACAGCGTACCCTGGGTCGGCACGTCAATGGGTGGTCTACTCGGCATGCGGCTGGCATCCGATGCTGAGCATGCCGGACGAATCGAGCGGCTGATGCTCAATGACGTGGGTCCGGCACTCAACCCGGATGCCCTGATACACATGGGCCAATACTTTGCCCAGCCCTACCAGTTCAACCAACTAAGCGAGCTGGAGAAAGAACTGCGCGATAACTACGCCAGTTTCGGCATTCAAAGTGACAGAACCTGGGCCGAAATGACTCGCGACAGTGCCCGTCGCTTACCCGACGGCAGCTGGTCTTTCCATTACGATCCACGTATCGCTGAGCAGTTTATCCACGATACGCCACGCGATAACTGGGCCGACTGGCTGGCCATTGACTGCCCGCTGATGCTATTGCGCGGCGCCAATTCTGCTCTGCTGGATCGCGAAACAGCGGATCGAATGAGTCGCGAACAGCCATCCATGGTGTCACTTGAAGCCGAGGGCTGCGGCCATGCCCCCATGCTTGACCGGACAAGCCAGGTAGAGCCACTGCGGCAGTTTCTTGAAGGCTGAAAATTGGACTACTGGGGTAAGAAAGGATGGCCCCGCCACTTTCTCGCAAAAAGGTCTGTGCAGTCTCAACTGAGCGACTTGCGCAGCCTCGACAGGGCGAACAGGAAAAACACTGCGCCAATCACTGCCAGCGCCAACAACTGCGGCCACACAATACCAACGCCTGCGCCGCGAAAGAGTATCGATTGGGCCAACTCGATAAAGTGTGTGGTGGGTGCCGCCAGCATGATGTTCTGAATGATCTCCGGCATGCTTTCCCGTGGCGTCATGCCACCAGAAAGGATCTGCAGCGGTATCAGCGACAGAATGATCAGCAGCCCCAGCTGCGGCATCGAGCGCGCCACGGTACCAAAGAAGATGCCCATGGAGGTTGTCGCGAATAAATGCAGCGCAGCACCCAGCATGAACAGGCCCAGCGAGCCGCCAAGGGGAATCGCCAGCCAGGCCCCCACCACGAAACGCAAAGCAAGTGCCGAGGCCAGCAGCACCACCAGCCCCATGGACCACACCTTGGCCAGCATGATCTCCACCGGCGTCACTGGCATCACCAGCAGGTGCTCGATAGTGCCGTGCTCACGCTCACGGATCAGCGCCGCACCGGTCAGGATGATCGACAGCATGGTGATCTGATCGATGACCGAGTTCACTGCTCCGAACCAGGAGCGGTCCAGATTGGGGTTGTAGTTCATGCGCACCACCGCCTCCACCGGCAAGGCACCCTGGCTGCGATAGCGCTGCAGGAAAGTGGTCACTTCGTTGCTGATGATCTGCTGGATATGGCCAGCACCGGTAAATGCCTGACTGACCTGAGTGGCATCCACGTTGAGCTGGATGGTTGGCTGACGACCCGCCAACAGGTCCTGCTGGAAGTCCGGTGGAATGTTCAAGGTAAAGGTGTAGCGCCCGGCGTCCATACCATTATCCATCTGGGCATGGGTGATGGCCCGGGGCGGCTGAAAATACGGCAGCTGGAAGGCATCAAGAATGCGATAGCTCAGCGGTGACGGATCCTCATTAACCACCCCGATGGTCGCACGATACGGCGCTTCGGGTACCGCTGTGGCGCTAGAATATATGCTTAGGCTGAAGGCATAGACAATCAGCAGCACCAACGCGGGATCCCGGCTCAGGCTGCGCAGCTCCTTGATACCCAGCTGCACAATATTGGTCAGAAATCGCATGTCATTTTTCCTGCTGTTTCAGCCCAGCGATACTGATCAGCAGCAGCACGGGAATCGCCAGCAACAAGGGCAAGAGATAGCCATACAGATCCGCCATGCCCAGCGCCTTGGCGAACGCCCCACGGCTGATGATCAGGAAGTGAGCGGTCGGGTAGACCTGACCAATGAAGGCACCGATGCCTTCCATGGCAGATACCGGATGAATCATCCCCGAGAACTGTACAGCAGGAATCAGGGTAACGATAACGGTGCCAAAAATCGCAGCAATCTGGCTGTTGAGCACCGACGACATCAAGAGCCCAAGCCCGGTGGCACAGAACACATAGAGCAGCGCAGCAATGCTCAGGGTAAGAAAACTGCCCTTGACCGGTACATCGAAGAAAAACACTGCCAAGGCCACCATGATCAGGAAGTTCAGCATACCCAGCACCACATAAGGCAGTTGTTTGCCCAGCAGAAACTCCGTGCGGGTCACCGGGGTGACGTAGAAATTGATGATCGAGCCCATTTCCTTCTCGCGCACTACGCCCAGGGCCGTAAGCATTGCCGGAATCATCATCAGCAGCATGGGAATCACCGCCGGCACCATGGCCGGTAAACTTTGTACATCCGGGTTGTAGCGGTAACGCAGGGCAACATCCGCACCACTGTCAGCACTCACGCCGAGCGATTCCCGAGCCAGCGTCTCGAGATAGTCGATGTGAATTCCCTGAGCATAGCCCTTGATGGTATCAGCACGAGTCGGCATGGAACCATCGACCCAGAAGGCGATTTCAGGCGTAGCACCGCGCTTGAGATCGCGCCCAAAACCAGGGGGAATGATCACGCCTAGACTGATCTTGCCGGCCCGCATGCGCTCATCGAGCTCACCAATACTGGCCAGCGGTGGCGTTTCAACAAAGTAGCGTGAGCCCGCCAGATTCAGAGAATACGCCTGGCTGTTGGTGGTCTGGTCATAGTCGAGCACCGCATAAGACAGGTCTTCCACGTCCATGCTGATGCCATAGCCCATGATAAACACCAGCAGCACACTGCCAAACAGCGCGAGCATACCGCGCACCGGATCGCGGCGCAGCTCCATGGCCTCACGGTGCGTATAGCTGAACAACCGCTGGAAGCTGAAGCGCGACGGCGGCGTAGCACTGTTCTGCTGGATCCCCTGCCGCGGCGCTCCCTCTTGCTCGGGATCAGACGAACTCTCAGAATTGCTCTCGTCGCTGGCATCTTCGAGATAGGCAATAAAAGCGGCTTCCAACGTTGCAGCGCCACGTTTCTGCTGCAGCGCCTGAGGTGTATCGCTGTCCAGCACCTTGCCAGCATGCATCAGCGACATGCGATCACAGCGCAGGGCTTCATTCATGAAATGGGTGGAGATGAAAATAGTCACCTTCTCTTCCCGTGACATGCGAATGAGCTCTACCCAGAAACTGTCGCGCGCCACCGGATCGACACCGGAGGTGGGCTCGTCGAGTATCAATATCTCCGGCCGATGAATCACCGCCACCGCCAGCGACAGTCGCTGGCGCACCCCTAGCGGAAAACTCATCGGCAGACTGTCAACCACTGGCTTCAGGGCAAAGCGCTCGAGCATTTCCTGAATACGCGCTTCGCGCTCCTTGCCGTTAATCTGGTAAAGGCGCGCATGCAGCTCAAGGTTCTGACGAACCGTCAGCTCGCTGTACAAAGAGAACGCCTGGGACATGTAGCCAACCCGCTGGCGTATTTCTAGATCATTGGGGTCCACCGGCTGGCCGAACAGGAAAGCTTCCCCTTCGCTGAACGGTAAGAGCCCGGTCAGCATCTTCATGGTGGTGGACTTGCCGCAGCCGTTGGAGCCAAGAAAGCCGAAGATCTCACCACGCTCAATACGAAAATTGACGTGATCAACTGCAGTGAAGTCACCAAAGCGCTTGGTCAGCCCGTGGGCCTCAATAGCAATCTCATTGCTGGCTTCACGCGGCGGAATAATGACCTCTTGATGCAGGGCGCGCTTGGCATCCGGCAACAGAGCAATAAACGCCTGTTCGAGGTTGTCGCTGCCGGTACGTTCTAGCATCTCAGCTGGCGTACCGGTGGCCAAAACCTGGCCCTCGTCCATGGCAACAAGCCAGTCGAAACCCTCCGCCTCATCCATATAGGCGGTGGCTACCATCACGCTCATGTGAGGACGCTCACCACGGATTCGCGTAATCAGCTCCCAGAACTGGTTACGCGCCAGCGGATCAACTCCGGTGGTGGGCTCATCAAGGATCAGCAGATCAGGGTCATGAATCAGTGCACAGCACAGCCCAAGCTTCTGCTTCATCCCGCCAGACAGCTTGCCCGCCGGACGCTCGGTAAAATCCTCCAGCCCCGTACTGCGGGTCAGATCCTCGATCCGCAGGTCCCGCTCGGCTTTGCCCTGCCCGAACAGCCGCCCAAAGAATTCAAGGTTTTCACGGATGCTCAACGTGGGGTACAGATTCTTGCCCAGCCCCTGGGGCATGTAGGCGATTCGCGGGCAGGACAGGCGCCGGTGCTCGGCATCTGCCATATCGCCACCAAGCACCCGAATCCTGCCCTGCTGGATGCGTCGCGCCCCAGAAACCAGCGCCATCAGGCTCGACTTACCGACGCCATCGGGGCCGATCAATCCCACCATGCGACCGCTGGGGATCTCGAGACTCAAGGCGTCCAGCGCCCGAACCTTGTCGCTGCGCGACTTGCCATACTGCAAGGTGACGTCTTTCAGGCTGACGACGCTATCGCCAAGTGCCGTCATGATTTCACGTTGACCTGCAGGTCAACCGGCCACTCAGCCTCGTCATCGAGCTTGAGATAGGCCACGCCGGGTAAACCGGTCTTGACCTGCTCCACGTGCTTCATCAACAGCTGCGGGTCGATACGCGCCTTGACGCGAAACATCAGCTTCTCGCGCTCGCTCTCAGTTTCCACGGTCTTGGGCGTGAATTGGGCGACACTGGAGACGTAACTGACACGGGCCGGCACCACGTAGTCAGAAGCCGCATCGAGTACGATATGCGCGGCGTCGCCGATACCCACGCGGCCCACATCATGGGTCGGCAGAAAGAACGTCATGTAGACATCAGTGAGATCCACCAGGTTGACGATCTTGGCACCGGAGCCCAGCACCTCGCCAGGCTGAGCGATACGGTACTGCACCCGAGCCAGCCGATCTGCTTTGAGTTCGCTATCTTCAATATCTGCCTGGATGCGTGACACACCGGCTTTGGCGGCAGCGATGGCAGATTCCGCCTCAACTACCCGGGAGCGCGCCGAGTTGATGCCTGCCTCGGCAGTTAGCACCTGAGAGCGTGATGCCAAAACAGCAGCTTCAGCGCTCTGGCGGGCGGCCAGATCGTCATCGAGCTGCTGGCGCGATACCGCATTACGCTGCACCAATGTCGCAGTACGCTGATGACGTTTCTGAGCAGCACTGAGCTCCGCCTGGCGCTGCTGCACAATCGCCTGGGCCGTGTTCTCTTCACTTTGCCGCTGGGCAACCACGGCACGAGCAGTTTCCAAAGCATGCTCTGTCTGGTGCACCCGGGCATTGGCCTGCGCCAGCTCAGCCTCTAGGGTGTCGGTGTTCATGCGCGCAATCACCTGCCCCGGCTCAACGAAGTCGCCCTCGCCCACCAGCACCTCCATCAAACGACCAGGCAGTTTGGTTGCCACATCAATCTCTGTTGCTTCAATACGGCCATTGCCGCTGGCAAAGCCGTCGCCCAACCCGCTAGGCTTGAGCATTTGCCACGCCATCAGCGCGGCCACTGCGACGACCACAACCACCGTCAATAGCTTGATGATGGATTTTTTACTTGCCTGCTTCATCGCTCTATTCCTGTCGCCCAAGAAAACCAACCCGCACGCACCAGACTCGCGTCTGGCTCACCCACACCGTATCGCTGGCTGACTTGAGTCAGCGATAACCTGACTCTTGACATTGATGCATTCCGCTTGCGCCTCATGTATTTTTTGACGCCTTGACAGGTGGCCCAAGCAGCTCCTGCAGCTCAGCCCACAGCTTTCCGGTATCACCTTTATCACTGCACCAGGCCGGTTCAATCTTGCAAACGGTATCAAGAATTCGCTGTCGCGCAGCGGCTTCCGGCACTAGCTTAGGCAGCTGCTGCAAGCTTTCCTCGGGGTAAGCGAAGACCAGCATATTTTGCTGGTTTATGAGCTTACGAATCGTCGCAACATCCGGCAGGTGAGTTGCTATCTTGCGATAGCCTTCGATGATCTTTTCCAGGGATGACTTGGCAAGCTTGCCATCCGCCTTGGCGAACAGTAGTAGCACGCGCAGGCCCGCCTCGAGCTCACCGCCTTCCGGTAAGGCACTACGAAGCTGTTCTCTACTCGCCTGTCTTGCACTGTCGTCATGCGGTGTGGTGGCTGGTGACGAGGCAGAGTTGCTGAGCATGCTCAGGTAACCGTAAATGCTGTGAAATGCCAGCTCACCGCCGGCATCACGCATATCACGCCAGTTGTCCAGCGCATTAATAATATTGCGCGAGGCCAAATCCTGCCAGGCCAGCAGCGGATTTTCTGGGCTGACAGCATGACGCGATTCTCGCACGCGCTCAGCAGTCTCAGGCAACCACCACAGAGCCGGATTCTGACTGTTCCAGACACTCCGTTTAAGGCGGAACGGATGTACCTGGCGCAGCGCCTCTGCCATGGGCTCATTGATCACTCGGCTCAGCCAAGGGCGAACCATCCAGCCATACAGGCTGCTGGTGATTTCAGAGACTTTATCGACCTCGATAAACTCCCGGTCTTCGTTCCAGCTGTCGGTATCAATGGCGCGAATATCCGCAATGCCACGCGACTCAAAATGCACCCGATACTCTTGCTCAGACGCTGATTCAGGCTCGGGCTCACTAGCGCTGGGGCGCTCGTCGATAATCAGCTCATAAAGCCCCGGCGGCAGCACCTTAATCTCGTCTATGGCATCGATCAGCTGGCGATGCTCACGACGCGCCACCTTGCCGGAAACAAAAATGCCCAGATGCCCTACGCTAGCGTGCTTGAGGTAAACGATAGTGCGCCCGGCACTCTGCAGGGCCAGGTCATCCGGGTAGAGGTCAACGATCCAGTCCAGCGCCTGCTGGGGCGGCGTGATGTTGTCGCCATAGGAGCAGAACACCACCACCGGCACTTCGATAGCGCGCAAGTCGAGCAGGTTACCACCGGTACCAGGCGCCCCGGACAGGCGGTTACCGATGAAAAGCTCATCGACGATGGACTCGATTTCCTCGGCATTGAACAGGTTGGGGCTACCCCACCAGCGCTCAAAATCGAGAAAGCGCGGCGCTTCGGTGTCGATGTTCGCGTAAAGGTCGTAACCCTTACCCCACCGAACATGGGAAGGATTGAGACTCTCGAAATTGCTGACCAGCCAGGCGCCATCAAAGCGTCCGTTACCCAGATCGCTGGCCAACCGAGTAGCCCAGGCACCGCCCATTAAGCCGCCAGTGTAGCGCATCGGATTACGGCCGTTCACACCGGCCCAATAGGCCAACGGCGCACCGTTGATGATAACCAGCCCCGGCAACTCTGGCCGAACCGCAGCAAGCCCCATCAAGGCCCAGCCGGCCTGGCAGTTGCCGATGATGACCGGCTTGCTGGACTGCGGGTGCCTTGAGGTAACAAGTTCGATAAATTGCATCTGAGCCAGTGCCACATCAACTAGGGTCTGGCCAGGCTCAGGTGAATAACCAAAAGCGATGAAATAGGTCGGGTGGCCAGCGCGCAGGCTTTCACCGATTTCCGAGTCCTGCTTAAAACCACCGATGCCCGCACCATGCCCGCCGCGCGGGTCGATGACAATGATCGGTGCCAGCGTCTGGTCAATTGGTTGATTCTCGTCAGGCAGAATCTGCAACAGAGAATAGTTGACCGGAACGTCGAGTTCAGCACCGTCCAGCAACACTTCATAATTGAATTTGAGCAGCGGCGGCGAACCAGCCTGCTCATGAGCCAGGGTATTATCCGCCCGCTGGCGCAAGGTATCCCAGAACAGTACGCTGCGCTCACCCGCATCCACCAGATACTCTACCCAGTCTCCAGGCCCGGGCATCGACAGATTGCCCTCAAGCAAAGGCCTGGTCACTTCCTGCCGGCGTGCCTGCATGCTGGTATGCAGATTCTGCCGCTGCAGCTGTCGCAGCTCGGTAATATTGCCCATCAGCCGGCGGGCGGAATGGTCGGTTGCCGAAACCCCCAGGCTATCATCCTGTCGATCCATGAAAGATCCTCGTGCAGTTGCTACATCACATTGCGTTGTAATTAGCATACTACTAAATTTTTGGTAGCCTAACTCCTGCTCGACAATCAGCGCCAGGCCGCTGGCCTGTTTGCGGAAGTCGATGGGCTGTCGATACAGGTAAATCTCCGGCAAACCCCAAGAGGGGGGGAAGGTACCGGTGACGCATTGCAGTTGCCTCAGCACGGCACCGAGCAACTCCACATTGCCAGCGTGCAGGCCTGTGATGAAGACACCGCCAGGCAAGGGACCGCCAGTCTTCGATGTGTTTCTGCCAGAGACGCTTGCGTTCGGCGTGTGTCATGCTGATTCCTCCTGGTATTGACGAGGAAATCAGTGGGGGAAATTTCAGGACGCGACTGTAAGTGCCGATTTATGGGCGCTTACGGAGAATGCTGTATTAGCTGCACAACCTCTACCAAGCTGAGTTTCCAGATGTCACCCAACCAGCGCTCAGGGTGGCGCTGTTTTACCACCTCGAAGACCTCCCTGCGCTGCGCCAAGATGCTTTTTGCCTTGCCGTTATAACGCTGGCTCAGCGTGACGTATCGAAGGGCGCTGTTCCGGTGCTCGTGGTTTTAGTACTCGGTGAATCACTCGACCCAGTCTTGCGCCTCGGCCAGGGTGGCGAAGGCGTTGTTGTTGACTCTTGTCCGGCTGTACGACGGGGTGATGCCCAGGTCGTAGAGCCTCTCCAGAAAGGTCGCCACCTTCATCGGGCTGCCGTTATCTGAGTGCAGTATTAAGGGCTTGTGACGGTCCGTGAGGTGCTCTCGCCAGCATGCCTTCTGGATCAGCTCAGCAGCCAGCTCACGGGCCCCGTCTCGAAAACCTCGTGCCCAACGATCTTGCGACTGAATACGTTTATGATCAGATACAGATACCACCAGGTACCTCGCGCAAGGTTGGGCAACCATGAAAGGAGAGTAGACCAAGGGAATTTCACCCTCAGTCCCTCGCAGAGCGGTGCGTGAACCTCTCGGCTCACACCACTCCCACCAAGCAAACGCACCCGACATTCCTTGCGACTAGTTTACGAACAGTTTTGGTCTCGCTTTCACTAGCCGTTCCAGTGTGGCTACCATCATTTTCTTCCGTGCTCGTAGATGCTTGAACTTTCACATAGCCCATCTCACCAGCCGCGCAGATAGGGATTGATTGTAGTGGCATAGTAGCACCAAGACATAACTAGAACGCTCGAACTTATTTTAGCAACGTCAGCGCTGATTTTTCTGACAGTTGTTGCGCCCATCACAGCAGCGCAACTTCTCTCATATCAAGTGTCCTCAGTGCCAAGTTTGTTTAAGCCTAGGGGCTTAAGTTCTGAACCGTAGCGGATCGAAGATTTTAATGTCGTACTTTGTACTGCCGTTAATCGCTAGTTCAGCAAGGATCTCACCGACGGCTGCCGAATATTTAAAGCCGTGTCCCGACATAGCAGTTGCAACTGAGATATTCGAATACTCAGGATGAAGAGAGAGCACGAAGTTCCGATCCGGTGTGTTTGTGAACATGCAAGCACCGGTACTCACGAGACGTCCAGCTCCCTTGAAAACATACTGACGCAGGGCATGCTCCATACGCTTTATTTCCTGAGGAGATACTTCTTCAGAGTTCATAGTCTCCGGGGTACACAGTTTAGCGCTACCTTCAATGAACGTCGCTTTCATCACCCGGTCAGACCCGAAGACCGGCCAGCTACTGAAGGCTACACCGTCATCGGCGATTACGTTGACGAGCGGGAAGGTTCCTGAACGGAACTCATTAAGAGAGCCATCCTTGGGCTCGTACCAAAAAAGCCAATGCCGCTCAATTTCAATCGGCAACTCCATATTCCCGAGCAGATGCGGTGCCCACGCCCCGATGGTGAACACTAAACGACGTGCTTCATATGTCGCCTCATCAGTACGAACCTGCACCCAGTCTCGGTCCGCGTCTGCCGACCATTCGAGCACTGTCTCTCCGAAGTGTAGATCGGCACCATTCTGCTGCGCGAGCTGCTGCTGCGCGATTATACTAGCCTCGGGCTTAACCACACCCATGGCAGGTTCGTAATAGGCAACTTGATCGGCTCGTGCTGTGATCTGTGGAAACCGGCGATTGAGTTCTTCGGCATTGAGCACTTCGTGCTCGATGCCATGGGTGCGCGCACTCTCAATACTACCCTTCACATAATTTTCATCTGGGGCTCCAATAAAGAAACCGCCAGTGTTTGTCACCAGCTTTCTGCTGGTCGCCTGTTCCAGTTCCTCCCAAATCTCGTACGATCGCGCAGCGATCGGTACGTAGCTAGGGTGTTCAAATGAAGACCGGCGAATAATACGAGTACTTCCGTGACTTGAGCCCTTGTCGTGAGCGGGGTAGAACTGCTCTATACCCAACACACGCTGACCGCGCTTGGAGAGCTGGTAAGCCGCAGCACTGCCCATTGCACCGAGACCTATGACTATGACGTCATAGGTGCAGCTCGAACTCGTCTCAACACTTCTGTTTTTCATTTAAACTTTCTCCGGTCGCTCGCATAAGATTTAGATTGCTGATGAACACCCGACTTTTCTTGCCGATGAAGAGACATTAAAACATCGTCCCTGTTGTTATTTCTTGCAGATCATGATATGGGCGTTATTCCCAAAACACATACAAAATTTAATATCTATGCCACTTACGAAACGTTATAGTCTATTTAACAAACATCATTAAAATCAACAGAAGAGATTGTCTCTGAGACATTTAATCCTCTCTGGCTTGTAGCTTGTTAAGACCGTATTGCGATGTGGATAGCTACTGAAAGTACTTCAGTCCTGGAGATCAATTGTGGACACTTTGAACTGGGTTATTGCAACTAACAGTCCAAAGACTGTCGATAGATAAGCAAAGAAAAGGAAGGGCATGTACTCTAATGTCCCGATGCCAAGCGTCCCGGCTGCAAAAACACCTCCAGCTGACCATGGAAAGAATGGGTCATAAACTGTTCCTGAGTCTTCGATTGTCCTCGATAGATTTTGACTTTTAAGCCCCATACTCTGGTAAGCATTAGTCAACAGGGTTCCGATCATAACAGCTGCGAATGAGAAATTTGCACCGAGCCCAATAGAAAGTATAGTTAATGGTGAAGACATTGTCATTAACTTGCGACGGCTATTGGCTACGCGTAAAACCCTCTCAATAACCGTAGTGGTAAATCCCCCCTTCTCCAGCAAGCCTGCAACCCCCACCGCGAAGAGAAATAACAATGAAATTCCAGCCATAGACATCATACCACCACCGGAGATGAGTTTATCTATGCTTGAAAGCCCACTATCAAGCGTGAATCCAGAGTATGTCACCTGAATTACTTCTGTTAAAGAATTTCCTTGAACGGCAGTACTTACAACAGTAGCTCCAATGACACCTCCGAAGATTGCAACATATGGCGGCAGTTGGAATATCAGCAATACAATTGTCACAGCTGCAGGTGCCAGCACAATCCAGCTCAACTCAAAGTTGCTATTGAGAGTTTTTTCAATAATGCCGGCCGTACTCATTTGCGCAATTTCAGGGGAGAAAAAGAACCCAATCGACTGAAAAATAATCAATGTAGCAACGTATGCCGGTACCGTTGTGATCAACATATAACGGATATGGGTTAAGACTGGGGTTCCGGTAATAGCTGCAGACAAGTTTGTAGTATCAGAAAGAAGAGATAACTTATCGCCGAAGTATGCTCCACTTATAACTGCACCTGCCGTGATAGGCGGTGGAAATTCCAAACTGCTACCGACCGCCATCAGTGCCACGCCAACCGACCCTATAGTCCCCCATGACGTACCAGTTAAGTGGCTATTCAAAATTTATCGTGCGCTCAGACCCGTAGCCGTCGAGTA
>NZ_JBQDJZ010000035.1:0-20325 GCF_052095765.1 Halomonas sp.
GCCCAGCTGCTGGAGCGTCCGTTTAAGGCACGGGATGCCGATGTTCATGCGTTGTTGCTGGTGGGTATCTATCAACTGCTGTATCTGCGTATTCCGGCCCATGCCGCCGTGGGTGAAACGGCGGGTGCCGCGCGGCTGCTGAACAAAGAGTGGGCGACTCGAGTGCTCAATGGCTGCTTGCGTCGCCTGCAGCGCGAGAGCGCTGAGCTTGAGGCCATTGTCGATAATGATCCAGCGGTGGCGCTGCTGCATCCACAGTGGTGGATTGATGCCCTGCGCCAGGCTTGGCCCGACGACTGGCGCGCCATTGCCGAAGCCAACAACCAGGCGGGGCCGATGACGCTGCGTGTTAACCGTCGGCAGGGCGATCGTGAACAGTACCGCGAGCTGCTTGATGGCCCCGGCATCCGCTCGCGGCTGTGCACACATGCCCCGGACGGCCTGACGCTGGAGACCGCCTGCGATGTTGGGGCGCTGCCAGGCTTTCATGAGGGGCGGGTCAGTGTGCAGGATGAATCGGCCCAGCTGGCAGCGGTGTTGCTGGGCCCGGTAGTGGCCCCGCGGCCCGGCCTGCGCGTACTGGATGCCTGCTGTGCGCCTGGCGGCAAGACTGCGCATCTGCTGGAGTTGTTCGATATCGACCTGACCGCTGTTGACAGTGACGACACCCGCTTGGGGCGGGTTGAAGACACCTTGTCGCGGCTGGGGCTGTCTGCCGAGCTGATTCACGGCGATGCCACCGGGCGTGAATGGTGGAGCGGCACTTCGTTTGACGCCATTCTGCTTGATGCGCCTTGCTCGGGCAGTGGTGTCATCCGTCGGCATCCGGATATCAAACGACTGCGTCGTCCCTCGGACATTGCCAAGCTTGCTGAGCTGCAGGCACGTCTGCTCGATAACCTGTGGCCGCTGCTGGCGCCCGGCGGTACGCTGTTGTATGCCACCTGCTCTGTGCTGCCCGAGGAAAATGCCGACCAGGTTGCGGCCTTCCTGGCGCGCACGCCGGGTGTGGAGGTCACCACGCCACAAAATCTGTCCTGGGGGCGTCCGGCCGGTGCCGGTCAGCAGCTGTTGCCACGACCGGACAGCCACGACGGCTTTTTCTATGCGAGACTGAGGAAGGCAGCTGCCTGAGGGTACCTGCCCCGTTTGCACCACTTATCCGCCACGGAGAGCACATCATGAGCAACGTCTATAAGCACATTGAGTTGACCGGTAGCTCCGAAAAAAGCGTTGAAGACGCCGTTCAGCGCGCCCTCACCAAGGCCTCAGAAAGCGTGCACAACATGCGCTGGTTTGAAGTGATCGATACCCGCGGGCATATCGAGAATAACCAAGTGGCCCACTGGCAGGTCACTATCAAAGTCGGTTTCACCATTGACTGACAACGCAGGCGCACGATGAAAATCATCATCCTCGGGGCCGGCCAGGTCGGTGGTACCCTGGCCGAGCACCTGGCCTATGAAGAGAATGACATCACTGTCGTTGATACCGATGCCGAGCGGCTGCGCGAGCTGAATACGCGCCTGGATATCCGCACGGTGACGGGGCCGGCATCCTATCCTGCCGTGCTGCGTCAGGCTGGCTGCGAAGATGCCGACATGCTGATTGCGGTGACCAACACCGATGAAGTCAACATGATTGCCTGCCAGGTGGCTCATACGCTGTTTCGTACGCCGGCCAAGATTGCGCGGGTACGCGCCACTGCCTACCTGACCCGTAAGGGACTGTTTGCGCACGATGCCGTGCCGATTGATGTGCTGATCACACCTGAGCAGGTCGTGACGGACCATATCCGGCGGCTGATCGAGCATCCCGGAGCGCTGCAAGTGCTGGAGTTTGCCGGTGGGCTGGTTCAGCTGGTGGCCGTCAAAGCCTTTCATGGCGGGCCGCTGGTCGGTCAGGCGCTGGGGAAGCTGCGTGATCACATGCCCAAGGTGGCGACTCGGGTTGCGGCAATCTATCGCCGCAACCGGGCTATCATCCCCCATGGTGATACGGTGATTGAGGCCGATGATGAGGTCTTCTTCATTGCTGCGCGGCGTGACATCCGCGCTGTGATGAGCGAGCTGCGCCGACTGGATCGGGATTTCCGCCGCATACTGATTGTCGGCGGCGGTAATATCGGCCAACGGCTGGCCGAGCATCTGGAGCACAGCCACCAGGTCAAGATCATCGAGCATAATCTTGAGCGCTGCACCCAGCTTTCCGAGCAACTCGACCGCACGGTGGTGCTGCATGGTAGCGCCACCAGTCAGCGTCTGCTGGAAGAGGAAAATATCGAGGATTGCGATATTTTCTGTGCACTGACCAACGACGATGAAGTGAACATCATGTCGTCGATGCTGGCCAAACGCATGGGCGCCAAAAAGGTACTTACGCTGATCAACAACGCCGCTTATGTTGATCTGGTGCAGGGCGGTGAGATCGATATTGCCATCTCGCCACAGCAGGCCACCATCGGCAGCCTGCTGACGCATGTGCGACGCGGCGATATCGTCAATGTGCATTCCCTGCGCCGCGGGGCAGCCGAGGCCATCGAAGCCATTGCCCATGGTGACTTCCAGTCCTCCAAGGTGGTGGGCCGCACGATCAGTGAAGTTGACCTGCCCGAGGGCACCACCATCGGCGCTGTTGTTCGCGGTAATGAGGTATTGATCGCCCACGACGATGTGATGGTGGAATCCGGTGATCACGTGATTCTTTTTGTGATCGACAAGCGCCGCATCCGCGATGTGGAGCGTCTGTTCCAGGTCGGATTGTCTTTCTTCTGACAGCATGACGAGGAGTGCTCGCGCATGAGCCTGAGGATGATTCTGCGCATCCTGGGTCTGTTGCTGATGATGTTCAGCATGACCATGGCACCACCCATTCTGATCTCGCTGATCTATGACGACGGCATGTGGCAGGCCTTCATGCTGGCGCAAGTGATCATTGCGGGTCTCGGCTCGATCATGTATCTGCCTAACCGTTTGGCGCGTAAGGAGCTGCGCACCCGCGATGGTTTTATCATTGCGGTGATGTTCTGGGGTGTGCTGGGTTTTTCAGGCTCGTTGCCGTTGATGCTGACTGGTAGCTCGGCGTTGTCGATTACCGATGCGGTCTTTGAATCCTTTTCCGGCCTTACTACCACTGGCGCGACGGTAATTACCGGTATCGACCTGCTGCCCAAGGCCATTCTTTATTATCGCCAACAGCTGCAGTGGCTTGGCGGCATGGGTATCGTGGTGTTGGCGGTGGCCATTCTGCCAACGCTTGGTGTTGGTGGCATGGCGCTGTATCGCACCGAAATTCCCGGCCCGCTCAAGGACTCCAAGCTGACGCCACGCATCACCGAGACGGCCAAGGCGCTGTGGTATATTTATCTGACCCTGACCATTGCCTGCATGCTGGCCTACAGGGTTGCTGGTATGGACTGGTTCGATGCCCTGGGGCACAGTTTTTCGACGGTGGCCATCGGCGGCTTCTCGACCCACGACGCCAGCATCGGCTATTTCGACAGCGCCGCTATCGAGATGGTCTGTGTGTTTTTCCTGATTGTCTCAGCCATGAGCTTCAGCCTGCATTTTTTTGCCTGGCGAGAGCGTAGCCTGAGTCACTACCTGCGTGATCCGGAAGCGCGCTTTCTGCTGTTGTTTTTGGCAGGTCTGTCGATCATTACCGTTGTCACCCTGTGGCTAGCTCATGACTCAGAGCCCATTGCCCTGGTGCGGGATGCGGTTTTTCAGGTGGTGTCCATTGCCAGTACTGCCGGTTTCAGCGTGGCCGACTTCTCAGGATGGCCGGGGGCGCTGCCTTTTCTGCTGTTCACCGCGGCCTTTGTGGGCGGCTGTTCGGGCTCTACCGGCGGCGGCATGAAGGTCATCCGCATCATCCTGATTGTCAAACAGGGTATGCGTGAGGTGGTGCGATTGATTCACCCCCATGCGGTGATTGCCGTCAAGATTGATAAAACGGTGGTGCCGGACAGTATTGCCCAGGCGGTGTGGGGCTTTTTCTCGGCCTATGTGATGGTGTTTCTGGTCATACTGGTGGCCATCATGGCGACCGGTGTTGACCAAGTAACTGCCTGGTCTACCGTGGGGTCTGCGCTCAACAACCTGGGTCCTGCGCTGGGTGATGCCAGCGCCAATTACGGCGACCTGCCGTCTCTGGCCAAATGGTTTCTTGTGTTGGCCATGCTGATGGGCCGCCTTGAGATCTTTACCATCCTCGTGCTGTTTACCCCGGCTTTCTGGCAGAAGTGATTTGCAGTGATACCAGGCAGCCCCAGGCGCCTGACGACGCCATCGCGGCCTGAAGCTCGCTCTTACA
This sequence comes from Halomonas sp., assembly GCF_052095765.1. Taxonomy (GTDB): domain Bacteria; phylum Pseudomonadota; class Gammaproteobacteria; order Pseudomonadales; family Halomonadaceae; genus Halomonas. The sequence goes on from NZ_JBQDJZ010000035.1 coordinate 4,315, forward strand.
AACCCCTAACGAAACAATAGTGAGTTGGCCCATCTGATTGCATGGGCGATAATCGCTTTTTCCCCCTTTGTACAATTGAGCCGTAATGACCCAGCCAACGGATACTGTGACGCTTTCCCCCGACCTTCCGATCACGTCAGGCCCTCGCCGTACACTGCGCGTGGGTGATACCTGCTACACCCTGATTGGTACGGCGCATGTGTCGGCCGAAAGCGCCGATGAGGTGCGCGGGCTGATTGCATCACAGGAATTTGATGCTGTCGCCATCGAGTTGTGTGAATCGCGTCATCAGAACCTTGCTAATCCCGATCTCATGGCCGAGCAGGACCTGTTCCAGGTATTCCGCCAGGGCAAGGCTGGCTTGGTCGCTGCCAGCCTGGCACTGGGTGCCTTTCAGCAGCGGGTTGCTGAGCAGTCTGGCATTGAGCCGGGTGCCGAAATGAACGCTGCCATCGAGGAGAGCCAGCGGCTTGGCCTGCCGGTCAAACTGATCGACCGGGACATCGGTATTACGTTGAAGCGGATCTATCATAATGTGCCCTGGTGGCAGCGCTTTGCGCTGTTTTCGGGGCTGCTTGGCAGCGTGCTATCACGCCAGGATGTGGCCGCTGAAGATATCGAAAAGCTCAAGCAGGGCGATGTGCTGGAGTCGACGTTTAGCGAGTTCGCCAGTGAGTCGGAAGCCTTGTTTACCCCCCTGATCACCGAGCGTGACCGCTACATGGTGCTGCGTTTGGCTGAGACCTGCCCGCCGGACAGCTACCGTCATGTGTTGGTAGTGATCGGTGCCGGCCACCTCAAGGGCATGGCCGAGCATTTGGAAGCTCCGCTGCCAGAGGCGCCCCAGGTCGAGCGTGAGTCTTTGGAGGCGACACCCCCGCCGTCACGAATCTGGAAGCTCTTGCCCTGGCTGATTACGGCCCTGGTGCTCAGCGGCTTTGCTATCGGCTTTTCGCGCAACACCGAGCTTGGCTGGCAGCTGGTCATTGAATGGTTTGTGATCAACGGTGTGCTGTCAGGGCTGGCTACTCTGGTGGCGTTGGCCCACCCGGTCACCGTGGTTGCCACGGCACTTGCGGCACCACTGACCTCGCTGAACCCGACCATTGGAGCGGGCTTTGTTGCCGCTGGAGTCGAGTTGGCCATGCGCAAGCCCAAGGTGCGCGATTTCAAAACTCTGCGTCAGGACGTGACCCACTGGTCAGGTTGGTGGCGCAATAGGGTCTCGCGCACCCTGTTGGTGTTCATTACTGCCACTATCGGCTCAGCTGCCGGCACTTGGATCGCCGGCTTCCGTATTGCTGGTGCACTGTTTGGGGGCTGAGACGCAAGCCGCGTTGGTTTAATTCGCTCACCGTTCGCGCAGTGCCAGAAGGCGCTGCATGGCCGGGGTGGGTGAGGTGATGAGGTGGTAGCGCCGGCTGGCGGCGTAGCAGTCGTTGAACACGTCGAAGTAGTCGTCCAGCAGTTCAGCCGCCCGGGTGTCGCCAGCCTGGCGCAATACTTCCACTGCCACTTCGGCGGTACACAGGTGAGCGCTGGAGGCAGGTTTGCGTAGCCGATAGCGGGTCTGCCGTTCGCTGGCCAGTGGCAGTACCGGTAAATTTGCTAGGTAGGCACTGCGGCGAAACATACGCCGGGCCTGTCGCCAGGTACCGTCGAGAATGATGAAAACGGGTATCTTTTCTTTATCCTCTTTTTCATTATCCCCATGCTGATAGTCGGCTACGGCGTCCATGCCGACTACGCGATGAGCGTAGTCTGGCTGGTCATCGGGAAAGATGATGAAGGGCGCGTAGCGCGGATCAGCCAGCAGGGCGAGTAGCTCAGGGTCCGGCGTGGTGCGGTACCAGGTGAAAACACGGGTCTCGGGCAGCACGTCGCGAATCAGGCGCCCAGTATTGGTGGGCTTGAAGTGCTCGTAGGGGTGCGTCAGCAGCCATACTTGGCTGTGGCTTTGTGCCTCAACGCGATACGGGCACAGGCAGTTAAGCTCAGGCAGCTGACAACCCGGGCAGCGCACCACAAAACTGCCGCGAGCCTTGAATTCGCGCTGCAGTGGGCGCGGATGCTGTGGTGGCGAATCAGTTGTTGGATCGGCCGGTGAGTCAGTCTCTGGATCAGGCGGTTCTGATGTGATGTGGTACATGATGGCTACAACATCAGCGTTTCAGGTACCCACAGGCGTCCTTCACGCAGCCAGTGCTTGGTCAGCATGGGCACGCCTTCTCCGGCAGGCAGGGCGAGACGGGTGATATCAGAGCGACCCAGGGAGTTTGCCGCAGGGTCGACGACAATCCGGCCTGCTCCTTGAGGGACCAGGTCAACCAGCATGGCTGCCGGCATTACCGCAAGAGAGGTGCCCACCACCAGTAGCAAGTCAGCCGTGGCGGCGATTTCGCAGGCCTCGGCATACCTTGGCACCGCTTCACCGAACCACACCACGTCAGGGCGAAGCTGGCTGCCTTTGTCGCATACATCACCCATGCGGATGCCGCCTTTTGGCAGCGGGTAGAGCATGCGGCTATCAACGCTTGAGCGTGCCTTCAGCACCTCGCCGTGCAGGTGCAGCACATCAGTGGAGCCGGCCCGTTCGTGCAGGTCGTCAATATTCTGGGTGATCACGCTGACCTGAAACCCGCTCTTTTCCAGTGCCGCTAGTGCCTTGTGGGCAGTGTTGGGCTTGGCTTGGCGGATCTGGTCGCGGCGCAGATCGTAAAAATGCAGCACGGTTTCCGGGTCGCGCTCCCAGGCGTCGGGGGTGGCGACATCTTCAATACGGTAGTCAGCCCACAGGCCATCATCGGCGCGAAAGGTTTGGATGCCACTCTCGGCACTGATGCCAGCACCGGTAAATACCACCAGATGCGGCGGCTGCGCACTGCTCATGCTCACTCCTATTCGCTGTCTCTTTCGGTCTGTTTTGTCTGGGCTGAGGGCACTGCTGCGTTTCATCCACAGGCTCAGTAAACCAGGCCGTTGTTGATATCTGCTTCGAACCGCTGTTTGTTGCGGTAGGGATAGACATCGATAACTCTACCGTCATTTATGGCTTGCTGCAGTCCCTTCCAATAATCGGCATCGAAAATCTCTGGATGCATTTCGTAAAACATCTTGCGCAGCGTTATGTCGGCAAACAGGAAAGGGCCAAATTCCTCTGGGAAGACATCGCGTGGTCCGACGGAGTACCACGGCTCGTCGGCCAGCTCTTGCTCGGGGTACATGGGCTCGGGAATATGGCGGAAGTTGCACTCGGTGAGGTAGCTGATTTCGTCGTAGTCGTAGAAGATCACCCTGCCATGGCGCGTCACACCGAAGTTCTTGAGCAGCATGTCGCCGGGGAAGATGTTGGCGGCGGCCATCTGTTTGATGGCGTTGCCATAGTCCCTGAGCACCGCGCGCAACTCATCGGGCTCACAGTCCTGGATATATAGGTTCAGCGGCGTCATCATGCGTTCGGTGTAGCAGTGTTTGATCAACACCTTGTCGCCACGCAGCTCAACGGTGGATGGCGCCACCTCCAGCAGGTGCTCTAGGCATTCCGGGTCGAAGTGGTCCTTGCGGGCGATGAAGTTGGAAAAGTCTTCGGTGTCGGCCATGCGTCCCACCCGGTCGTGGCGTTTTACTAGCCGGTATTTCTCACGCACGTTCTCGCGGCTCATATCTTTGGTAGGGTCAAAGCGATCCTTGATGATCTTGAATACCGTGCGGTGGGATGGCAGCACGAACACTGCCATCACCATACCGCGTACGCCGGGGGCGATGATAAAGCGGTCCTCGCGTTTGGCCACCTGACGGTTCAGGGCACGGAAAAACTCGGTCTTGCCGTGTTTGAAAAAGCCAATCGAGGCATATAGCTCGCCTTCGGGTTTGTCGGGCATCAGCTCCTGTAAGTAGGCCACGAACTCGCTGGGCACCACTACCTTGACCTGGAAGTAAGCGCGGGTGAACGAGAAGATGATGGAGACTTCGTCGGGCTCGATCAGCAGGGTATCCAGCTGCAGGCCACGGCCTTCCTCGTGCAGCACCGGTAGGACCAGCGGTACCTGCTCGCCGCCGCCGAGAATGCGCCCGACCAGGTAAGCCCCTTTGTTGCGGTAGAAGACGCTCTTGATGAGTTCTATCCGAGCGTCGTCGGCAGCCAGGATCGTGTCTGGCAGCAGGCGTTCCAGCGACTGCCTGGCCAGCGCCACGTCCCTGGGCAGATCGATGAACCCCATGCCCAGGCCAGCGTCACCCGGTGCCCAGTGCAGCGCTTGCTCCCAGTCACCATCAACCTGCTTGGAGCGGCACAGCTCGATAGCGGAGCGGTGAGCGGCCGATTCGCGTGAGCTATAGACGAACATCCAGTCATTGTGAATATGGCGGTGATGGAACAGTGAGCAGAACAGTGAGTTGAAATAGGTCTCAGCCAGCTCGTAATCGAGCCGCTGGCTGATCATGTCGGTGTAGTGGCCGCGGGCCTTTCCCCAGTGCTCGCACTGGATCAGTAGATCCTTGTCTAGGGTGCGTGTCAGGCGCAGCTTGGTGTCTTCGACTTTTTCGTCATACAGGTCGATTCGCTCCGCCGAGGCGACCTGAGCCTCACGCCAGGCCGCCTCGATAAAGCGCCGGCTGGCGTCATCAGTAATCTGCTTGAATCGCGAACGATATTCATCAAAGCCACGCAAGATGGTGGCAGCTAGGCGATAGGCGGGGGAGTGCTTCATGGCGATCTCCTGTCATGGTATCTCTAGCTTCGTGGATTTTTGGCCAACAGGCGAGCCGACCATGGTCGGGAAGTGGGCTGCAGATGACATCTGTGTGGCCTGCAGCGACAATACGGCCTCAAATCTACGTAAGCCGCTCCGCGCCTTTTTAGACGAGCTTTTTTGACGAGCCCTCATGCCAGAACCACTGCCGATAATTTATCAGGATGAACATCTGATCGCCGTGCACAAGCCCGCTGGGCTTCTGGTGCATCGCACAGCGCTGGCCCGAGGAGAGACGCACTTTCTGGTGCAGACCTTGCGCGACCAGATCGGGCAACGGGTGTATCCGGTACACCGGCTGGACCGCCCCACGTCGGGCCTGATGGTGATGGCGCTCAACTCTGATGTTGCTGCCGGATTGGTGGCTGAATTCAGCGCCCAACGGGTTTCCAAGCGCTACCTGGCGGTAGTGCGCGGTATAGGCCCTGACAGCGAGCGTCTTGATTATGCGCTACGCGAAGAAGACGGCTCCCGGCCTAAGTCCGAGATGCCGGCCATGGCCGCCGTAACGGACGTGCGTCGCCTGGACAGCGTAGAGCTGCCGGTGAGCGTTGACCGCTATCCCAGCAGTCGCTACTCGCTGATGGAGGCGCGTCCGCTGACCGGGCGACGCCATCAGATCCGCCGCCACCTGTCGCGGCGTGGCTATCCGATTATTGGCGACGCCAGACACGGCAAGGGGCTGCATAACCGTTTCTTTGCCGACCAGTTGGATTGCCCGCAGTTGCTGCTGGCGTCGGTAGGGCTGAGCTTCAGGCACCCGGTCAGCGGTGACACGCTCAACCTAAGCTGCGCGCTGGATCCCGTAATGACGCGGCTGTTTGAGCGCTTTGGTTGGGCCGGCCATCTGCCCGGTGCTGAACGTGACTCTCTGCGCCAAAATCTCTGCGCTACTACCCCCCTAACGCCGCAAACCCAGAGGCATCATGACTGATTCATCCGTTACCGAAACAGATTACGACCTGCGCTTTGGTGGTATCCGCCGCCTGTACGGTGCGCGTGCCGTCGAGCGTTTTCGCCGCGCCCATGTGGTGGTGGCCGGGGTTGGCGGGGTCGGCAGCTGGGCGGTGGAGGCGTTGGCCCGCTCCGGTATCGGCCGGTTGACGTTGATTGATTTGGACGATGTGTGCCTGTCCAACGTCAACCGTCAGCTGCATGCGCTGGACGGCACCATTGGCCGCCCCAAGATCGAGGTGCTAGCTGAGCGCTGTCGCACGATTCACCCTGGCATTGAGGTGGTAACTGATGCAGCCTTCGTGACGCCGACCAATCTTGCCGAGCGGCTGCCCGAAGATACGGACCACCTGCTGGATACCATCGACAGTGTGGTGGCTAAAACCGCACTGATTGCCTGGTGCAAGCGCCGTAAGCTGCCGATCACTGTGACCGGGGCAGCGGGTGGGCAAACCGACCCGACACGCATCCAGATCGCAGATCTAACGCGCACCATTCAAGATCCGCTGCTGGCGCGAGTGCGTGCCCAGCTGCGCCGCGACTACGGCTTTACCCGTGACCCGAAAAAGCGCTTCGGCGTGGAGTGCGTGTTCTCGGACGAGCAACTGGTGTATCCCGCCCCGGACGGTGAGGTCTGCCACACCAAACCCGCTGCCGGTGACTCGACTCGCCTGGATTGCGCGTCTGGCTTTGGCGCGGCTACCTTTGTTACCGGTGCCTTCGGCTTTGCCGCCGCGTCCCGTGTGCTGGCTCGGCTGGCGCGGAACTGACACATCACACTCACACCCACACTCACGCAGAGGATTTTTGATGAACCGCTCTCAGCCAGTACCTGGCATCTATCGCCACTACAAGGGTGCGCTCTATGAGGTGATTGGTGTCGCCCGACACAGCGAAACCGAGGAGTCCGTGGTGGCTTATCGCGCGCTGTATGGCGATTACGGCCTGTGGGTGAGGCCGCTTGACATGTTTATGGAAACGGTAGAAACCCAGGGCGAAAGCGGGACCGTTGAGCAGCCCCGTTTTGCGCTGGAAAAGGCGTTTTGCTGAGCGGGTGTCAGTCTCGCCGGGCGTTACGCAGCCACTGGCTCAGTACGCGGTCAAGCAGCGGGGCCAGTTGGGTAAAGCGTGTGCTGTCGGAGAGAATTTCTCTGTCATCCTGCCGGTAAGGGCTGACCTCGTCGCCTTCAGGCCTTGGCAGATGAGTGAGTCGGTCGCGGGTGCTTGCCGGGGTGGCTTCCAGGTGGCACCGCAGCCCTACGACGCGACCCGCGTCCCAGCTGAAGCCCTGTAACGGGCTGGCTTCGCTGCCACCCAATGGCAAGGCGTCGTCGGGCAGGCCAAAGATATTGCGATGCCAGGTGAAGGCCTCGAACTGCCCAGGCAGGTCAAAGGGGCTGTCGTGATTCAGGCTGATGCGCTGCCAGCCGGTTTCGGCATAGGTGCCGCGCGACACCCTGGCACCGAGCGTACTGGCGATACGACAGGCACCAAAGCCGATGCCCAGCAACGGGCGCTGGCTGTCTAGGGTGCGAGCGATCAGTTTTTCTTCGTCACGCTTCCAGCCTGGTAGCGTGTCGTCGTCCGGCGCATCGAGCACGATGAGGGCGTCGCTGTCGCCGGGGCGCGGCGGAAGCTCGCCGGCGTAGAGGTGGAAGATGGTATGGCTATGCCCCATGCTATCGAGCCAGTCGGCGATGCGGGCCGGACCAAGGTGGGGGCTATGCTGTAGCAGATGAAAGTGCATGAGCGACCTCGCCGATAGTCAGCTGTGGGAAGGCCAGAGTACATGAAAGTAACCCTGAAAGAACAGATACTTACCATTATCTCAGAGATTCCGCCCGGGCGCGTGACTAGCTATGGTCGTATTGCTGCGATGACGGAGGGCGGCACACCACGGTTGGTTGCAAGAGCACTGCGCGAGCTGCCCGCTGGTCACGATCTCCCCTGGTTTCGCGTCATCACTGCCTCGCGTCGGCTGGCCGAGCATGACGCTGCCGATGAGCAGCGCCGTCGGTTGATCGACGAAGGGGTTGCCTTTGACAGCCGTGGTCGCGTGGCCCCTGAGCGCCTGTGGCCCTGAAACGCAGGTATCCGTTCTGCAACCATCAGCCCGTATCAACAAGGAAAGCCAATGATTCAGCCTGGCAGTGGTTTTAACCAACGTCTGCACGCACTTGAGCCACAGGCCCAGCAAGCCTTCATGGCCGCGCTATGTGAGCGCCTGGTACCCAATTATGCGCTTTATTCGCAGGCATCAGGGCAGGGCGACACCAAGGCGCTGAGCTCTGTTCTGGCTCTGGTGTGGGAGAGTTTGCAGGTTAGGGATGCCCGAATCGATTTTGATCTGCAGGCCGACAAGCTGGCCGCCTGTCAGCCACCAGCCGAGGATGACAGCTTTGGGGCGCGGCGTGCTATGGAGGCCGTGGCAGCATTGACAGCGCTGCTGGATACGCTGCGCGGCGGCTCCCAAGAAGCCGTGATCGAAGTCAGCCGCACGTCACGCAGCGGTGTGCAGGCTTTCATTGCCATGACTGAGGGTGAAGACGACACTGAAGCCCTGGCAGTCAAAGTGCGGGAGCACCCGCTGATGGCTGATGAAAACGGCTTTCAGGACGCGTTGCTGGAAAGCGTGGAAGCACCGCTCGACCGCGACGCCCTCAAAGCGCTGCGCAAACTGGGGCGCAATGAGGGATTCAGCAACCTGGGCATCAGCCTGGAGTAGTCAGTGCCAGCGGCCAGACTGTTTAAAGAATATGCGGTTAAAACCGCATTCCCGCTGTGACCATCATGCCGGCGGTGCCGTACATGATCATGTCGGCTTCCACGCGCTTATAGCGCACGCCAACACTCGGCAGTATGGCGGGCGCTATGCCTGCCCTGTTGAACGGGATCTTGTCGCGGTACTTGCCCTTGTAACCGCGTAGCAGTCCGGCGCTCAGCTTAGCGCGTACGCTGAATTGATGGCTCGGCTCCCACAGTGGGAACTCACGTCCGGCATACCAGTACCAGGTAGGTTGGTGGTAGGAGTTCTTGAACCAGGCCGCGCCGACCATCCAGCGCTGAGGGTTGTGAAGCTCCACGGCGATCAGGTCCTGATGATTGTTGTGCTTGGGGTCAGGCGAAAAATGTCGCGTATATAGGCTGGTCTGGACAAGAATATGGTCCAGCTCGAGCATGGAGGGTTGGGTTTCAGCAGCAGGCTCAGGTTGTGCCAGTGCCGTGCTTGCTGCGAGTGCCAGCACCACACTTGCCACCAAGCGCTGTGTCAGACACCACAACAACGCAGCCCGAGGGCTGCGTTTTGTGCATTGAGACAAGTGTTGCCGTTTTGCCGTACTGATTAATGCCATGGATTACAGCCGCATGGTGATGCCACGACTTGCCAGATAGCGCTTGGCCTCAGGAATCGTGTATTCGGAGAAGTGAAAGATGCTGGCCGCTAGGACTGCGTCGGCCCCGCCTTCGAGAATACCGTCGACCAGGTGATCAAGGTTGCCGACACCACCTGAGGCAATCACCGGCACGCTTACTGCATCGCTGATTGCGCGGGTCACGCCCAGGTCAAAGCCCTGCTTGGTACCGTCGCGGTCCATGCTGGTCAGCAGCAGTTCTCCTGCGCCGTATTCGACCATGCGGCGGGCCCATTCTACTGCATCCAAGCCGGTTGGCTTACGCCCGCCATGGGTAAAGACTTCCCAGCGCGGCGGCTCGCCCTCGTCAGACACCTGCTTGGCGTCAATGGCGACCACAATGCATTGGCTGCCGAAGCGCTCGGCGGCTTCGCGCACAAATTCAGGGTTGTCCACCGCGGCGGTATTGATCGAGACCTTGTCAGCGCCGGCATTGAGCATGGTACGAATGTCGTCGCAGTTGCGGATACCGCCGCCTACGGTCAGCGGAATGAACACCGCGCCGGCGATCTGCTCGACCATTTCGACCGTGGTGTTGCGATCTTCGTGGCTGGCGGTGATGTCCAGCACGGTAATTTCATCGGCGCCCTGCAGGTTATAGCGCTGAGCGATTTCCACCGGGTCACCGGCATCACGGATATCAACAAAGTTGACGCCCTTGACCACACGGCCAGACTCCACGTCGAGGCAGGGGATGATGCGTTTGGCTAGTGGCATGTTCAGCTCTCCTTGTGGTCGGCGGCCAGAGTGTCGCATAGCGCCTGGGCTTCAGCCAGGTCCAGGCTGCCCTCATAGATGGCGCGGCCGGTGATAGCAGCGAAAATGCCTGGCTCGTCAGCGGCAATCAGCGCCCGCAGGTCATCAAGGTTGGTTACCCCGCCAGAAGCGATTACCGGCAGGCCGCCTTCCCGGGCCAGCTCGGCAGTCGCTTCAACGTTGACGCCTTGCATCATGCCGTCGCGGGCGATATCGGTGTAGACGATGGAGGAAACGCCGTCGTTGGCAAAGCGCTTGGCCAGGTCGGTAGCCTTGAGCGTTGATACCTCGGCCCAGCCGTCGGTGGCCACAAAGCCGTCCCGGGCATCTAGGCCAACGATGATATGGCCGGGGAAGGCGCGGCACATCTCGGTGACGAAGTCCGGTTCTTTGACCGCCTTGGTGCCGATGATCAGCTGGGATACGCCGGCCTTGAGGTAGTGCTCAATGGTGGCTGCATCGCGAATGCCGCCGCCGATCTGGATTGGTAGGTCCGGGTAAGCGCGGGCGATGGCCGTAACGGCGTCGCCATTCACCGGCTTGCCTTCAAAGGCGCCGTTAAGATCGACCAGGTGCAGGCGACGGGCGCCGGCCTCGACCCAGCGCGCCGCCATGGCCACCGGGTCATCGCCATAGCTGGTGGCGTCGTCCATACGCCCCTGTTTGAGACGCACGCACTGGCCGTCTTTGAGATCAATGGCGGGAATAACCAACATGTTGTGTCCTTTCACGCCATCATGGCGCCCAGTAAACGAAGTTTTCTAGCAGTTTGAGTCCGGCCCGGGCGCTTTTTTCCGGGTGGAACTGCACCGCAAAAGTGGCATCACGTCCGGTGGCGATATGTGCCTTGATGTCACCGTAGTCAATGGTGCCAAACACGTTGGCATCATCGGAGGCTGCCACGTAGTAGCTGTGCAGGAAGTAGAAATGCTCATCATGATGGATGCCGCGCCACAGCGCATGATCCTGATGCAGTTGCAGCTGATTCCAGCCCATATGCGGCACTTTGAGCCGTTGCCCATGAGGGTCGCGCATGGCGGTCGGGAAGCGGCGCACCTGTCCTTTCATGAAACCCAAGCATTCGGTGCCGCCGTTTTCTTCGCTGTACTCGAATAGCATCTGCTGGCCGAGGCAGATGCCCAGTAGTGGCTTGGACTGCTGAGCCAGTAACTCGTCGACCAGGCCGCGCAGTTCGGTGCGTTCAAGCTCACCCATGCAGTCGCGGATAGCTCCCTGGCCCGGTAGCACCAGGCGTGTTGCCCCCAGGATACGACGCGCATCGCGGGTGATGACCACGCGCTCTTGGGTGACATGCTCCAGTGCCTTGGCGACGGAGTGCAGATTGCCCATACCGTAGTCGATGACGGCAATGGTCATGTTGCGATCCTCATAGTGGTCGGCAGTTTGGCCCTCAGGCTCACAGCACGCCCTTGGTGGACGGCATCTGGCCTGCCATGCGCACGTCTTCGCTCGCTGCCATGCGCACTGCCCGGCCGAACGCCTTGAAAATGGTTTCTGCCTGGTGGTGAGCGTTGAAGCCTTTCAGGTTGTCAATATGCAGGGTTGCCCGGGCATGGTTGACAAAGCCCTGGAAGAACTCCCAGAACAGCTGTGTGTCTAGAGTGCCGATGTTCTCACGCGTGAATTCAACATTCATAAACAGGCCGGGGCGACCGGAGAAGTCGATGACAACGCGAGTCAGGGCTTCGTCTAGCGGCACATAGGCATGACCGTAGCGATAAATACCGCGCTTGTCGCCAAGGGCTTGATGGAAGGCTTGGCCCAGGGTAATGCCGATATCCTCGACGGTGTGATGGTCGTCGATATGCACGTCACCATCGGCTTTGATGTCCAGGTCGATCAGCCCGTGGCGGGCGATCTGGTCAAGCATGTGGTCAAGGAAGGGCACACCGGTCTGGCTGTCAAGGCGGCCTTGCCCATCCAGATTCACGGTCACGGTAATACGGGTTTCCTGCGTGTCACGGCTGACCGTGGCAATACGCTCGGACATGTTGGCTCTCCAGCGCTGGGCGCGTATCAGAGGTGAGCGGCGCCCGGAAACCGGGCTGGCGAGACTCGCCTGCCGCAACAAAACGACCATTATAGAGAACCGTCGGCCCTATCCGCTACAATGCCAGACATTCGGTGCTGGCCATGGCCGCCAGTTTTCAGGAGATACAGCATGCCGGTAACGCTTCAGCGCGTCGACCAGACCGCTTGGGAGGCCGACTCCCAGCTTCATATCGATCTGCAGCGTATCTATGAGGATGCGCCTGCTGAACGTCTGCCAATGGCGGTTGATGCGTTTATTCATGACCATCTGGCCGCCGGCCACGTGTTTTTTTGTGCGCGTTTCAATGATCGTCTGCTGGGCGCTGTGGCAGTAGTGAAAGAGGGTAGCGCCTGGTGGCTTTCGCACTTTTGTGTACGCACGACCACGCGCCGCCGTGGTGTGGGATCACGTTTACTGACACTGGTTAGCGACAGCGCACACCAGCAGAGCTGCCGGTTGTGTGTGGCCAGCAGGCACCTGCCCATGGCAGATCAGCTGTTGCTCAATCGTGCGGGCTATCGTCTGGCTCAGACCGGTGATCATTTTGAGTTGGGTGTTTCTGTCAACAAGAGTTCTGCTAAAAAAGGAGCCGGGCCACAATGAAGCGAATCCTGCGAACCCTGCTGGCCGCCATCGGTATTCTCGGGCTGGTCATGGTGGGGGCGGTCATTTTTGTGACCACCTTCCTCGATCCGGAAGACCTTAAGCCTCGTCTGGTTGAGGTGGTGCGTGAGCAAAGTGGCCTTGAGCTTGAGCTGGGTGGCCAGCTGAACTGGTCCTTCTATCCGCGGCTGGGGGTCAGTGTGAATAACGCCGAGGCGCGGTTGCCTGGTCAGTCTGCGGACCAGCAGCCCTTTGCTGCTTTTGATTATGGGGAGGTTAGCCTATCGTTTGCCCCGTTGCTGAGGCGCGAGATCGCCATTGATGGCCTGACGATTGTCGGACTGAAGCTGAATCTTGAGCGTGATGTGGAGGGGCGCGGCAACTGGGAGATGCTGCTTGAGCGTCTTGACAGTCATCGTCAGCACGCTGAGTCCGCCCTTACTCCTACCAGCGCCGGTGTCAATCCAGGCAGTTCAGACCTTGACGTTAACGTCAATATCGCCAGTGTACAGCTGAAGGACGGTAGGGTGCGCTATGTCGATGTCCAGTCCGGAGATGCCTATCAGCTGAGCAGCCTTGTGCTCACCGGCACGAACGTTAACCCGGGGAGTGCTTTCCCGCTGGAAGGCAGCGTTGTGGTGGACTACTTCGAGACACTCAACGCTGAGTCGGCCAGCGTGACCAGCAAACTGGATCTGAAGGCCAGCGTTAACTTGGGCTTGACCGAGAAGCGCCACGTGCTTGACGGTGTGTCGCTCAAGGCCAGTACGCGCTTATATTCCGAGCAGGAGCCCCAGGAATTTCAGCTTACCGCTGATCAACTGGAGCTGGATCTGGCGGCAGACCGGCTGCGGATGACAACAAGTCTGTTGCAGGCGGGGCTCCTGTACCCGCAGCTGGGTGACAAGCGACTGGCACTTGAGATACGCTTTGATCTTGAGGGCAACCTTGATACTCGCTCCGCCAGGCTGCAGCAAATGGCACTCACTGGGCCGGACGGCCTGAACGTTACCGGTAGCCTGCTGCTTGAGGCGTTGGATACGGCGCCACGCTATAGCGGTCACCTGCAGCTGGCACCGTTTTCACTCAGAAATTGGCTGATACGGCTCAATGCCATGCCAGCCATGGCCAGCCCTAAGGCCTTGGCCGAAGTCGGCTTGACCAGCCCTGTTGAGGGTAACCTTGAGTCGCTGACTCTGGACGGGCTCAATATGATGCTGGATGGTAGTACCCTCAGCGGACGCGTGAGCACAGACTTCGATGGCCAACGACTGGACGCGAACCTGCAGGGTGACCGCATCAATCTTGACGACTACCTGCCGCCCAGCCAAGGCAGCGCCGGTGTGGTGCACCTGCCCGGTATTTCACGCGCCTGGGCGCAACAGGAAAATGCTGACTTGCTGCCCGCAGAATGGCTTGCAGAGGTAGCACTGAATCTGCAGTTGCGCCTTGGCGATCTGATTCTTGCAAAGCAGGAGTTCCGGGATGTGGCGCTTGCTGTGGAAGGCAGCGAAGGCGTGCACCGACTAACCCGGTTTGCCTCGAACCTTCATTCGGGAGAGCTGCAGGCTACGGGCAAGCTGGATGCCAGCGATATGCCGCTGCAGTGGGCCTTGTCGCTGGAAGGTAAAGAACTGCGTCTGGCTTCACTGCTGACTTCTCTGGGCCACCAGCCACCGCCAGCGGAAGGCCGTCTTTACGGCCATGGCCAGCTGACCAGCCAGGGCAACAGTGTGGCGCTGATCACGCGTAGTCTCAATGGTCAGCTTGAACTTGGCGTCAATGAGGGGCGACTGACGGGAGCCAACATTTCTCGCGAGCTGTGCAGCGTTGCAGCGAGCTTGGAAGGCAAGCAGGTCGGCAATGAATGGCCTGCTGGCACACCCTTTGAACAGGCCACTGCCAGCATAGAGATCACGGATGGCATTGCCAGCACAGACGATTTGGTGCTGAGCATTCCCGGCATCAGTGTTGGCGGTAATGGTGAGTTGGATCTGGGCAGCGAGGCCTTCGATCTGCGTGTGGCGGCGAGCTTCAGGGAAGACGTGGACCCAGCCTGTGCGGTTAATCCCAGACTTGTCGGCGTGAAGTTTCCGCTGCGCTGTAAAGGCCAGCTTGGTGGAGACAGCAGCGAGTGGTGCCGTCTTGACAGCGATGCCGTACAGGCAGCTTTGGGCCAGGCGCTGCAACGTGAAATCAAGCGCCGGTTTGGCGACAAGGCTGAGGAGAAGCTGGACGAAGCTGCCGAGAAACTTGATGAGAGCCTCGGTGAAGGTGCCGCAAGCGGGCTTCGCAAGGCCATCAAGGGGCTTCTGAATTGAGGTCTCGATGACAGATCGCCCAGCGCTTGTTCTTGAAGCACAGCGCTTCCAGCAGCGCCTACTCGACTGGTTTGACCGTCACGGGCGCCATGACCTGCCCTGGCAACAACGGCGGACGCCATATCGCGTCTGGGTCTCGGAGATCATGCTCCAGCAGACCCAGGTCGCTACGGTCATCCCGTATTACGACCGCTTTATGGCGCGCTTTCCCGATGTTGCCGCCCTGGCCGAAGCGACCCAGGACGAAGTGCTGCACTTGTGGACTGGTCTTGGTTACTACGCTCGGGGCCGCAATCTACACAAAGCTGCCCAGCTGATAGCCGAGCAGTATGACGGTGAGTTCCCGCTGCACAGCGTTGATGCGCTGGTCGCTTTGCCCGGCATAGGCCACTCAACGGCTGGAGCGATTATCGCCCAGAGTACCGGGCGGCGCGGCGTGATTCTCGATGGTAACGTCAAACGTGTGCTGACACGGCTGCATGCAGTGGAAGGCTGGACTGGGCGCAGCGCCGTGGAGCGCCAGCTGTGGGTGTTGGCCGACAGTTATACACCGCATCAGCGCGTCGCAGACTACAGTCAGGCGATGATGGATCTTGGCGCGACCCTGTGTCGGCGAGGCACGCCGGACTGCGCGCGTTGTCCTTTTGGTGATGTGTGTCTGGCGCGTCAGCGCGGTGAGCAGCGACGCTTTCCTGAGAGCAAGCCCAGAAAGGCGCTGCCGACGCGACATACCCTTATGCTGATGCTGCTCGACAACACCGGGCAGGTGCTGCTGGAACAGCGGCCATCCAGTGGCCTGTGGGGCGGGCTGTGGAGCTTGCCGCAGTTTGACTCTGAAGGCGAACTGCGCGCTTGGTTGGACAGCCACGCACCGGGAGCAGTCGTTGAGTCAGCCTGGCCAGCGTTCACACATGTGTTCAGCCACTTCCGGCTTGAGATTACCCCTCAGCCAGTACGCATGCTACGGGCAGGGAATGTTAATGAGCAAGGGCGCTGGATAGATCCGGCCAGCCTAGGGGACATCGGCCTTGCCACCCCGGTCAAGGGCTTGCTGGAGTCGCTCGCGCCCTTCAGTCTGGTGGCACAAACAGCCACTGATGATTCACAGGAGACATCTTAAATGAGTAACGCCGTGCTTTGTCGCAAATACCAGCAGCAGC
>NZ_JBQDJZ010000035.1:20335-20782 GCF_052095765.1 Halomonas sp.
CTCTGCCTTTTCCTCCACTGCCCGGTGCCAAGGGGCAAGAGATTCAGGCAACGGTTTCAAAGCAAGCCTGGGAGGAGTGGCAGGCTCTGCAGACGCGACTGATCAACGAGAAACATCTCAACATGTTGGATGCTGAAACGCGCAGCTATCTGATGGATCAGATGGAGCGCTTTCTCGACAATCAGGAAACTGATCAGGCCGAAGGGTACGTGCCGCTCAGCGACACATGAAGCGGTTAATCCCCGAAATCGCTATCATTTTTCCCGCAGAGGGTTGACGAAAAACTTTGGTTGGGGTTTAATACGCACCGTTGGCAGCGGCCAGATAGCTCAGTCGGTAGAGCAGGGGATTGAAAATCCCCGTGTCGGGGGTTCGATTCCCTCTCTGGCCACCAAGACTGCTGGGGTATAGCCAAGTGGTAAGGCACCGGTTTTTGGTATCGGCATT
>NZ_JBQDJZ010000035.1:20804-25370 GCF_052095765.1 Halomonas sp.
AGCAACTGACTTGTAATCAGTAGGTCCCGGGTTCGACTCCTGGTGTCGGCACCAGCTAAAAATAGCATCTTCAACAGATTGCAGAATATCAAAACCGTCTCATATGAGGCGGTTTTTTGTGTCTGTATGTAATTTACCTTATCTTCAGCCCCTGCTGGTGTTCTGATCAGCATCCGGCCAATAGTGGCTGCCGGGCGGTGGGCGTGGGCCGAAGGTTGCCTGTCCCACCCGCACCACGGTGGCACCTTCTTCGATTTCAAAGCGCCGTTCCAGTGCAGCAGCTATCCGCAGGGCTGTCGAGGCCTGAAACTCGCTGGCAAAGCGCGCCACATGCTTGGCCTTGCTGGTCTGCAGGTGACCGATCACCGACCAGCGCAGCTGTGTCAGATCGGCTAACACCTGATGTTAGGCGTGACTGGTATTTGCAGCAGACTCTGCCTATGTTAACGCAAAATAGATCCACGCTGGAAAATTGCCTGAACAAAGGTTCGTCATCCAGAACCCTACATGTAGACAAGGAGTACGATACGGATGCGTAAAAAATCGGTCAATCTGGCACTACAGGGCGGTGGCTCACACGGGGCATTTACCTGGGGAGTGCTGGACTACTTCATGGAAGACGAACGTGTCAGTGTCGGCGGGATTTCGGGCACCAGCGCAGGCGCAATGAATGCAGCGGTGTTGGCACAGGGTTATATGGAAAATGGCGCAGATGGTGCGCGTGAGTCGCTTGAAAAGTTTTGGCGACAGGTGGCACATATGGGCAGGTTCAGCCCCATCAAGCGAAGCCCTTTGAGCGTACTGACTGGCAGCTGGGACATGGGCTACTCGCCAACTAATGTGATGATTGATCTGTTCAGTCGGGTTGCTTCTCCTTACGATATCAACCCGTTGAATATTAACCCACTGCGAGACTTGGTTGAGTCGACTATTGACTTCGAAAAGGTAAGGGCATGTAGCGTATTAAAACTGTTTATTGCGGCAACCAATGTGCATTCGGGGAAGATAAAAATATTCGAACGTGAAGAGCTGACGGCGGATATGGTCCTGGCCTCTGCTTGCTTACCTTCCATTTATCAAGCCGTTGAAATTGATGGGGTGCCTTACTGGGATGGCGGCTATGTGGGTAATCCGCCTTTATACCCTTTGTATCACTCCACAAAGTCAAAAGATATATTGGTCGTTCAGATCAATCCGGTTGAACGGAATGAAACACCAAAAACTGCCATGGAAATTCAGAATCGTATCAATGAAATCTCGTTCAATTCGTCCTTATTGAGAGAGTTGCGCGGTATTGATTTTGTGCATCGTCTTCTGAATGACAACAAGTTGGATGAAGAGTATTACGCGAATATATTGATGCACCGTGTGGAGGGCGCCGAGAAAATGAATGAATTATCGGCTTCCAGCAAAATGAACTCTGAGTGGGAGTTTCTGGTGTACCTGCGAGATATTGGCCGTGAATCAGCCAAGACTTTTCTTGATGAAAACTATGAAAGCCTGGGTGTGAAGTCCACACTCGACTTGAGGCGTGAGTTTTCATGAACTCAGAGTCGACGGTCTCAAGTTTCAATAGACCGCGTCATTGAACGGCCCATCAGGCACTCGTCTGTTGCTTGAGCTGCTCATCCCACTGTCGGCAGGCGGTTTGCAGAGATCGCGCCAGTGCCTGGGTTGCCGGACCTGCCGCGCCACGGTTGGCCTAGACTGGTAACAGTTTTTCTCTCTGAATGGTCATACATTCAAAGCCAGGATCGGCGTAGTGACCGCCGCTCAATGGCTGCCATGGGCGTTCTCCGTGGTGAGGGCTGAGCCGGTGTCGGTCCTGTGGTTGGTTGGCAAGATACTAAGCGTTTGATCGGGCGGTTTACCGTTAGCGCAGGCCTTGAGTACTTGTGACTGATCGTCGCTCAGTGCCGCGGCCAGTGTCCTGGCGAAGCGCGTTGCCGATGGCAGGCCGCCGAAACTCCAGATCGGCGGCAGAGTGATAACGTCATCTCGGACTACACTGGCGATGTTTTGCCACAGAGCGCTGGTCTTCAGTGCTGCGGCCACACCCGCGGGATAGGGCTCGATGATGACCAGACGCGCTTGCTCGAGGCTGATCAGGCGCTCGAGCCTCGCCAGGCTGAAGCCCCAGGCGTTGGTCGGCTCCTGCCATGCATTGATCAGACCGAGCCGGCTCATGACGTTGTCGAACAGGCTGTTGGCGCCGAATATGCGAACATGGCGAGCATCCATGAATTGCACGATCATCAACGGCCGGGACTCTGTCGGCAGGTGCGAGGCCAGGCAATCGACCTCGAAACCAGAGGTCTCAATCAGCTGTTCCGCGGCTTCTTCGCGTTTGCTTAGCTCCCCCAGCTTGCGTGTCAGCAACTCGAGCTCTGGCCAGACTGGCTCGTCGGGGGTGTAGATCGAGAGCGTTTCTACCGGTGCGATAGCGGAAAGGCGCGGCGCAAGATTGTCGAACATCGGCGAAATCAGGATGTGTTCCGGAGCGAGGCTTGCCAGCAGTTCGAGGTTGGGCTGGGTGCGCAACCCCATGTCGATGACCGGCGGCGGCGTTGCTTGGCCAACCCAACTGGCATAGTCGTCGACCTGAGCCAGCGCCACCGGCGGCGCATCTAGCTCGATCAGGGTCTCGGCCAGAGTCCAGTCGAGGCTGGCGAGCCGAGACCCGGCGAAGGCGGGGGGAGCTAGTGCTATTGCCAAGGCTAGCATTAGGGGCGCGATCATGGGTGTAAAAGCGTGGTAGTAGCGTTGAGTCATGAGGTTGGCGGCGACGGCGCGTTAGTGAACAAGGGCAACGGCATGTTCACCACTGGGGTGGGGCATTACCTGCATCGGGATGCCGTAGATCTTTTCCAACAGGTCGCTGTGCATCAGTTGTGTCGGCGAGCCTTCGGCGATGCCCCGGCCGGTGTGTAGAGCAACCAGGTGATCGCAATAGCGCGAGGCCATATTGATGTCGTGTAGCACGATAATAACGCCGAGCCCCAGCTCTCGAGACAGGGTCCGCACCAGCGACATGACCTCAACCTGATGGGCGATACCTAGTGCTGCCAAGGGTTCGTCGAGCAGCAGCAGGCGACTGCCTTGAGCGAGTAGCATGGCCAACCATACTCGCGTGCGTTCACCACCGGAGAGGGTCTCGACTAGGCGATCGGCGAAAGACTCGGTATGAGTCAGCGCCATGGCTTGGGTTATATGCCCGATATCGTCGCGATGCGAACGGCCGAGTAAACCCTTCCATGGATAGCGGCCAAAGGCAATCAGCTCGCGACAGGTCAGGTTTTCAGCCCCGGGCAGATGCTGGGGCAGATAGGCGACTTCCCGGGCGAACGCTCGCTGGCCCCAGCTAGACAGTTCGCGGCCATCGAAGTGTACGGCACCGCTGCTAGCTGATTGCTGCTGGGCAAGCAGTTTGAGCAAAGTGGACTTTCCTGAGCCATTGTGACCGATCAGGCCATGGACACGCCCGGTCTCGAAGCTCAACGTTGTTGGGTGCAGCAGGCGTTTACCCTGGACTTCAAAGCTTGCGGCGTGAACGTCGAGCATCATGATCTCCGCATTACCTCCCGTATGAGAGATGCTGCTGCAGGAGGGGAGTTAAAAACCAAAAGATAATGGTTATCAATTCCAGAAAAAATGTCAATGAGTAACTCTTAACCGCCGCTAGAAACGATAGCTCAGAGTGGCATTAACGCTGCGCTCGGCGCCAAAGTAGCAGAAGTCCAGCGAGTTGCAGGACGCCACGTATTCCTTATCCAACAAATTATTGACGTTAAGGCGAGCGGACACGCCCTCAAGGCCCGCCTGGCTGAAGTCGTAGCCTAGGGTTGCATCGAGCAGGGTGTAGTTCGGCACCTGCTCGGTGTTGGCGCGGTCGGCCTGGATGTCGGCGTGATAACGCACGCCAAGTCCGGTGCTGAGGCCGGCCAACGGGCCCTGCATGACGTCGTAGTAGCCCCACGCGGAAGCGCTGTGCTTCGGCGCGTAGATAGCGCTGTTGCCCTCGTTGCCATCGTCACTCTCTGCGTAGGTGATATCGGTGTAGGCGTAGCCCGCCTGCAGACGTAACGCTTCGGTCAGCTGGGTGCTCGCCTCGAACTCGATGCCTTGAGACTCGATCTCGCCCACGGCGCGGTAGGGATCAGTAGGCTGCTCCTTGGTTGCCACGTTTTCCTGGCTGATATGGAACAGCGCAACAGAGTACTGGTCCTGGGTGTCATTAGGCTGGAACTTGAGCCCGGTCTCGACCTGTTCGCCTTTCATCGGTTCGAGTAGATTGCCCGTTGAGTCGACGAAGCTGGTCGGCGTGAAGGAGGTGGAATAGCTCACATAGGGCGAAATGCCGCTGTCGAAGGAATACAGCAGGCCTGCACGACCGCTGAACTGGGTGTCGTCCAGTTTGCTGGTAGCATCGGTATCGCGATTCCTGCTCTCGATATCGACCCAGTCGTAGCGGCCGCCAAGTGCCAGGTGCCAGCGGTCCCAGTTCAGTTGATCCTGCAGGTAGACGCCGGTCTGCTTGAGTTGATGTTGCTCGCGGGTGGTGACGGC
>NZ_JBQDJZ010000036.1:0-24715 GCF_052095765.1 Halomonas sp.
GCCCAGTGGGCCGCCTGTTCGATCAGGCCAAATCCACGTGAAGTGACGAAGAACCAAAAAAAGCGTGACTCCTTGCGTATTTTTCACCCAGGCCGATATTGATGCCTGGATCACCGAAGACGCACCGCTGATCGACCTGACCAGCCATGCACTGGGCCTCGACGAGCAGCCTTCGCGCCGGACCATTGTTACCCGAGCCGATACTGTGGCTGCCTGCACCGAAGAAGCTACCCGGGTCATTGAGCAGTGCGGCGGCAAACTCATCAACCGGGTAGACAGCGGCACCCTGGCCAGCGCTGGCAGCACCTTGCTTGATGCTGAGGGACCAGCGCAGGCGCTGCTACGCGCCTGGAAGGTTGCCCAGAACCTGCTCGAGTACGCCTGCGGTGTAGCAACTGCCACGCGCCAACTGGTCACAAAGGTCCGAAATGAGTCCACACACTGCACGGTGCTGACCACCCGGAAACATCCCCCGGGTCTTAAGCGCCTTGGCCTCAAGGCCACATTAGCTGGTGGCGCCGAGGCAATCCAGTTCGACAAGGCGTCACCAGAACAGCTGACAATCTGGTGCCACCAGCTACGCAGTAAGCACCCTGTCCTGACGCTTCTTGAAGCAGGTGGTATCCACGCAGGTAATGCGCAGGCATATGCCCGCAGTGGCGTCGACGCTCTTGTCACCAGCAGCCTCTATCAGGCACCTCCGGCAGACCTTGGCGTGCAGCTATGTCGCACAGGAGCAGCCCTTGACCCTTGACGATATCGATTTTGCCGCACTGTACCGGCAGCATCTAGGCCTGTCGCAGCGCCGTCAGAAATCACCCGCCGACTGGGATCGCCGTGCTCACAAGATGGGCAGCAAGCCACCGGGCGGACACTACGCCGACACTTTCGTGGCACGCATGCAGCTGGAGGACAGCCGCAGCGTGCTCGATGTGGGCTGCGGCTCAGGCAACATCGCCCTGCTGTTGGCCCCGCACATGCACAGCGTGGTGGGACTAGACTACAGCACTGGCATGCTGGAACAGCTGACGCGCAACGCCTGCCGCCTGGGGTTGACCAACATCACCCCGCTTGAGTGCGCCTGGGAGGACGATTGGAGCAAAGTCCCGGTATGCGATATCGCCGTGGCCTCGCGCTCCGGCATGGTACCTGACTTATCCGATGCACTGGCCAAGCTCAATGCCCATGCCCGACGGCGGGTCTACATGACTCAGCTGGTGGGTGGCCACTTTATTGATCCCGAACTGATATCCGCGCTGGGCCGCCCGCCGCGTTCGCTTCCCGACCATCTTTATACCCTGGGACTGCTGCACGCCCAGGGCATCTACGCCGAACTCAGCACAATCGAGGTACCCAGCCGCCTGGCTGGCACCGAGGATTTTGACGAATTCGCCCAACGGGTCACCTGGTCATTGGGCGATCTCAGCGACGACGAAAACGCTCGGCTGCGGCGCTGGTATGACGCCGATCCCGAGCGCGCGGCACGCGGCGGCTCTCCCATGCGCTGGGCGTTGGTCAGCTGGACACCTCCGCACTCTTCCTAGCCATCCATTCACCCCACCGAGCCCTTGGCTCACTCTCTAATAAAGAGTATTTCATGCGCTCTGCACCCCTATCGGCACTCTTCTGCTGGGCATCTCGCTCAGCACCAGGAACTTGAGCTCGACTCGCCGGACGAACTACGTGACAGCAAGCGCTTTGCGCGCATCACCCTGCCAGATACCGACAAGGCAATCTACGGCCGCGCCGGCAGCGAGCATCTGGAACACGACGGGCTGATCAATGCAGTTAATGAGCGTCTGCTGGTGGTTGGCACTGTTCCCCAGGCTACCGCCTATGTAACCACCGGCGAGGTGGATGCCGGCTTCATCAACCTGACCGACGCCCTGGCCAATGCCGAGCGCTTCGGTGGCTACCTGGTACTTGACGAGCACTACGACCCGATCCGCATCGTCGCCGCAGTGACCGCGCAGCATGCTGACACCCCCGAGGTACTCGACTTTATCGACTATGTCGACAGCCCGGCGGCCCACACCATCGCCACCAACCACGGCCTGTAAAACGTCCAGAGAAGGTAGCCAGATGCGTGAACTGCTGCTGTGCGCGGTGCTGGCGGCAGTGTCTCTGGCACTATTTTCCGGCGTGCGCCGCTTTGGCGGTGCTGCCCTGTAGCTGAAAGAGATAATTGATAGAACGAGCGAGGAAGCAGCAGGTAGCAGCCACATCGAGATGGCATCAGCTGATATACTCGCAGCAAACGTTTTAATCGCTTTCTGCCCCCTGGAGACGCCGAGAAATGACCGACAGCGAGACACCTATCAGCATCGAAGGGCAGATCTGGATCAATGCCGGCGAACGACGCTTCGGCGGCCACGGCCGGATGCGCCTGCTCAGTCATATTGCTGAAATGGGTTCCATTTCCGGGGCAGCAAGAGTGATGAAAATGAGCTATAAGGCCGCCTGGGATGCCGTGGACCAGATGAACAACCTGGCAGGTGAGCCGCTGGTGGTGCGCAGCGTTGGCGGCAAGGGCGGCGGCTCAACCGTAGTCACGGCCCGCGGTCAGCAACTGATCGAGAATTTTGACCATCTGGAGCGCGAACATCAGCGTTTCATTACCGAACTGAGTCAGCAGGCCAGCAGCATGGCGGATGATTTACTGATGCTACGGAGACTGAGCATGAAAAGCAGCGCACGCAACAACTTCAGCGGCACGGTAACCGCCATCAAACAGGGTGCGGTCAACGACGAGATCGAACTGGAAATCGCCCCAGGCCAGCACCTGACTGCAGTGATTACCCACGAGAGCTCGGAAAATCTGGGGCTTGTCGTGGGTAGCGAGGCCTTTGCGCTGATCAAGGCATCATCGGTAATCCTCGTGACTGAGGCCGACGGTGCGCGCTTCTCAGCACGCAACCTGCTGACCGGCAAGATCGATCGTCTACAGCCAGGCGCGGTAAACACCGAGGTAGTACTGGCCCTGGAAGGCGGCGGCCGTTTGGCGGCTATCATCACCAACCAGAGTGCCGAAAACCTGACGCTTGCGGAAGGCGCAACGGCCAGCGCAATCTTTAAGGCGTCAAGTGTCATCCTGGGCGTCAGCGACTAGCACACCAGTGTCAGTCCTCGCCCATTTCTAGCAGCAGGTCATCGTCGATTTCAGCCACTTCAAGCGGGGTGTCGTCATCGAGGTCGATGGCCAGATAGCTGTGCTCATAACGTAAAAAGCGTTCAAACAGCGCCCAGTCGAGAACATCAGGCCACTGGCTCTCGTCTTCCTCCCAGGCGCGCAGTTCGGTCTCAAGAATATCGCCGTATCGCTCACGAACAAAGGCCTCGAGAGACTCGGGGGACTCCATCTCAGGAATCAGATACACCGTGCTTTCCCGTTCCACGTCAGTGATGGCAAGGTCTTCATCACCCATGGTCGGTTCCAGATCATTGATCCAGTCAACGAAATCCTGGGTCGGTCTGACACTCAGAGCGGAGCGGTTAAGCAGTTTCATCACAGTCTCCTCGACGTCGAAACGCTGCCATTATGGGCGCTGGTCATGCACCTTACCAACATTTCCGCCTGGAGCCAGCAATAAAGCGCCGCACGGCCCATCAGTCTGGCTAAGGAATCAGCCTTTGGGCACCACCACCACCTGCGTACCCGACGCCAGATCGGCCCAACTTCTCCGCTCGCCATCGAACAGCAGCCACAAGTGCCCAAGACCCAAAGGCACAAAAGACAGTGTCCCAACCAGAAAGCGCAGCAGGGTCTGGTTCAGCGTAATCGGGCAGCAGTCGCGTGTCTGCACGCGTAGCCGCCATGCCTGCATGCCCAGCGTCATGCCGGCGCGCCGCCAAAAAAAGGCGAAAAAGGCAAAGGCTGATAGCACCATCAAAGCACGTAAACTCAGCACCTGGGCCGCGCCTAAGCCTATCTGCTCAGGGGGAATATCCAGCAGCAAACGGCTGACGGCCACGTGCCCTGCACCAACAGCAACCCAGATGGCCAGCAACAGCAGTCCGTCATAAAGCATGGCCCCCAGCCGACGCCCCAGGCTCGCTGGCCAGACGTCATCGCAATGATCGAAACGTCGCTGCACCTTATCTCTCCAGTAAGCTCTAGCTATCAACCGCTGCGTCGCAGCATATAAAACCCTGCAGCGGCGCAGATCAGCGCCGGGGCCAACACGGCAAAAACTGGTGAAAAGCCAAACAGGGTCGAGGCCGGAGCAAGCAAGTCCTGCAGATACTTGAACACTAAGCCAGTGATCACGCCATAAAAGACCCGCGTACCTGCCGCTACTGTGCGCAGCGGGCCAAACACGAAAGACGCTGCTACCAATACCAGTGAAGCCATCGTCAATGGCATCAGCATTTTCTGCCAGAAATACAGTAGCGGCTGGGTCGCTGACTGTCCCTGAGAT
Source organism: Halomonas sp. (assembly GCF_052095765.1). Lineage (GTDB taxonomy): Bacteria > Pseudomonadota > Gammaproteobacteria > Pseudomonadales > Halomonadaceae > Halomonas. Next base: position 4,419 of record NZ_JBQDJZ010000036.1, read on the forward strand.
TTAAGGAACTGTGCATGTGCCCATAGCTCGCTGGGTGCCTGTATGGCCAGGCGACGCAACAAGCGGTCGAGCTCAACAGGTGTCAGCTGTGTTTCCCATGGCATCTGATCTACCCGGGTCGCAATGCTGCGACCGTCCTCGAAGCGCGTGATGGCGACACCCTCGAGCACCCAGCCTCCGTCGCGCCAGCTGGCACGCTGCGCGCTCATTGCCTCCTGCAGCTCGCGTCCATCAAAACGGTAACGGGCCAGGTCCAGCACCACGTCATCAGCACGAATGACACCAAAGCGATAATACGTATCGCCATCACGCTGCCAGCCGCCACTTTCTGTCAGCAGCGCGCCTTCGCCCTGCATTTTTTCCAAGCGCCAAGCGGTTGCGTACTGCTCGGTCACCGGATTGATATATTCCGCCACGATCAATACAACCACGACCACCAGAATAATCGGCTTCATTACCCCCCACAGAATACGGGTAAGCGATCGCCCTGCAGCACGCATTACCGTCAACTCATTGCTGGATGCCATGCTGCCAAGCCCAACCAAAGCGCCGATCAGCACCGCCACTGGTGCATACTGATAGAACCGCCAGGGCAAACGCATACACAGGTACATCAGCACCTGAAGCGCACCGTAATCACCTTTTACGTCGCTGAGGTCGTTAATGTAGCTGATCGTCATATCCAACCCCAGCAGCACCATCTGAACCACCAGAATGGCGCCCAAAACATGGCGGGCAATATAACGGTCCAGCCGGTCAGCGATCATCATCCACTCATCCCCCGGCGCTGGTCACGCCACAACAGACCCAGTCCCAGTGCCAGAAAGGCGCCGTGAATCGGCCACATCCCAACGGCCACCGGCCAACTGCCACTACCAATGGCATCAAGTGTTGCCAACAGCAGACTGAGGTACGCCACATAAAGAAACACGGCAGGCAGCAGCTTAGCGAAACGTCCCTGACGGGGTTTGACCTTCGACAGCGGCATGGCCATCAGCGTCAAGATCAGCACCATCAGCGGCAGGCTCAGCCGCCATTGCAGCTGGGCTTGAAAGTCAGGCTCGGGCGAAACTACCAGCCTGGCGGTTGTCGCATACTCGGCAGCAGCCAGGTCCGCATCAAGAACGGTGCCCGACAGACGCACCGCATAGCTGTCAAATACCAGGCGCTCGGCCTGTCCCAGTCCTGGCTCAATGCTAAAGCGCTCGCCATCATCCAGTATCAGGAAACGCGTGCCTGCCTCATCGTCGGTGACCTGATAGCCTCGGGCCGCTCGTGTCACCATGGTTTCAGGTGTGCCGTCGCTACGGCGCTGCCGTTGGCTGATGAAGACCTCCTGCATGCGAAGTTCATCCTCATCCAGGCTAGCAATATACGCCGTGCGTCCATCGCCGAAATCCTGAAAGCGTCCCGGCGTCAGCGAGCTGAAATCAAGCCGGCTGCGCTGCTCTTCGATTAGCAGCTCATTGTGCAGCGCACCGGCTGGAGTCAGCCACAGGCTGCACAGTCCCACCAGCACAACCACCACGATAGATGACACCATACTGACCTGTAGCAGCTTCACCGGGCTGGTACCACAGGCAACCAGCACGGTAATTTCGCTGTTCAGATACAGTTGCCCGTAGGCCAGCAGAATGCCCAGGAAAAATGCCAATGGCAGGATCAGTTCAAGAAAACCTGGCAGATGGTAGAGCATCAGGTTACTGAGAATGCTGACCGGAATATCGCCTTCCGCGGCACTGGAAAAGTAGCGGATGAAGCGGCTTCCCATAATCACCAGCAACAGCACCCCGGCCACGGCGGCCATCGTCTGGAGGATTTCACGGGTCAGATAGCGAAACAGGATCAAGATGAACTCCCTGGCCGGCCAACATCCATGCAATGATGCCTGGCCTTGGGTACACTGAAACGACTTGATGATGCGTGGCATTATCCTGAATCCTACATCGCTTGTCTTGTGGAGAGTCCATGGAATTCCCCGTCCTAACGGTTAACCCTGTCCGGGTTGAGACCGACTGCCTGGTGGTACCTGTATTCAAGGATAGTGAGCTGCTGCCCGGCGCAGCCAAGCTCGATGATGCCAGCGAGCGTCTGATCAGCCAGCTGATCGAGCGCGGCGACTTCAACCCCAAGCTGGGAAATGTCCAGCTGGTGCCCTTTGCCCCCGGCCTGAACACAGACCGACTGCTACTGGTTGGCCTGGGCGCCCAGGACAAGTTTCAGGAAGGCGCTTTTCGCAAGGCCGTTGATGCGTGCTTCAATGCGCTAACCCAGCTTTCCATTGACGCCGCAGCGGTAACCCTCACTGATGTGCCAGTCGGTAACCGCGACTGCGCCTGGAAAGCGCGCATGGTGGCTGAAGCAGCACACCGTGCCATTTACCGTTTCAATGAGTTCAAGTCCGAACCGGCTCCACTGCCGCGCCTGGAAAGCGTGACCCTGCTGGTCAGCGAAGGCGACAGCGCAGAAGCGACCACTGAGGGCGCCGCCATGGGCGACGCCATCGGCAGCGGCACCAACCTGACGCGCACCCTGGGCAACCTGCCTGGCAACATTTGCACGCCCCGTTACCTGGCCGGCAAGGCTGAGGAACTCGCCGCTGGCTCAGACGGCAGCCTCGTCGCCGAGATCCTTGACGAAGACGCCCTTGAGGCGCTGGGTGCCCATTCGCTGCTCAGCGTGGGTCGCGGCAGCGATGAACCATCGCGGCTGATCGTCATGAAGTACCAGGGCGCCGACGACTCTGACGAAGCGCCGCATGTACTCGTCGGCAAGGGCATCACCTTCGACACCGGCGGCATCTCGCTCAAGCCTGGCGAAGGCATGGACGAAATGAAGTTCGACATGTGTGGCGCCGCCAGTGTATTCGGCACTGTTAGCGCGGTGCTGGCCCTCAAGCCCAAGATCAACCTGGTGGCTATTGTCGCCAGCGCCGAGAACATGCCCAGCGGGCGTGCCACCAAACCCGGCGATATCATCAAGACTCTCAAGGGGCTGAGTGTCGAGGTACTCAACACCGACGCCGAAGGCCGCCTGGTATTATGCGATGCACTGACCTATGCCGAGCGCTTCAAACCGGCCAGCGTGGTGGATATTGCCACCCTGACCGGCGCGGTGATCATCGCACTTGGCCATCATGCTACTGGCCTGATGTCCAACAACGACGACCTGGCACTGAACCTGATGGAAGCCGGCGAAACCTCCTGGGATCGCGTCTGGCAGCTGCCACTGTGGGACGAGTATCAGGAACAACTGGACTCCAACTTTGCCGATATCGCCAACATTGGTGGTCGTCCGGCCGGCACTGTTACTGCTGGCTGTTTCCTGTCACGCTTCACCAGCAGCTATCCTTGGGCACACCTGGACATCGCTGGCACCGCCTGGCATTCCGGCAAGCAGAAAGGCGCCAGCGGACGCCCGGTCAGCCTGCTAACCCAGTACCTACTGGACCGCGAGGCAGATCGCCAGGGCGAGAGCACTGACGTATAAGCACGACCCCGGCACCGTGACTGCTGATGCACTCGCGGTGCCGTAGGCATTTCATCTATCATTCAATGAACGTCGGTCCTGGCGCTGCCACCCGGCTTCAAGTCACCGCCCCGTAGACCACCAGCGGGGCCCAGCGGAGATCACGAGTCGTGTCTACCGAACACTTTAACGTGTTGCCTTCAATCCAGCCGCTGGCCGACAACCTGCGTGACGACATTCTCGCCAACCCCGGTTTCGGTCGCTATTTCACCGACCACATGGCCCACATTCGCTGGACCGGCAGCGCCGCCTGGCATGGCCATGAAGTACGCCCTTACGGCCCGCTGCAACTCGACCCGTCAGCAGCTGTCCTGCATTACGGTCAAGAAATTTTTGAAGGCATGAAAGCCTATCGCCATGCCGACGGCTCGGTGTGGACCTTTCGCCCCAACAAGAATGCCGAGCGCTTCCGTCGCAGTGCCCGGCGCCTGGCACTGCCGGAGCTGTCCGACGACGACTTCCTCAGCAGCGTCAAGGCACTGGTTCGCCAAGATGCCAACTGGGTGCCGAACCCGACCAGCGAGGCCGACGAGTCGAGCCTGTACTTACGCCCATTCATGATCGCCAGCGAAGCATTCCTCGGCGTACGTCCAGCCCAGGAAGTTGACTACTACGTCATCGCCTGCCCCGTGGCTGCCTACTTCAAAGGCGGCGTGAAGCCGGTCTCGATCTGGCTGTCATCACACTACAAGCGCGCCGCTCCCGGCGGCACCGGTTTTGCCAAGTGTGGCGGCAACTACGCGGCCTCATTGCTGGCCCAGCAGGAAGCTACCGATAACGGCTGCGCCCAGGTTGCGTTTCTGGATGCTGCCGAAAACACCTGGGTCGAAGAGCTGGGCGGCATGAACCTGTTCTTCGTTTTCAAGGACGGACGAATCGCCACGCCGCGACTGACCGACACCATCCTTGAAGGCGTGACCCGTGACTCCATGCTGCAACTGGCCAAAGATGAAGGTCTGACGCCAGAAGAGCGAGCCATCAGCATTGACGAGTGGCGCGACGGCGTGGCTTCCGGGGATATCACCGAAGTCTTTGCTTGTGGCACCGCCGCCGTGGTTACTCCGATTGGCCAGCTGGTCAGCGAAAGCGGCACCATCGAGCATCCGGAAGGCAATGAAGTGGCAGCCAAGCTACGCAAACGCTTGCTCGACATTCAGTACGGCCGCGCCGAGGATACCCACGGCTGGATGACACGGCTGGTCTAGTATCACATCGTGGCCACAGAGTTTCGGGGGCAAGCCCCCCCCCCCCCGAAACTCTGTTCCTCAGCGCTGCCGAACGAGAATTAATGACCCGCATCGACTTCTACATCTTGCCGAACACCACCCTGGAAGCCCGCCTGGACTTCGCCTGCAAGCTGGCTGAGACCATCGTCAGCAAGGGGTATCGGCTGCACATCCATACTCAGGATGAGGCCATGGCCAGCGCGCTCGACGAGCTGCTATGGGTCTTTCGCCCTGAGGCCTACCTGCCCCATGCGCTGCTGGGCAGCGAGCAGACTGATAACGTGCCAGTTACCATCGGCTGGGAAGCCCCACCAGTCACCGACAGCGTCACCCCACAGGCGATGCTCAACCTGCACAGCGACATTCCCGAGTGGTTCTCTCGCTTCGAGCGCGTGGCCGAAATCATCAACCAGCATCAGAACGTGCTCACTGCCAAGCGCGAGTGTTGGCAGACCTACAAGAAGCGCGGCTACTCGGTCACCGCACATCAGCTGGGCGGCAAGCGCTGAGCCACCATGACGCCGCGCGCTGCGTCGGGCTATAATCAGCAACATTTTTCACAGTCCGCATGGCCATCGGCACGCTATCAACCTGCCCTTTGCCACTGCGCGCTGTTAACTTCTGTCTTCGTTGAGCCCCGGAATCTCCATGGAAAAGACCTACCAACCCGAGCAGATCGAATCCCGCTGGTATGAGCGCTGGGAGGCGGATAACCGCTTCGCGCCATCTGGCCAGGGTGAACCCTACACCATCATGATTCCGCCGCCCAACGTTACCGGCAGCCTGCACATGGGCCACGCGTTCCAGGACACCATCATGGACACGCTGATTCGCTGGCGGCGCATGCAGGACCGCAACACCCTGTGGCAAGTCGGTACCGACCACGCCGGCATCGCCACCCAGATGCTGGTGGAGCGCAAGCTTGCCGCCGAAGAAGGCAAGAGCCGCCATGATTTAGGTCGTGACGCCTTTATCGACAAAGTCTGGGAATGGAAACACGAGTCCGGCGGACAGATTACCCGCCAGCTGCGGCGCATGGGCACCAGTCTCGACTGGAGCCGTGAGCGCTTCACCATGGACGACGGCTTTTACAAGGCCGTGCAGGAAGTCTTCGTGCGCCTGCATGAAGAAGAGCTGATCTATCGTGGCAAGCGGCTGGTCAACTGGGACCCCGCATTACACACGGCGATCTCTGATCTGGAAGTCGAGAACCGCGACCAGCAGGGCAGCTTCTGGCACTTCCGCTATCCTCTGGCCGACGGCGTGACAACTGACGACGGCAAAAACCATCTCGTCGTCGCTACAACGCGTCCGGAAACGCTACTCGGTGACAGCGCCGTGGCGGTCAACCCCGAAGACCCTCGCTACGCCTCTCTGATCGGTAAGTTTGTCGAACTGCCGCTGGTGGGCCGACGCATCCCGATAGTGGCTGACGAACACGCCGACATGGATAAGGGCTCAGGCTGCGTGAAAATCACCCCGGCCCATGATTTCAACGACTACGAGGTTGGCAAGCGCTGCCAGCTACCGCTGATCAACGTCTTCTCCAAGGATGCCACCATTCTGGCCGCCGCCGAGGCCTTTGATATTCAGGGCCGGCCGCTGGCAGACGTCAACACCACCCTGCCCGCTGCTTACGCCGGGCAGAACCGCTTTGAGGCACGCAAGCAGATCGTGGCCGACATGGACGCCGCCGGGCTGCTAGACCAAGTAGAGGCCGTCAACAACACCCTGCCCTATGGCGACCGCTCTGGCGAAGTTATTGAGCCACTGCTGACCGACCAGTGGTTTGTCGCGGTAGACAAGCTGGCCAAACCAGCCATTGCCGCGGTGGAAAACGGCGACATCGAGTTCGTACCCAAGAATTACGAGAACATGTACTTCTCCTGGATGCGCGACCTGCAAGACTGGTGCATCTCGCGCCAGCTGTGGTGGGGGCACCGCATTCCGGCCTGGTACGACGCCGAAGGCAACGTCTATGTGGCGCGCACCGAGCAGGAGGCCCGCGACAAGCACGGTTTGGCCGCTGACCTGCCGCTGAGCCAAGACGAAGACGTGCTCGACACCTGGTTCAGTTCCGGCCTATGGACCTTCGGCACTCTGGGCTGGCCCGAGCAGACGCCAGAGCTTGCCACCTTCCACCCGACCAGCGTGCTGGTTACTGGTTTTGACATCATCTTCTTCTGGGTCGCACGAATGATCATGCTGACCCTTAAGTTCACCGGCGAGGTGCCGTTCAAAAAGGTCTATGTGCATGGCCTGGTGCGCGACGGCCAAGGCCACAAAATGTCCAAGTCCAAGGGCAACGTGCTTGACCCCATCGACCTGATCGACGGCATCTCGCTGGACGCGCTGATGGAAAAACGCACCGGCAACATGATGCAGCCGCAAATGGCCAAGGCCATCGGCAAGGCCACACGCAGTGAGTTTCCCAAGGGCATCGAAGCCCACGGCACCGACGCCCTGCGCTACACCTTCCTGTCCCAGGCCACCACCGGGCGCGACATCAAGTTCGACATGGGGCGCTTGGATGGCTACCGCAACTTCTGCAACAAGCTGTGGAATGCCTCGCGCTATGTACTGATGAACGCCGACGGCGAGGACTGCGGCGCTGATGGCGGAGAGGTGACACTGTCGCTGGCCGACCGCTGGATCATGTCGCGCCTGCAACAGACCGAAGCCCAGGTTACAGCCGCGCTGGAAGAGTTCCGCTTCGACCACGCCTCCCAGGCGCTGTATGACTTCGTGTGGAACGAGTATTGCGACTGGTACCTGGAGCTTTCCAAGCCGGTACTCTGGGATGAAAACGCCTCAGCAGAAGCTAAGCGCGGCACCCGCCGCACCCTGGTACGGGTGCTAGAAACCATACTGCGCCTGGCACACCCGATGATGCCCTACCTCACCGAGGAAATCTGGCAGCGCGTCGCACCGCTGGCCGGCACCTTCAATGAAGGCGCTGAGGGTTCTGGCGACTCGATCATGATTCAGCCCTGGCCGGTCGTCGACGAAGCCAAGTTCGACGAAGCCGCTACCCGTGATATCGAGTGGCTCAAGGGCGTGATCATCGCGGTGCGCAACATCCGCGCCGAGATGAATATTTCCCCTGGCAAGCCGCTGGATGTGCTGCTGACCAAAGGTGCCGAAAGCGACCGCCAGCGCCTTGCCGACAACCAGCGTTTTCTGGCCAAGCTGGCCAAGCTGGAAAGCATCAGCTGGCTGGAAAACCCGACCGATGCGCCGTTGTCAGCTACCCAACTGGTGGGCGAACTGGAAGTGCTGGTACCCATGGCCGACCTGATCGACAAGGACACCGAGCTGGCACGCCTGGCCAAAGAAGTCGAGAAACAGGAAAACCTGATCAGCGGCATCGAGAAAAAGCTGGCTAACGAGAGCTTTACTGCCAAAGCACCCGCTGCCGTGGTGGAAAAGGAGCGCACCCGGTTAGCGGATGCCCAGACCACTCGTCGCCTGCTGGTGGAGCAACGCGATAAAATCGCCGCGCTGTGATTTACACGGTTCCGAGTCTGGCCGAAATGAACCAACAGCGCCGCCCCTAGGGGCGGCGCTGTTCTGTGTGAACCTAGTGTTTGCTCTGTGTGAACCTAGTGTTAATTACTTTCGCGCCAGCCACCCAGCACCCGCTGGTCGGGGCCGAAGAACACCAGCCGATCGTGGTCGATCAGATAACCGTAGGCGGTGTTCAGCATCTCAGTCACCTGACGTGAGTTTTCCATATCAGGGCACGCCATACGACCCGAAGCAATATCACCAAACTCAATATGGTGATTTTCACCCAGCGTTACGTTGGTCATGATCGGGTTGCAGCCATCAAAACCACTCACCTCGCCATTGGGCGAAATCTCGAACCAAGGCTGGGTCTCGAATGCCAGGCGCTCACTGGTGCCTACCAGCAACAGCGTCCAGCGTTCACCTATCAACGGGCCAGACAGTTTCTTGTGACTGCCCCCCTTCTGCGGCGAGCCCTCATCACTGGCACAGCCAACCAGCAGCGCCAACAAGGCAGCCATTGCAATCAAAAGGGTCTGACGAGGTAATGACGACATGGGCGTACAGCTCTCCCTGGAGCAGCAAATGCAATGAAATAATCGGTTCAAGCCCAAGCTTGCCCTAGCGTTACGCCCGGGACAATCCTTGATCCAGCTGGCCAGCCAGATCACCAGCTGCCGGTGTTCTCCATCGACGCCCAGGGCTCCTTGGGTTCCAGCGCATCACCGGACTGCAACAGCTCGACAGAGATACCATCAGGGCTTCTGACAAACGCCATATAACCATCCCGTGGCGGCCGATTGATCGTCACACCCCCGGCCTGAAGGCGCTCGCAAGCGGCATAGATATCATCCACGCGGTAGGCCAAGTGGCCAAAATTACGCCCGCCGGTATACGCCTCAGGGTCCCAGTTCCATGTCAGCTCAAGCTCAGGGGCCGAAAGCCGCGCCGAACGCTCGCTATCAGTCGGAGCAGCAAGAAACACCAAGGTGAAACGCCCTTTCTCATTGTCCTTGCGACGCACTTCCTCAAGCCCCAGCAGATCACAATAGAAATGCAAGGAGGCATCCAAATCGCTGACCCGGACCATCGTATGTAAATACTGCATAAATAAGCCCCCATTTGGCCTATGAGATAGATTCAGTCATCCTGACAGGCTTAGCGCTGATTTGACAAACAATCGCCAACCAGCGCCAGCTAACCACTCAGGGTGTTTGTTAATGAGCCATTACTGCGACACTGCCCCCGGCCACCCTTATCACGGTCCCTACCATGACCATGAGTACGGCTTCCCCGTCTGCGCCGAAAACGAACTGTTCGAGCGGCTGGCGCTGGAAATCAACCAAGCGGGGCTGTCGTGGCTAACGGTACTGAAAAAGCGCGACGCCTTTCACAGTGCCTTTGACGGCTTCGAAGTGGACCGCGTGGCCGCCTATGACGACAACGAGCGAGAGCGCCTACTAAACAATGCCGCCATCATCCGCAATCGGCTGAAAATTAATGCCGTCATCCACAATGCCAGCGTCATACAGCAGCTTCGCCACAGCCACGGCGGATTTCACCACTGGCTAGAGCACCACCACCCACTGCCCCATGGTGAATGGGTCAAACTGTTTCGCCGCACCTTCCGCTTTACTGGGCCAGAAATCGTCCGCGAAATGCTAATGAGCACCGGCTACTTGCCCGGCGCTCACCGCGATGACTGCCCGGTTCAACAGCGCATCATCGCCGCCGGCCCCGCCTGGGCTCGGTCCGGAGGAGCCTGCGAATGATCTCAAGCTATTCGAGCTGTCCTTGCAACAGCATCCGTGCCTCTTAAAACGTCTCGTTTTCGCTGTACACCGCCACTGACAGATCGCCATTGTTAGCCGCTGTCATCACAAACGTGATCGGCCGACAGCACACCTGGCAGTCCTCTATGTATTGCTGCTGTACCTCCTGCAGGTCCAGCAATACATCGATGCTTTCACCGCAGTAGGGACAGCTGATGGCCGTTTCCGTCAGTTCGTCCATGTCAACCTCAAGGCGCAATGCCCTGGCCGCAGCCACGGTAGGTTTTTCCGTTAACCGTCAGTTCAACTCGTGCGGGCCAAGGCTGGCCGCTCATGTTGTCATAACAGGCGCCGGCTTCGATGCGTACATCAAAGGGGCGCGCCGATTGGCCGCTGGCCAGCTCGACACGGCCTTCAGCGTTGTCCATGGCGACCACGCGATACGGCAGAGTGATTTCCCGCTCGCCGTAATCCAACGACAGGAAAATCTCTGGTACGTCATTGGCCAGTGTCAACACCCAACCAGGCTCATTGCCTTGGGCGCGGAACATCACACCGGGGAACTGCTTTCGCGTCAGGGCATCCTGCTGGATATTGCGCTCGCAGGAAAGGCGACCGCGCGGGCTTTCTACCGTGGCTTCAGGTCCTTTGGCCCAAAAGCTCAGGTCGCCTTGTTGGTAACGCTCACCGCTGGCAACTACCGCAGGGTCAAGCAGCCAGGCCCCGTGCGCCGACCACAGACGCAATTTATCGCCGTCATTTGCCGTCACCAGTCCCTGGTCCGGCGTACAGCGCCAACCGGTAAACGCTGTGCCTTTACCAGGAAACAGCAGCGACGGCAGCAGCGGTGCTTTGGCCGAGTTCGAGCTGCCTTCAGCCGCATCAGTCATATCAACCGTTGACGGTGGCATCGGCGCTGGAGCACCCACAGAACGGTCAGAAGGGTGACCCGAGTGACTGACACAACCCTGCATAATCAGCATCAACGTTGAAACGGACAGCAAAGCAAAAGCGTGAGAGGTTCGCCGCATGAGAAGCTCCTTGTTCAATGAACCATGCAAAATGCACCCTGCCGAGCACACTCCCGCCCCACACAATACCAGTCACCGGTGTAGCTGTCCGGCGGCAGTCTCACTGCAGACTCGCTTGTCTGCGCCAATTGAATCAAACTAGACGTTCTAACCCACAACATGAACATCTCTCAGGATTATGCTCGAACTCCGCCATCTTCGTACGCTTATCGCCCTGCGGGATGCAGGCTCTCTGGTGGAGGCTGCCGAGCGCATTCACCTTACCCAGTCGGCGTTATCTCATCAGATCAAGGATCTGGAGGATCGCCTTGGCAATCCGCTGTTCATCCGCAAGACGCGTCCAGTTGAGTTCACCCGGGCGGGGCTTCGCCTGCTCAGCCTGGCCGAGCAGGTGCTGCCCCAGGTACGCATGGCCGAGCGCGACCTGGTGCGCCTGGCTGGCAATGAGCAGGGTCGGTTACATATGGCCATTGAGTGTCACAGCTGCTTTCAGTGGTTGATGCCATCGGTCGACCACTTTCGCGACCACTGGCCAGAAGTCGAAATCGATATTCCCGGCGGCCATCATTTTGACCCACTCAATGCGCTAGCGCGCGAGCAGCTGGATCTAGTCATCACTGCCGATCCACAGGCACTGCACGGGATTCATTACGAACCCCTGTTTCGCTATCAGAACCTGCTGGCCGTATCACGGCATCATCCTCTGGCGCAAAAACCTTTTATCGAACCTGGAGATCTGGCCGATCAGATGCTGATTACCTATCCGGTGGAGCACGAGCGCCTGGATGTCTTCACCCAGTTTCTTCAGCCAGCCAATATCCTGCCCAACGACGTACGCACCGCTGAGCTGACGGTCATGATGATGCAGCTAGTCGCCAGTGGACGTGGCGTCTGTGCGCTGCCCAACTGGGCGCTGACCGAGTACCTGGAGCGTGACTACGTCAAGGCGGTGCCACTTGGCGAGCAGGGGCTGTGGGGCACGCTATTTGCCGCTCTACGTGAGGACCAGCGCGAAATGCCATGGATGATCGACTTCCTGCGCACCGCGCGTGAAACCTCGTTTGAGGTACTCGACGGCATTCGCCCAGCCTGACAGCAACTCGCTATCTGCGCTGTTCGACACTCCACTGCCGCGCGAACTCGAGGCAGCTATCCCAGTCGCCCACGTGCAGGAAGAGCTTGTCGCTGTTTTTTTCCAGCTGATGGCGATACAGCGGGTCATAGTACTCGGTCAGAAGCGGTGCCAGCCAGGCTTCGTGGGCCTGACGGTTGCCTCGTTCGTGCTCACGGAAGGCCAATGACTGCAGTCGCTGCAACCTGGCCAGGCGTGCATTGCCCAGCCGCTTGCGCAAACGGCCCAAGGCAGATGCCAGCTGCTTGCGCATCAGCGCCCAGCCCAGCCAGTCACCAAATTGGCGCTGATAAATGGCCCATAGATCATCGATGTAATCCTTGTGGATCTGTGCCAGCCGCCAATCCAGCGACATCTCGACGCGAACTCTCGGCGCTTTCTCCATGCTCTGCCAGAAGCGTAACGGGATATTGCAGGCGCCAATCTGGCGCGACTCATCTTCCAGCACCATGGGGCCAGGCAGCTCAAGCAGGCGCAGCGCCATAGCATGTTCGAAGTCGATCTGTGATGGGCTGCACAGGGGATGGCGGCCAAAGGCGGAGCCGCGATGGCGGGCGCAGGCCTCCAGGTCCAGGCCATTGTCCAGCGACTGAATCAGCGGCGTCTTGGCGCAGCCCGTGAGGCCGCTGATAATCAGCTTCGCTTGGCAAGCGGCAGCATCAACCTGTGCCGCCATGGCCTGGCGCATGGCCTTCCAGCCACCTGCAATACGCGGACGCTCCAGCCCCACTTCAGCTAGCCACTGCTGGGCGATCTGAGAGCGCATTCCGCCACGAAAACAGTAAAAAACAGCATCGGGATGACGCTGAAGCAGGCGCTGCCAGGCATCAATGCGTGCTGCCCGGATGCCACCGCTGACCAACCGCTCACCCAGCGCAACAGCGGCCTCCTGGCCCTGCTCTGCGTAGGCGATACCTACCTGATGACGCTCTTCATCGTCCATCAGCGGCAGGTTGATGGCACCGGGCAACGCGCCCTGGGCAAACTCGACCGGTGCACGTACGTCGACCAGCACCCGCCCTTCACGCAACAGCTCAAGGCTTGGTGCGATCAGGGGCAGACTCACCCCACCACCTCAATCGCTGCGTCGCCACAGGCCTCAACAACCTCACCAAACGCTACCAGCGCCACACCATGCTCCTGACCAATCTGCTCGACCTCCGCGGCACTCGCCGGGTCGACGGCAATCAGCAGGCCACCCGACGTTTGCGGATCACATAGCCACTGCCAGTGGGAATCTTCCATTTCTGGCAACTGGCTACCCAGGGCGGTGCGATTGCGTGCCGTACCGCCAGGAACCGCTCCCTGACGCCGGTAAGCTTCCGCCTCAGCCAGACGCGGCAGACGCTGGAAATCAATTTTTGCTGCTACGCCACTGGCCAGACACACCTCACCCAGATGGCCTGCCAGCCCAAAGCCGGTAACATCCGTCATGGCATGGACGCCCGCAACCCGCGACAGCGCCAGGCCAATGCGGTTACTGACCAGCATGGTATCGCGCGCCAGGTTCTGATGACCCGGCTCCAGTAAGCCGCGCTTCTCTGCCGTGGTCAGGATGCCCACACCCAGCGGTTTGGTCAGGTAGAGCACATCGCCGACCCGGGCATTCTTATTGAGCTTAAGGTGCGCCAGATCCACCAAGCCGTTGACGGCCAGGCCAAAAATTGGCTCGGGCGCGTCAATCGAATGTCCACCGGCCAGCGCTATACCTAGCTCTGTGCACACCGACTGGGCGCCGGCCATGACGTCACCAGCAATGTCAGCGCTCAGCTTGTCCAGAGGCCAGCCCAAAATGCCCAGCGCCATCACCGGCGTGCCGCCCATGGCATACACGTCACTAATGGCATTAGTCGCGGCGATACGCCCGAAATCGAAGGGGTCATCAACAATCGGCATGAAAAAATCGGTGGTGGCAATCATGCCCCGCCCGTCGCCTAGGTCGTATACCGCCGCGTCCTCACGCCCCTGGTTGCCAGCAATCAGATTAGGGTGATGGCTCACGGCGGGAGCCGACCTGGCCAGAATGCCATCAAGTACATCGGGGGCGATCTTGCAGCCGCACCCCGCACCGTGGCTGTACTGGGTCAGACGAATGGCGCTCATTTCGCTCTCCTTAGTCAATCAATGAGCGCTATTCTACAGCACACGGCACCACTTCCGAGGCTGGGCAATGCATTTAAACCACTCTGCCCCTGCTGTCTGGTCAGAGGGCTTCCAGTGCATCGGCCAGCTTGTCCACCGCGACCACCTCCATGCCAGGTGGCGATTTGCGCGGTGCATTACCACTCGGCACGATGGCGCGGGTAAAGCCGTGCTTGGCGGCCTCAACGATACGCTCCTGACCACTCGGCACTGGACGGATCTCGCCGGACAGCCCGACCTCACCAAATACCACCAGCTCACGTGGCAAAGGCCGGCTCTGCAGACTAGAAACCACTGCCAGCAATACCGCCAGATCAGCACTGGTTTCGAGCACCTTGACGCCACCTACTACATTCAGAAAAACGTCCTGATCACCAGTAAATAGACCGCCGTGACGATGCAGCACCGCCAGCAACATGGCCAGACGGTTATGATCCAGCCCAACGGCAACGCGGCGCGGATTACCCAGCGGCGAGTCGTCCAGCAACGCCTGCACTTCAACCAATAGCGGGCGTGTGCCTTCCCAGACCACCATCACCAGACTGCCCGGTGCCTGCTCGTCGCTGCGTGACAGAAAAATAGCACTGGGGTTTTTCACTTCTTTCAAGCCGTGCTCCAGCATGGCGAATACGCCAAGCTCGTTGACCGCGCCAAAACGGTTTTTCTGCCCGCGTAGCGTACGAAAGCGCGAGTCGGCATCGCCCTCCAGCAACAACGAAGCATCGATCATGTGCTCCAGCACCTTGGGGCCGGCCAGAGCGCCATCCTTGGTGACATGGCCCACCAGCAGCAGAACGGTATTGCTCTGCTTGGCGAAACGAGTGAGTGCCGCTGCCGACTCGCGCACCTGGGCCACGCCGCCCGGCGCCGAGGCAATATCATCCAGATGCGTGGTCTGGATGGAGTCGATAATCAGTACCTCGGGGCGCTCGCGCTCGGCAACAGCCAGAATCGTCTCGATGCTGGTCTCAGCCAGCATTTTCAGGCCCTGGGTTGGCAGCTGCAGACGATGGGCGCGCATTGCCACCTGAGACAGCGATTCCTCACCGGTGACATAGATAACCGTGCGCTGTTGAGCCAGCTTGCAGGCCACCTGCAGCAGCAGGGTGGACTTTCCCGCACCAGGATGGCCACCCAGCAGCACCGCCGAACCCGGCACCAAACCACCGCCCAACACGCGATCGAACTCATCAAACGTCGATGACAACCGAGGCACATCACTGAGATCCACCCCCCCCAGATCGACCACTTCACGCGACAACGCACCGGCATAACCACTGCGTCCAGCACTAACCGTTGCCGTACCGGGCCGGGCAGATGACAGGCGAACCTCGCTCAGGGTATTCCATTCCTGACAGCTGGAGCACTGCCCCTGCCACTTGCGGAACTCGCTGCCACACTCCGTACAGACAAAAGCGCTTTTTGCTTTGGCCATCCGTTACCCACTCCCTGTCCACACGGTGGTTTGCCTTCCTCAACACAGTAACACGCCAGAAGGGGCGGCCAGTGGCCGCCCCTTCTGGCGTGTTACGCGTCCTGCTTATTGACGATTGAGACGCAGCATCTCGTTATTTTCAAAACGGCGACGCTGGGGGTCAATCAGCTCCAGAGTCTGAGGATCCAGCTTCAGGAAATAATAAGTCTGCCCCTCACCGTTGGGAACCAGCTCATAAACAGTCGCACCCGGATCTTCGGCAGACCCGTTAAGGACCGCCCAGTTGCCACTGTAGTTCTCAACCGGCGGATTTTCCGGATGCGCCCTGTAGGCCGCTCTCAGCTTGAATGTACGACCGTCAGAGGTAGTAACCTCCTCACCTACAAGGGTAACCCCGAGATCAATGCCATCACAGTTGCGGCATGGCAGCGTGCCCTGATACGTCGTACCGGTCACTTCCACTTGTTGAGTGGTCTCGGTGGGTCCGCTGGCACAGCCTGCCAACAGTGCGAGCATGGCAGAGCCTGCCAGCAACGTCCTGATTTGCATCTTCGTCCTCCTAACAAATGTGTCAGATACCGCGACGGCGGCAGCCTGGCCCATAGCATAACGGCAAGTTACGCTGACTGACAGCCCCAAAAACTGTGTCTGAAACACACAAATCGGTCATTTGATTCTCAGCCACTCGTTCAGCACATCAAGGTAAACCATGCAATACGGCTATGCTACGCTGGCCTTGTGTGCACCTGCCTGATACGTGATCACAGCTCCAAGTGCCTACCACCAAAAATCAGGGGTATCGCTGCTGGCCTGGTCGGTAACCTTTCTGGGTTTTTTGCACAGCACAATCCAATGGGTACGCTCTTACCTGTACCAGATACCCTGACGCATGTATTCCATGCCTCAGATCACCCGCGCTGAACCCGCACGGTCAATGACGAAAAACCACTGGCCGGATAAAGCGCCCGTTGTGGTGTCTTGCCAGCGGCCAGCTCGATATGACGCGTACCAGCCAGCAAGGCTTCCATGAATACGCACAGCTCCAGCCTGGCCAAGCGCTCACCGGGGCAGACATGCACGCCAGCACCATACAGTAGATTTTTATCACGGTTACGCGCGGGCTGAAACGCGTCCGGATCACCGAATACCTTTTCATCACGGTTGGCTGAAGCCCAGAGCAGCGAAATTCTCTCACCGGCCGGTATCTCTCGTCCGCCAATCGTGACCGGCCGCGTGGTCACACGACGATTGGAAATCAGCGGTGCATGAATGCGCAGTATTTCATCGATGGCATCCGAAAGGTCTTCCTGCCCTTGGCGCAGCGCTTGCTGTATTTCGGGGTGAATAGCCACATAGTGCACCAAGCTACTGACGCTGGCGGCAATGGTGCCCAGCTCACCCACGGTCCAATTCCGCACGATACTGACGATTTCTTCGTCACTCAGTGGTCGGCCATGGATCCTCTCCTGCAACAAACGCGTAGTGACGTCCATCGGCGCCTCGCCTCCGGCATCCCGACGCAGTATCAGCTGCTCTTTGATATAGCCATCAAACTCTAAGGCAATCCTAGCCATGGCCTGACGGTCACCGGCCAAGGTTGCTCGATGGTTCTTGCCAATCCATTCGCGCAACGCGTCGCGCAGACTCTCAGGCCAGCCCATGAAAGCGCACTGATTGCGCACCGCAAAAGGCTGGGCAAGTGAGCTCATCACATCTACCTCAGCGTCCAGCGGCAGGTCATCGATCAGTGCTTGAGTATTGGCACGGCATACCGGCTCGAACTGGGCGACACGCTGAGGTGTGAAGTACGACTCGACGATCTGCCGATACGGCGCATGTTCTGGCGGATCCATGGCATTGGGAATGGAGAGGTGCCGCGAGGCGTTGCTGAAGGTTTCATGATCGCCCAGCACACGCATCACATCATCATGGCGGAACAGGGACCACTGCAGGTAGTCACTGTAGGCGACTGGGCAACGCTGGCGCATCTCATCGTAGCCCTGAATCTGGTTTTCAAGAACCTCTGGGGCGCGGGGATCCCAGTCGGCGGGCGGAGTGTTGTTCATAGTGCAATCTCTCACGGGGCATACTGCCGCCATCGTGCCAGACTCCCTGTCTTTCTCTGGTGATATAGCGGCTGCTGTTGATTGGCCCTGCTTCCATGCCAGACAATAAGATGCATTGTAGATATACATTAAGGCGAATAGCAGTGATGCATATCAACAAACACGCGATCAGCCTTGATAGCTGAACACCAGCCACAGCACCAGGGGCATCACCACCAGACTTCCCAGGTTGCCGATCAACACCAGCGAAGCCACACGATGCGGCTCCTGTCGGTACTGCTCTGCCACCAGGTAATTCAGTACAGCTGGTGGCAGGGCCGCAAACACCCACAGTGCCGCAACAGAAGTGCTATCAAGATCAAACAGCAGCACCATCGGCAGTGCCAGAATCACACCCGATAGCGGACACAGCAGCGCCCCCAGCATGCCGGTCCGCCAGTCGCTGAAGTCGATATCCAGCATGCGTACGCCGAGCGCAAACAGCATCAGCGGTATACTGATCTCGCCAAGCATGCTCATTGCCTCCAGCAGCCAGCTCGGCAGAGAGAGCCCGCTAAGATTAACCGCCAGCCCCACCAGACTTGCCAGCACAATGGGTATGCGCAGCAGGCGCCACAACGGTGTTCCCGGGGATAGCATCCACAAACCAACCGAGAAATGCAGCACCATTTCGACGATGAATAGCACCACAGCAGCTGGCAGCGCCGCCTCACCGAAGGCCAGAACAATCAGCGGAATGCCCATGTTGCCCGAGTTGTTGAACATCATGGGCGGCAAGAACGTCTTCACATCCTGCTTCAACCAGCGTGCGACCGGCCATAGCAACAGCCCAGAGCCCAGCACGATGACCGTCGCAGCCAGTGCCAGGCCGGCATAGTCGACCAGCGGCACATCACGGTCGGCCATCACCGAGAACACCAGAAGCGGTACAAACAACTCCATATTAAGCGTATTCAGGCCTTGAATATCCGGCGTGCGGAACCGGCCATAGGCAGCGCCACTACCGGCAATAAGAAAAACCGGCAACAATGTCGCAGCAATCTGGGCGAGCATGCCTCTAACTCCTTGGCGTTGGCGGATAAACAAAGCGAGCAGCCTAGCATGCCTGCACCTTGCGCGGGCACTGCTCTCAGGTCAACATGAGGGAAAGATCCATTTATCGAGCGAGAAGAGTATGAGCAGGTTCTGGAGTCCCAAAGTTCATGAGCTGACCCCCTATGTACCGGGTGAGCAGCCACGCGAGCAACTGATCAAGCTAAACACCAACGAAAACCCCTATTCGCCGGCACCAGGCGTGGGCAGCGTCCTGCGCGAGTTCCGCACCGACCACTTGCGCCTCTATCCCGACCCCGGCTCACAAGAGCTGCGCGAAGCACTCGCCAGTAACCTGGGGGTAGATACCGATCAGGTTTTTGTTGGCAATGGCTCAGATGAGGTCCTGGCATTCGCCTTCCAGGCGTTCTTCTGCCATCCGCAAGCACTGCAGATGCCAGAAATCAGCTACAGTTTCTATCCGGTCTACTGCAACCTGTATGGCATCACGCGGCGCGCCTTCCCACTGGATGCACAGTGGCGAGTTGATCTTGATGCTTTTACTAAAGATGCCGGTGGCGTCATTTTCGCCAACCCCAATGCGCCCAGCGGTCATGGTCATGCTCGCAAGGATGTTCAAGCGCTGCTTGAGCGTGTCCGCGATGCCGTGGTGCTTATTGACGAAGCCTACGTGGACTTTGGCGGCGAAAGCAGCGTACCGCTGATAGCCGACCACCCCAACTTGCTAGTTACCGGCACTTTCTCCAAGTCGCGCAGCCTGGCAGGCATACGTCTGGGCTATGCGGTGGGCTCACGGGAGTTGATAGAGGGCTTGGAACGGGTCAAGAACTCAATCAACTCCTACCCCGTCGATAGCCTGTGCTCCGCCGTCGGTATCGCTGCACTTGAAGATGAAGATCACTTTGACGCCTGTCGCACGGCGGTCATCACCACCCGCGAGCGCACCCGCCAGCGACTGGAGCAGTTGGGGTTTGACGTATTACCTTCCCAGACTAACTTCCTGCTGGCCAGCCATCCAAAGCAAGACGCCGCCCAACTGTTTGTCGGCCTACGCGAGCGCGGTATTCTGGTACGCCACTTCAATACTGAAGCGCTCAACAACTGGCTGCGTATCTCCATTGGCACTGACAATGAAATGGACAGCCTGATCGAAACGCTTGAAAGCCTTTCCGCCTGACCACACTGGGCATCCTCAGCGGGCGCCTCACGGCGCCTGTCGAAGCCTGAAGGCAGCTCCTATGACAACCTGAATGGTATCCGTGAACTGGGCTTTGCAGGAACGATGTTCACATCGCGAAACCGGCGGCATGGGGCCATCACGCGACATTTTTCCAAACTGCTTCTCCAGATATTAAAAAAGCCCCGAACGCATTGCGCTCGGGGCTTTTGGTATAAGTGCCTGACG
>NZ_JBQDJZ010000037.1:0-24285 GCF_052095765.1 Halomonas sp.
AATTACCTGCGAGTTCCGAGACAATAAGGCCCTATTCATGCTGTCCTATTTCGGTGACTTGCTAAATGTGGCAGATATTGAGGTGTCTGCCTATGACTTGGACAAGATGCCGCTATTAGAGCAGGAGTTAGCCATGATAACGGGTATCATTCAGCAACTAAAACTTGACTCACTCGCTGCAAGAAATGTCGCAAGTGCAAGTTTTTCCGAAGAATAATAGCAAGCTGTTATTCTCCCGCGGCAACTTCAGAAAAGAGCTCGCGAGTAGGCACTAAACAGGTCATTACCTTGCCGGCAGAAACGGACAGCTCTTCCGTTGCCAATTGGGTAATGCCCTGATGCTTGATGTTCTGTAACGCCAGTCATGACGTATGTAACCGACTGGGCAACAGCCGGTTTCATACGCTGAAAAACAACTCACAGTGCTGAAACCGGCAAGTAGTATCGCTACCTCATAAAGGCAGGGTTTACGCACAATGTTTTCTTGTTGTAATGACCACGTAGTGCTCCTTAACTCCGGCAGGCCTTCTCACGAATACTGAGAAATCACCCCCAAAGCACTGCGATGACTGATGATCTGAAAATGCAGTGCCACAGCCAGCTAATCCATCTTGGTTTGTGTGCAACATGTTCACCAACTGCTTTAGGCTGCCACATCGCTGAGCTTGCAAAACCAGCTGCATCAGGTATCAGTGATTGAGCACTGTTGCAGGGCAAGATCAAACCTAGCTAGCCCAGTCAGCAAAGACGGCGAAGCCCAGCTGCTACTCACCACCCGAGTGATAATTTCTGTTTGTCCATCGTGTGACGCACACCTGCCATATATTGACTTCTACTGTCACCTTGGGTCATTGTTACACGAGAAAGAGGTCCGTAAGCTTCTGCTTTAAAAGACAGCAAAAGGTGAATTGATTCGCGAGACAGAGGTTGCAGGCTCGAGCTCTGCGACTCCGGCCAATATTTTTAGTACGTTAGCTAAAACTCCTATTGACTCTCTTCAGCCATATTAAACAGTCACACTAGATAAAAATTAAATCTATTTATTTTAAACTTCGCTAAACAGTAAACGACACATTAAATAAAACCAATACAACTTCTGGTCTCTGTATGAATGAGCGTCAGGCAGGCCCTCTTGGCCAGGTCAGTGATTTCGATATACGCATGCTGCGGGTTTTCAAAGCAGTCGTAGAGTGCGGTGGTTTTACTGCCGCCGAGGACACCCTAGGCATCAGCCGCTCAGCAATCAGCTTACATATGAACGACCTAGAGCGGCGTTTAGGACTCAGGCTTTGCCAACGTGGCCGCGGCGGGTTCTCGTTGACCGAGGAAGGAAGGCAGGTATTTGACGCAGGGCTGACGCTACTGGCGTCACTTGAAACATTTCGCACCGAAGTCAACGGGCTGCACCACACCTTGCGCGGCGAGCTTAATATCGGCATCAGTGACAGCCTGGTCAGCATGCCGGAGCTGCACATCACCAACAGCCTGTCCGAGCTCAAGACACAGGGCCCTGCCGTACGCATAAACATCGCCATGGAGGTGGCGGACAGCGTCATTCGGGGAGTCTCTGATGGCCGCCTGCATGTCGGCGTTGTGCCACAGGTAAGCTTACCCACAA
This sequence comes from Halomonas sp., assembly GCF_052095765.1. Lineage (GTDB taxonomy): Bacteria > Pseudomonadota > Gammaproteobacteria > Pseudomonadales > Halomonadaceae > Halomonas. Next base: position 1,619 of record NZ_JBQDJZ010000037.1, read on the forward strand.
GCTTGTCTGTCAAAGAGCTTTATGACGAAACATCTCAGCTCTATTGCGCCGACACACACCCGCTGTATTCAGAAAAATCAGGCATGAAAATGGACGAGCTGATGGCGTATGACGCTGTAGTCCCGAATTATCCTTTGTCTGAGTCGGGCCGCAATGCGAACGCTTTCCTGAAGGATTCGGCATCAGCGGCTGATCGTGAAGGCGCTGCTTTTCTGATACTGACTGGTCAATATATCGGCTATCTACCCAACCACCTGGCTGCTCCTTGGGTATCCGCGGGACGGCTCAAGGCCATTTCACCTGAACGCTATTTTTACCAGACGGCCTTTGTCACCGTGACTCGTCGCGACCGACGACCGCACCGAGTGCTGGAGGCATTTCTGAGTCTGCTGGGGAAAAGAAGCTGACTCACCAAACTTCCGTTTTTAACGCCAACGCTTCCCCTGATATATATAAAAGCACCTTGCTATCAAGCCAAGGTGCTGCACTTATTACTTGAATCCAGGCCTGGAATCCACAGGCTGTCTTCCTGCCTTGACTCAATATCACATCAGATAATAGCCCCCATTAACTCCGTCAATCAGCAGCTCAAGCTCGCCATGCTGATCATGGCTTCCAAAAACCCGCCACAGCGGCTTTCGCACTAACTGAGAGCTAACAAGAGCAAGGCCACTTGAACTGCGACGCTTGAGACGATGACGGCGCACCTGCATGACATGCTGGCGCGCCTTGCGCTCAAGCAGCTCCATCTCCAGCGCGGCATCGGGCAGCAGCGGCGAGGGCAGCGCGTCGCCGAACTCAATGCCCTCCAGCGTAGTGCTTACTCCTTGGCAGCGGTCCACCAGGCAGCCCATGCGCTCGCGGCGGTGCTGGCCCCAGCGGCGCACTTCCCAACAGTACTCCAGCAACAGGTACGGAAAACCCACCGCGACAACCGAATGGACCTCAAGCCCCGATACAACACCGACGGCCCTGCGCTCCACCGACTCCCGAGGAAGCCGGGCCTTCAGCCAGGCTTCCTCAGCACCAAGGTCATGCCGCACAGTGGCTTCTTGCATCAGACTGGCACACTCACTCATAGCGTACGCGCCCAGACTGGGGCTGGGATTTGAGCACCAGCGCTTCATGAGCCATCTCAAACGCCTGCTGGGATTTCAGTGAGCGCGGCAGTGGGCGCAGCTCAGCCGTCTCTTCCATCGCAAAAACTATGTGCTCAGGCACTGGATGGCTGGCTTGGGTCAGCAGACTGGCCACTACCATCGCGACACTCGACAGCCCCACGCCAGCCAGCATTGGGTGGACCCCGCTCACCGCATCCAGCGACAAGTACTGCCAAAAGAAAGCCGTCAGACTCCCGACTATCATCGAAGTCAGCGCCCCCGGCGTGTTGGCCTTGCGCCACCACACCGCAGCTACATAGCTTGGCAAAAAAGCACTGCCCAGCACTGACGTGGTAAACACCACAATCGCAAAGACACCCGGAGGCTCAAACAGCGCAACAACGCCACAGACAACACCCAGGATCAACACGATCAGCTGCGACACCCGAACCATCTGCTTCTCTTTCATATTGGGGTTAATAAAGCGCTCGTAGAGATCCCGAGCCGCGATACTGCCCGTTTGCAGCAGAATGGAATCAGCGGTAGACATGATTGCCGCCATGATCGCTGCCATCACGATACCGACCACAGCCGCCGGCAAAAGGTTGTGGGCTAACAGGAAAATCGCCTGCTCGGGATCTTCAAGATTGGGAAGCACAAGAATAGCCAAGGTGCCAAGGATATAAGGCGAGCTGACAAACACCAGATTCCACAGCGTGGAATACACCCCGGCACGACGCGCGTGGAAAGGATTACGCATCGCCATGTGGCGAGTGACCACATGCGGCCAACCCATATAACCAATAGAAAAGATCAGCAGGGCACCCAGCACGATTCCCCACTGGTTTTCATAGACCAGGTCACGCCCCCAGATGGAAAGCAGTGTAGGGTCAAGCTCGGCAAGCGCTTGGTTAGCCGCAGTTAAACCACCCACCTCGTTCAGCGTAGCCACCAGGATCCACACGATCCCGACAACCATGATAAAACTCTGAACAACATCGGTATACGCCACGGCGCCATAACCACCCATCAGGGTGTAGCCAAGAATGACCGCGATGGCAATGGCCAGCGACAGCTCATAGGACAGGCCAGTGACCAGCTCAAGCCCCTTGCCACCAGCGATGAACTGCGCCAGCACATAAGCACCCAGCAAAAACACCGAAAGCCCGGCAGCAATAAGCCGAACCCACTTGCTGGGATAGCGCTTTTCCAAATACTCGATCGATGTCAAGGCTCCCATGATCTGAGACAGTTTGCGCATACGCCGCCCCAGTACCGAAAGGTTGACGACGCCTCCACCGATATCGCCGCCGGCATACCAGAAACCGTAATAGCCCTGGGTATAGCCCAGCGAACCGGCACCCAAGAACATATAGCCGCTCATCGAGGTGGACTGCATCGTCAAGGCAGTAACCAAGGGGCCAACATTACGACCACCAAGATAATAGCCTTCCATGCTACTGGCTCCGCCTCGCCGCATCGAGACAACCCCCACCGCGAGCATGGCCAGGAAATAAAGGCCGAGAAAAAGAAGTACCGTCGTATTCATACCTGCTCTCCAGCGTTACGAATTATTATTGTCGCGTCTGTAAAATAAGCGTCGGCTAGCGCTCTGCATTGCGCTTCAGACCTGGCCAATTTTTAGTAACCCAGAGAAAGCCCAGGGTGTAGAGCACCCACATCACAGGCACACCGATCACTAACCAGGTAGTGGACACAGGAAGTCCGAACATTGTTGTCTCCTTCTTGTTGGGATTTTTTCGGAATCTGTCGGTAATACTTTTGGCATACAGCTGGTTCTAACAGCCGGCTTATATAGATAGGTCCATATAGATAGGCCGGCTGTCTTCAGCAAATACAGATACACAGTCAAACCGGATCAGGACGGGAAGGAGAATTCCGCGTGGCTGGTCTCGAAGCTGGACGGCCAGCGCTGGGAGATCGCCTTGCGCCGGGTGTAGAAACGCACCGCGTCCGGGCCGTAGGCGTGTAAATCACCGAACAGTGAACGCTTCCATCCGCCGAAGCTGTGGTAGGCCACCGGCACCGGCAGCGGCACGTTGATGCCGACCATGCCAACTTCAATCTGGTCAGCGAAGCGTCGTGCCGCCTCACCGTCACGGGTAAACAGGCAGGTGCCGTTGCCGTATTCGTGGGCGTTGGTCAGGGCGATGGCTTCATCCAGACTGTCGACGCGCACCACGCACAGCACGGGCCCGAAGATCTCTTCCTGATAGATGCGCATTTCCGGGGTCACCTGATCAAACAGGCAGCCGCCGACGAAGAAACCGTCCTCGTGGCCGGCGACCTTGAGATTGCGACCGTCGGCAACCAGCTTGGCACCAGCGGCTACGCCGTCTTCGATATAGCCAAGCACCTTGTCGCGATGCTCCGCGGTGACCAGGGCGCCCATGTCCAACCCTTTCTCGGTGCCGGGGCCGATCTTCAGCTCGGCGATCTTGGGCTGCATGGCTGCGATCAGTCGATCAGCGGCGTCATCTCCCACGCATACCGCCACAGAGATCGCCATGCAACGCTCGCCGGCGCTGCCGTAGGCAGCCCCCATCAAGGTGTTGGCGGCGTTGTCGATATCGGCATCCGGCAGGACGATGGCGTGGTTCTTGGCACCACCCAGCGCCTGTACCCGCTTGCCAGCGGCACTGCCGCGAGAGTAGATGGCCTCGGCGATGGGCGTCGAGCCGACGAAGGACACCGCCTTGACGGCAGGCGTATCCAGCAGCGCTTCGACGGTTTCGCGGCCGCCCTGCACGACGTTCATTACACCATTGGGCAGGCCTGCTTCGGCCAGCAGTTCGGCCACCGCCAGCGCCGCGGTGGGGTCTTTCTCCGAGGGCTTGAGAATAAAGGTGTTGCCGCAGGCAATCGCCATGGGATACATCCACAGCGGCACCATCGCCGGGAAGTTGAACGGCGTGATGCCCGCGACGACACCCAGCGGCTGGAAGTTCGACCAGGCATCGATTCCGGGCCCAGTATTGTGTGAGTACTCCCCCTTGAGCAGCTCCGGCACGCCGCAGGCATACTCGACGTTCTCGATGCCGCGCTTGAGCTCGCCCATGGCGTCTTCCACGGTCTTGCCGTGCTCTTCGCTGACCAGCTGAACCAAACGCTCGCTGTGCTCTTCCAGCAACTGCTTGAAGCGATACATCACCTGAGCGCGCTTGGCCGGCGGTGTATCATGCCAGGCCGGAAACGCGGCCTCGGCGGCAGCAACGGCACGCGCCACCGTCTCGGCGTTACCGTCCGCAACTTCGCGAATGGTTTCACCGGTGGATGGATTACTGACCGGCAGACTACTCGCTTCACTGAGGTGTTCGCCGTTGATCCAGTGAGTGGTCTGTTGCATGGAGGTGCTCCTTGGTTTTATTGGTTGTTTGAAAACAATGACATGATGGGCTGTTAACGTATCAGGCCAGGTGATCCAGCACGCCGGCGACCGCATCGAACATCCGCTCGAGCTCCTGCTCGGTGGTGCCGAAGGGAGGGCCAAACTGCAAGGTATCGCCGCCATAGCGCACGTAGAAGCCGGCCTCCCATAGCGCCATGTGCGCATCGCGGGGGCGAATGGTCGGATCGCCGTCACGCGGCGTCAGCTGGATGGCACCGGCCAGCCCGTAGTTGCGGATATCAACGACGTGTTGGCGCCCCTTCAGGGCGTGCAGACGGTCCTCGAAGGCTGGGGCAATAGCGCGCACCTGGGCCGGGAAGTCTTCGCGCTCGAACAGGTCCAGCGCCGCCAAGCCCGCCGCACAGGCCACCGGGTGGCCACTGTAGGTGTAGCCGTGGGTGAACTCCACTGCATGACGCGGGCCACCGCCGGCCATGAAGGTGTCGTAGATATCACCGTTGGCGACCACCGCTCCCATGGGCACCGCGCCATTCGTCAGCTGCTTGGCGATGGTTAACAGGTCTGGCGTCACGCCAAAGGCTTCGGAGCCGGTACGCGCACCGCAGCGACCGAAAGCGGTGATCACCTCGTCGAAGATCAGCAGAATGTCGTTAGCGGTGCAAATCTCGCGCAGCCGCTGCAGATAGCCCTGGGGAGGCACAATAACGCCGGCAGAGCCCGACATCGGCTCAACAATGACGGCAGCGATGGTCGAGGCATCGTGCAGCGCAATTTGCTCCAGCAGCGCATCGGCAAGATCCACTCCGGTCTCGGCCTGGCCGCGGGTAAAGCATTGGTCGGCCTGCAGGGTGTGGGGCAGATGGCTGGCGTCGAACAGCTCACCGTAGTGCTTGCGGTTACCGCCGATGCCGCCAACGCTGGTGCCACCGAGGTTGACGCCGTGATAGCCCTTGGCGCGGCCGATCATGCGCACTTTCTCGGCACGCCCCTTGATCCGCCAATAGGCCTTGACCATTTTAATAGCGGTGTCGGCAGACTCTGAACCGGAGTCGGTGAAAAAGACGTGATCGAGGCCCTCCGGCATGATGCTGGCAACTTTCTCGGCCAGCTCGAAGGCCAGCGGGTGAGCCACCTGGAAGCCCGGTGCGAAATCCAGGCTGCCGAGCTGCTTGGCCACCGCCTGCTGGATTTCCGTGCGATTGTGCCCCGCACCGCTGGTCCACAGGCCCGAGAGCGAGTCGAACAGCCGGCGCCCTTGATCATCAATAAAGTAGCGCCCTTCTGCGCCGCAGATCAGCCGCGGGTTATCGCGGAAATCCCGGTTGGCACTGAACGGCATCCAGAAATGGTCGTTGATTACCCCGGGTGATGTCTTGGTTTCATCGCGGAGGCTGTCGGCGGGCAGATGAGTGGTCAACATGGCATTGCTCCCCTTAACGTCTCATTGGCGTTGTTGTGTCAATACGTTGTGGCTATGACTGCAGCATGACCCCGCCATCAGTTTGGTAAAACATCAACCTTCTTTACTAAACGTGAGAGAAACCACACGTATTGATTTGACACCCGGTTAAGTGCGGCGGCTACAGCGGGGCGCCTGACGGCGCCATTCGCGGCACAAGCGCCGCTCCCACGAAGGGCAAAGCCACACGATGAAACCGTCGCTCAGCGGCGGTTACATCCCGATCTTTACTCTTCCAGCGCCTGCCTCACGAACTCGGCCATGGCACGCGCCCCCGGTGACAGGCTGCGCCCGGCCAGCTGGAGCAGGCCGATCTCCCGTTCAACCCTGGGTTCACTGAGCGGGATGAACCTCAGCCGTTCGTATTCTTCGGGAAAGGCCAGCTTCGGCAGCGTGGTCACGCCCAGGCCCGCTACCAACATGGCGGTCAGCGATATCATGTTGGAGATATAGAAGGTGTGGTGCTCGAGCAGTGCTGCGGCATCGGTGCCCTGAAGCAATCGTGAGGTGCCGTTGCCAATCAGGCTTTCCTGCATCAGCTCTTTCCAGTGGACACTCTGCCGGCCTGCAAACGGATGGTCATCGCGGCACACCACGCCCAACGCATCACGCATCAGCGGGGTAAACCCCAACGCCGCATCACCTTCCCACAGGCTGGTCAGGCCTAAATCCACCTCACCGGCCAATACCTGCTCGCGCACATAATCGGCGTTACCGTCGTGCAGGCTGACCCGGATGCCGGGATAGTGCGCCACGAAATCGGCCAGCAGCCGGGGCATCAGTCGGCTGGCCACCGAGGGCACCGCAGCCATGTCCAGATGTCCCGCCTCTCTTGCCACCTGCGCCACCAGTTCGCGGCTGAGTCGGTCGTGCTGGGTGATCAGCTCGCGAAAACGCGGCACGCAGTACTCACCGAAGGGCGTCAGGGTGGCCTGGTTGCCACGCTCAAACAGCGCTTCGCCCAAGCGACTTTCCAGCTCACGAATGGCCATGGACAACGCCGGCTGGGTGCGATGCACCTGACGAGCAGCGGCATGAAAGCCGCCCTGATCAACCACCGCCAGCACATAGCGCAGTGGGGTAATCTTCAATTCAGGCAGCATTGCTCCTCTCCCCCGTTCAGTCCGCGTATTGATCCTGTCAAACGGCGCGGATTGGTATTCAGCCCGCACGCGGTAAGAATAACTTATCGCTCAGTATTTATTATTGATTATCTTTATATTGGAGGCTCACCTAGTCTTACGGCATCGTCACTTTGGAGGTCGTTATGTCACACCCAGATTCCCAGTCTCATTCTCGTACTCAAGTGCATGCGCTTTTCATCAACGGTCAGTGGGTCGAAGGCGAAAGCCAGATCGAAAACCGCAACCCGTCCGATACAAGCGACGTGGTAGGCCACTATGCACAAGCGAGTGTCGCCCAGGTCGGCGAGGCCATTACCGCCGCCAGAAAAGGCCAGAAAGAATGGGCCAAGACCGGCCTTGAGCACCGCTACGGCGTGCTGATGGCGATTGGTGATGAGCTGATCGCACGCAAGGCCGAGCTCGGTGAGCTGCTGGCCCGCGAAGAAGGCAAGACCTTAGCCGAAGGCGTGGGTGAAGTGCACCGTTCAGGCCAGTTCTTCCACTACTACGCAGCCGAAGTGCTACGCCAAATTGACGAGCGCGCCGACTCGGTACGCCCAGGCGTCGAGGTCGACATCCGCCGCGAGCCGGTGGGTGTCGTCGGCATCATCAGCCCGTGGAACTTCCCCATGGCCACGGCGGTATGGAAGATCGCACCAGCGCTGGCTTTCGGCAATGCCGTGGTGTTCAAGCCCGCCAACCTGGTGCCAGCCAGTGCCTGGGCGCTAACCGAAATCATCAGCCGCCAGGACATGCCCGCCGGTACCTATAACCTGATCATGGGCTCTGGCGGCGCAATTGGCGATTCGCTGATCTCAAGCCCCGACATCCATGCACTGTCATTTACCGGATCGCTGGAAGTGGGCCGCCGCGTAGCCGCTGCCACCGCCGCCAACCTGGTCAAGTGCCAGCTCGAGATGGGCTCCAAGAACGCCCTGATCGTAGCCGACGACGCCGACCTGGACCTGGCCGTGGAAGCCGCCTTCAACGGCGCTTACTCCGGCACCGGCCAGAAGTGCACCGCTTCGTCACGGCTGATCGTTACCGAGAAAGTCCACGACGCCTTCGTTGAAAAGCTGATCAAGCGCCTGGAGCAGGTCAAGGTCGGCCATGCTTTGGAGGACGGCGTGAGTTTTGGCCCGGCCGCCGATGCCCGCCAGCTCGAATCGAACCTGGCCTGGATCGACCGCGCCCAGAAAGAAGGCGCCAAACTGGCCTTCGGCGGCGAGCGTCTGCAGCGCGACACCGAAGGTTACTTCATGGCGCCGGCATTGTTCGTCGACACTACCAACGACATGCCGATCAACCGCGAAGAAGTCTTCGGACCCATCGCTTGCGTGATCAAAGTAGCCGATGCCAACGAGGCCATCGAGGTGCTTAACGACACCCACTTCGGCCTGACCGCCGGCATCATCACCGACTCCCTGGCACTGGCTACCGAGTTCAAGGCCCGCGCCGAAACCGGCTGCGTGATGGTCAACCTGGCTACCGCCGGTACCGACTACCACGTGCCCTTTGGCGGCCGCAAGAACTCCAGTTTCGGCCCGCGTGAGCAAGGCCGCTATGCCCGCGAATTCTACACCGTGGTCAAGACCTGCTACGTCAAAGCCTAAGAGGAACCAACGCAATGTCCAACGCGATACTGACAGTCGATGGTCTGCAGTACTCCAATTGGTCGCGTGAGATCTTCGAACAGATGCGCGAGGGCGGCGTCGACGCCGTCCACGCCACGCTGGTTTACCACGAAACCATCCGCGAGACGCTACTGCGGATGGGCGAGTGGAACCGCCGCTTCGAAGAACACGCCGACCTGATCATGCCGGTACGCCAGCCCGCCGATATCCTTCACGCTCAGCAACAGGGGCGCATCGGGATTTTCCTGGGCGCGCAGAACTGCTCGCCCATTGAAGACGATATCGACATGGTCGAGATCATGCGCGACCTGGGTCTGCTGATCATGCAGCTCACCTATAACAACCAGAGCCTGCTGGCCTGCGGCTGCTACGAGGCCGTAGACAGCGGTATTACCCGCTTCGGGCGTCAGGTGATCCGCGAGATGAACCGCGTCGGCATGGTCATCGACATGTCTCACAGCGGCGAGCGCTCGACCCTGGAGGCCATCGAGCTGTCCAGCCGCCCGGTGATCATCTCGCATGCCAACCCAGCGAGCTTTCATCCAGCCAAGCGCAACAAGTCGGACAAGGTGCTCAAGGCCATCGCCGAGTGTGACGGACTACTGGGCTTCTCGGCCTACCCGTTCCACCTGAAAAACGGCCCGGACTGCACCCTGGCCGAGTACTGCGAAATGATCGCCCGCACCGCCGACCTGATGGGCGTGGAGCACCTGGGCATGGGCACCGATCTGTGCCAGAACCAGCCGACATCAGTGCTTGACTGGATGCGCAACGGCCGCTGGTCGAAGGATATGGACTACGGCGAAGGCAGCGCCTCCAACGCCGGTTGGCCCGCACCGCTGCCCTGGCTGCGCGATAGTCGCGACTTCCCCAACCTGATTACCGGCCTGCGTGAGGTCGGCTTCAGCGAGAGCGAAGTGGCCGGAATCATGGGGCAGAACTGGGTGGCTCTGCTGGAGCGCTCCGCCACACCACAACAGCAGGCCAGCCAGGTTGCCTGAACAGAAATATGCAGCAGCTACAACACCAGGTATAGAGAGCTGAGGCATGAAATAACCACAATAACGGCCTCTATCTAAAAGGGGCCTACGCCAGAGGTCACTCTGATGACGTCAACCAAGACCAACACCAATACCACCGAAACGGTGCAGCCTAAAGGCCAGCACCGCTTCGGTGACCCTGTCGTGCTCATCCTGAGCATCGGCTTCATTCTGCTGTTCGTGGGCCTGTCGCTATATGACATCAGTGGCGTCGCCGGTGCCATCGCTACGGGCTTCGCCTGGACAGCCAAAACACTCGGCGCCTACTTCCAGCTGTTGCTGCTGCTGACGTTTTTGGTTGCCATCGGCCTAACCTGTACGCCCATGGCCAGCGCGCGTATCGGCAACACCCGCACGCCAGAGCTATCCACCTTCAAGTGGGTGTCGATCATCATGTGCACCCTGCTGGCGGGCGGCGGGGTGTTCTTCGCCGCTGGTGAGCCGATCTACCACTTCGTGGTGACGCCACCGTCGTTCAACACCGAAGCGGCAACCGTGGATGCCATCGCCCCGGCCCTGGCCCAGTCGTTCATGCACTGGGGCTTTCTGGCCTGGGCAGTGCTGGGTAGCCTGACGTCCATCGTGCTGGCCCATGCCCACTACGATAAAGGCCAGCCACTGCAGCCGCGCACCCTGCTCTATCCGGTGTTCGGCGAGCGCATCATGAGCGGCACCTTTGGTGGCGTGGTCGATGCCTTATGCGTTATCGCCGTGGTCGCCGGCACCGTAGGCCCTATCGGCTTTCTCGCCACCCAGGTGAGCTTCGGGCTGCATGAGCTGCTGGGCTTCGCCAATACCTATACTACCCAGCTGATCATTCTGGTTGTCCTCGGTACCATTTACGTCACCTCGGCAGTGACCGGCATCGACAAAGGCATCCAGGTACTGAGCCGTCTCAATGTGTTCCTGGCGCTAGGCATCGCGGCAGTGATTTTCCTGTTCGGCCCAACACTGTTCCTGGTCAATGCCTTTACCCAGGGCTTTGGTGAATACCTGACCAACTTCTTCGTCATGTCGACCATGACCGCCCAAAGCGCGCCAGACTGGTGGATGCAGTGGTGGACGGTGTTCTTCTTCGCCTGGTTCCTCGGTTATGGCCCGTTGATGGCGATCTTCGTCGCGCGCATCTCCAAGGGTCGCACCATTCGCCAGATGATCCTGACTGTCGCCGTGCTGGCGCCCATTGCCACCACCATCTGGTTCACCCTGCTGGGCGGCTCGGGCATCTTCTACCAGTTCACTGGGATCATCGACCTGACCGAAGCACTGAACAACTTCCAGTTCGACGTGGCAACGCTCACCGTAGCCCAAGCGCTTCCCGGTGGCACCTTCATGGCACTGGCGATCCTGCTGTTGACCACTATCTTCGTCGCCACCACCGGCGACTCGATGAGCTATGCGATTGCCGTGGTGGTGGCCGGCCACGACCAGCCAAACCCGCTGATCCGTGCCTTCTGGGGCATCACCATGTCACTGATGGCGGCTATCCTGCTGTATATGGGCGCTGGACAGATCAGTGCTCTGCAGCAGTTCATCGTCATTACCGCCATTCCGGTGTCGCTGGTGATTCTGCCGTCACTGTGGACCGGCCCGCAGGCCGCTATCGCTATGGCTCGTGCTCAGGGGCTGATCTCGCGAGACCTCCGACCAATTGCGGTTCAACCGTCTGAATCAACACCGCCGGCCCCGTCCCAGGAGCTTTGACATGATCGATCGCGTTTCTCCGCTTGAGGAAACCCTGCGCCTGCGCGCACCGGAGCGTGTCATGGACCTGGAGCGCCTGGGCAGCCTGCATCCCAGCCGCCTGAGCTTTGTGCGCAGTCTGATTCGCCAGATGGCGCGCCAGCGCTGGCAGGTCAGTGCGACGCGTTTCGATCTGGATGACGCCGGCCACGGCACGGCCATCTATCGCCTACAGACGCCGCGCGGCCGCTATCACGGAGTGATCTTCTCCCAACCGCTGCCCGATGAGGCACGCTCAGACCGTGTGATTGCCGAGGCCTGGGACGTCACCTTCGGCGTGGTCGAAGGTGACGTGGATGACGAACTGCTGGAGCAGATGGCCGCCAACGTACCGCTGCAGGAAGCCGGACGCCAGCACCCGCGCCTGCTGGTGCTGTCCCGGGCCAACCGCAGCCTGCGCAACTTCGCTGCATTCACTGAGGCGCTCAGCGCCGGCCGCCAGCCCGATCCGGCCTGGCTGACCAAGGTCGGCTACCTGTATCGCACCACCGCGGTTTACGGCAACGGCAAGTTCGGCATCGCCGACTTCGACCGGCTGCGCGACAATCCGGACTTCCAGCGTCCTTTCTCGGCCCAGATGCTGGCGGTCTATCTGCTGCGCCATTTCTCCATCGAGCAGATCGAGCACATCGCGCGCCGTCAGGCACCCGACACTGCCATCGGCATGGCCACAGAGCTGAAGCGTTATCTGGGCATCGGCAACTCCACTGGGCTTGGCATGGCACCGTTTTTGATCAACCACCCGCAGCTGATCGAGCAGTGGATCGAGAGCCGCGAGCAGGCGCTGGCCCAGATCAGCGCCCAACAGCCGGAAGAAGAAGAGCGTAACGCACTGATTGCGTTGGTCAATCGCGCTCAGCGTCACCTAGAGCAGACCGTCACGGAGGATGAGGAGCAGAGCGCGCGCAACACCGAAACCGCAGCGGCGCTGCCCGAGGTGCGCGCCTGGCTGGAACAGGTGCCGCTGACGTTCGACCTGTGGCAGGAGCTGACCGAGTGGAGCTATCGCGCCCTATCACTGGAAGCCCAAGAGTTGATCAATACCCTGCTGCTGGAAATCTACCCGGACATCGTCGAGCCGTTTGAAGACCGCATGGGCGTGGACGAGCGCCTTGAGCTGACGCCCGAAATGCCACTGGTGCGTCTCAAGCAGTTGATCGAAACCCACTACGACTGGGCGCTGTCCTACAACTTTGATGATCCCGACAACCGTTACTGGTTCTGGTATCGCTCCGTCGAAAAAGAAGAGCCGCGGCTGGGCGTGCGCGACGTTGAACCCGGTGCGGATCGCGAGCTCAAGCTGGCCATCGCGCCACGGGTAGCCGACACCCACCGTGTCATCGCCGAATATCTCAGCACTCATCCGCGCGCCACGGTGGTGGATTTTCTGATCCAACATTCGCGCCACAAGGACATTGTGCGGCGCATCCAGACCATGGCCGAAACGCCCTTTGGCGAGATTCGCGCCAACCTCTGGGCCCGCGACATGAAGCCCATGCACCTGCTGCGCACCAAGCTGTCGTTCTTCGGCGCCAGCCGCTTCGATCCCAAGTCAGATCGCTGGGTGCGTATCACCCTGTTCCAGGGCGCGCCGCTGGTCGAAGAGCTCAACGCCGAGCCCGAAGACCTGCGTGATTTTGACGACTGGGGCTTCCCGCTGGAGCCATCTTTGGAGGCATTACAGCACCCCTCACCCACAAGCATGGAGGCGTTACACACCACGAACACCAGAGGAGTCAGGACATGAAGGTTTCCTACAACGAACTACAAGGACTCTGCCGCAAGGCCTTTCTGGGCATGGGCTTTGAAGACGGCGACGCCAGCGATGCCGCCGACATGGTGGCCTGGATGCAGCTGCATGAGCTGGACGGCCTGGAAGCCCTCAACCGCGGCCTGGACTATCTGCTGGCTGAGCAGCTAACAGAAGAGCGGGCACCGGTACTGCTTTACAGCGACGACGACCTTGCTGTGCTCGACGGCCAAGGCTACAGCGTGCTCAGAAGTTCAACCCTGGCCCTGGAGTTGGGCTTCGCCAAGGCCCGTGCCCGCGGCCTGGCAGTCATCAAGATCCGTCGCTGTCACAACCGCCAACTGATCATGGGTTATCTAGCCCGCATCGCCGGGCGCGGCATGAACGTCACCGCCTTCTGGCGTAACGCCCAGGCACCCGAAGGCGAAGGCAACGGCCAGCCCCCGCTGACCGAACAGGTCGTCGGTTTTCGCGCCAACAGTTCAGTGCCCGAGATCCGCGTCTACGCAGTCACCCAAGTGCCCGAGGAAAACGAACCCAACGACGGCATCACTCTGGTGTTTGCCAACCACGTCAATCTACAGCCTTCGATGCGCTCCGAATTCAACTACGACCTGCTGGCCCGCCACGAGGAATCGACTCTACTAGCCAGCCGTGAACGCGCCATGTTCGACGGCATCAGTATTGACGATGCGGTATGGAATAAACTGAAAGAGCTGGCCATGCGAATTCTGGTCGAGTCCACCGACGCCTCACGCGGCGGCGCCGGCGCTGGCACTACCGATAACGATTGAGCGACAGCCACACGCAGTAGTTTTCGTGGAAACGATGTTTACCTCATGAAACCACCGCACAGCGTCGGCGAGTGACCTCCATCAGTCTTCTTCTGCGCGCTGGTCCCGCACCTTGCGCGCTTTGTTGCGCCGATAATGACTCACCAGGGCGATGCCCAGCGCAAAAAACACCATGGCCGCCAGAGTGACGGCCTGCCAGGGGCGTGCGTTATCGCCCATCAGGGTTTCCAGCGTGATGATGATGATAAAACCCAGCGCCTGACTGGCGATTGCCAGCGCGCGCAGGGTATCAAACGACGCTTTTGCCATACCGGCTCCCGTCCCTGTTTTCTCAACATGACTGTTTGCAACGTGACAGCTTGATCCACCAGCACTAGGCTTCAAGTTCACGCTTGAAGACCACGCATAAGAATCAGCAATGCGCCCAGTGTAACCGAACCACTGCGGCGCTTCCGCCGGATATCAGGAGTGTTGCTCGCCATGGATGCTGTTGCCTTTGGCATGGTGCTGGTTCCGCTGCCGCGCCTGTATGCGCTGCTCGTTGGCCTTTGCCTGCTGGGCACAAGCGCACTCCTGCTCGGCCTGCCGCGCCGGCAGCATATCCGCTGGTTCAGTGGGCTAATTCTGGTATGGCTGATCAGTGCGCGCCTCGGCCATCTGGCGTTGAACCTGGGCAGTTACACGACCAGCCCAGTGGATACACTGCGTGTTTGGCTGCCCGGCTTTGACGGTACGGCTGGCCTGCTGGGTGCGCTGCTATGGAGCGCCTGGATTTTGCGCGACCGGCTCGGTGCGCTGATCGGTGCCGCTGGACTGTGCATCACGGCTTCGCTGATGTGGCTGATGCTGGCGCACCTGGCGCCCTTTTCCAACCACATGACACTGCGCCAACTGCCCGAGCTTAGCCTGACCAATCTTGAGGGAGACAGCGTGATGCTCAGCGAGCTGCAGAATCAGCACCTGATCGTCAATCTGTGGGCTAGCTGGTGCCCACCCTGCCGGCGCGAAATGCCGCTGCTGGCTGAGGTGGATGCCCGTAATGACGTCACCGTCGTGATAATCAATCAAGGCGAAGACTTACTGCCGGTGGTGCGCTATCTGGACAGTGAGCGACTTGAATTCCACCATGCACTGCTTGATCCGCGCCAACACATGACGGTCGAAAGCGCTGCGCCGGGCCTGCCCACGACGCTGCTGTTCAACAGCCACGGACACGTCACAAACCGACACGTCGGCGAACTAAGCCGCTCGACCCTCAACGCCTGGCTGACCTCCCCCCTGAGAGAAAAATGAACAAACCATGACACATCCCGCCCCAAGGGCTTAAGGCTCGTCACGCTTTACTGTAAGATACCGCGCCCTGCCGCCGGCGTGTCGCGTATCGCCAGCGGCGCAAGACCGAATGACAATTACCCACTGAGGCATCATGAGCGACTTCTCTCCCGGTCAGCGCTGGATCAGCGATGGCGAGGCCGAACTTGGTCTGGGTACGATTCTCAGCTGCGACAAGCGCAGCGTTACGGTGCTGTTTGGCGCCAGTCAGGAAACCCGCATCTACAGTGCCCAGCGCGCCCCGCTGACCCGCGTTACGTTCAGCAGCGGTGATCAGATCCAGGCCGCCGAGGGCTGGCAGATGCGAGTTGATGACAGCAAGGAAATCGACGGGCTGATTCTCTATATTGGTGTAAATGCCCACGGCGAGCCCTGTGAGCTACCCGAGGCGAGGCTGGCGGACAACATGCGCTTCGACCAGGCCCGTGACCGCCTGCTGACCGGCCAGGTCGACCGTAACGACTGGTTCGAGCTGCGCTTTCACACCCTGCACCACTACCATCGCACCGAGCAGAATCCGGCCATGGGCCTGGCTGGTCCGAAGATTGACCTGATTCCCCATCAGCTGTATATCGCCGATGAAGTATCGCGCCGCCATGCGCCCCGCGTGCTGCTGGCCGATGAGGTTGGCCTGGGCAAGACCATCGAAGCCGGTCTGATCCTGCACCGGCTGCTGCTCTCGGGCCGCGCCAAACGCGCGCTGATTCTGGTGCCAGATAGCCTCACACATCAGTGGCTAGTAGAACTGCTACGCCGCTTCGCGCTGGAAGTCACCCTGCTCGATGAGCAACAGAGCCTGGCCCAAGCCGGTGAGAACCCCTTCGACAGCGGCCAACTGGTGCTGGCAAGCCAGGACTGGCTGTTCGCCAACCCGCATCGCCAGCAGCAGGCCGAAGACTGCCACTGGGACCTGATGATCGTTGATGAAGCGCACCATCTGGAGTGGTCCGACGACGAGGCTGGCGCCGGCTATGCCTGTATCGAACGGCTCAGTGCTAGAGTACCCGGCCTGTTGCTGTTGACCGCCACCCCGGAACAGATGGGCCAGCAGAGCCATTTCGCCCGCCTGCGTCTGCTCGACCCGGACCGCTACCACAGCTTCAGCGAGTTCCAGGAAGAAGAGCGCCACTACACCGAGGTGGCTACCGCCATCGATGCGCTGGAGCGCTTGCCCGGCGCCGCTGAAGACCGTGACCTGGTGGCCGCCATCATCGATGACCCGGATAGCCAGGCCCTGCTGGCCGTGCTGACCAATCCCGAAGGCGACGACGCGCAGCAAGCCTCGGCGCGCCTGCAGCTTCGCGAACAACTGCTGGACCGCCACGGCACCGGCCGGGTGATGTTCCGCAACAGTCGCCGCCATGTAGGCGGTTTCCCCGAACGCCGCCTGAATGTCAGCACCCTGGCACTACCCCCGGCTTACCGCCGCGAATTGCGCCGCGTAGCCCGTGACGAAGACCATCTCGATGACCTGCTGATCCGCACCGGCCTCGACCATCCCGACATGCTGATCTATCTCGATGACATGTATCGGGCGCTGACCGACGAACCGCTGAATACCGAGCCCTGGTGGAAGATTGACCCACGCGTCAGCTGGCTGCTGGAGAAGCTCACTGAGCTTGGGAACGACACATCTGGCAATAACAAAGTACTGGTCATCGCCCACCAGCGCGAGACAGCGCTGGGCCTGGCTGAAGGGCTCCGGGTGCTGGGCGGCATACATGCACCGGTGTTCCATGAAGGACTGTCGCTGATAGAACGCGACCGTGCCGCGGCTGCCTTTGCCGATGACGAAGACGGCTGCCAGGTGCTGGTGTGCTCCGAAATCGGTTCGGAAGGCCGTAACTTCCAGTTCTGCCATCACATGGTGATGTTCGACCTGCCGCTGCACCCGGACCAGCTGGAACAGCGCATCGGCCGACTGGATCGCATCGGCCAACGCCATACCATCGAGATTCATGTACCGGTGTTTGAACACAGCCCTGGCGAACAGCTGCTGCGCTGGTACCAGCATGGCCTAGAAGCCTTCGGCGCGCCCCACGGCTTGGGTAGCGAGCTATTCGAGGCCTTCGGTGATGAGCTGGCCGAATCATTGCTCGACCCCGAAAGCATGAACGAGATCATCGACACGACCCGTGCGCTATTCGACAGCCGCCTGGCCCAGCGCGATGCCGGGCACAGCCGGCTGCTAGAGCTGAATGCCTGCCGTCATGACCGGGCCGAAGCCACTATTGATGCCATTCGCGAACTGGATGCCGACAGCGCGCTACCGGGCTATCTGGAGCGAGCCATGGATATTTTCGGTGTAGACACCCGCGAACTTGGCGGCGGCCTGATGCACCTCAAGCCCAGCGGGCAGATGCTTGATGGCCTGCCTGGCCTGGCCAAGGGTGAAGATGGCTTTACCGCGACCTTTTCGCGCAGCCGCGCCCTGGCCCGGGACGATATTCAGCGGTTATCGTGGGAGCATCCACTGGTGCGCGAGATGATGGGGCGTATTCTTGACGGCAGCATGGGTAACACGGCGCTGGCACTGCTCAAGCATCCAGCCATTCCCGGCGGCCGACTGATGGCAGAGATGGTCTTCCGCACCCATTGTCCGGCGCCCAGGCAGCTGCATCTCAACCGCTTTCTGCCACCTACCGCAGTGCGGGTGCTACTCGATGCTTCGGGTGCCAATCTTACCAGCAAGGTGTCGTTCAACGGCCTGTCTAAGCACCTGCAAAAGGTCAAAAAGTCCCAGGCCCGCGAGCTGATCAGGCATCACCAAGACAGCCTGCGCCAGCTGATCACACAGTCGGAGGCCGAAGCCGAGCGCGAGCTGCCAACCATTGTCGAAGCCGCCCAGGTACGCATGCGAGCCAGCCTGGACGGCGAACTGAGCCGCCTTGAAGCACTAGCACGCAAGAACCCCGCAGTGCGTGATGACGAGCTCAAAGCCCTGCACGAAGAGCGCAAGGCACTGGATCAGGCCATCGAAGCTACCCAGCTGCGGCTTGATGCCATCCGCCTTATCGTTACTGTTAATCAGGATTATAAGTAACGCGGGGAAGGAAAAAACGCTAAGCCAGAAGAAGAGGAACAAGCAGGAAAAAACAGCCCACCGGGATTCAGTTCACCTTGTTATGCAAGTGTGCTGTGCCGGTGGGCTGTTTTTATGCTCCGCTTTTATATTAAGTAGCAGCGAAAAAAGCATGCTTAAAGAATGTCTTCCAGCGCTTCCTCCAGCGTGGAATAGCGAAACGCAAAGCCTGCCTCCTGAAAGCGCTTGGGCAGCATTTTGGCGCCGCCCAATAGCAGTGCTGACATCTCACCCAATCCGACTTTCAGCGCCGTCGCTGGCATCGGCAACAGTGCCGGTTTACCCAGCTGTTTAGCCAGCGCGCGAGTAAAGGCGGCGTTGGTCACCGGGTGGGGCGCACTGCCGTTGAAGGGGCCTTCCAGATCACCGCGGTTGACCAGCGTCAGGATCATCTCAATCAGATCAAAGCGATGCACCCAGGGCATATACTGTCGACCGTCACCGATCCGTCCGCCCAGCCCCAGCTTGAAGGGCGGCAGCATCTTGGCCAGCATGCCACCATCTGCTTCCAACACCAGCCCCAGGCGCAGAATGGCTACGCGAGTGCCAAACTGCGCGGCCTGCATGGCCGCCGCTTCCCAGTCACGACACAAGCGGTGCGCAAACTCATCGTGGGGCGGCGTGTCTTCGTTGACATCGCGCTCCCCCTGATCGCCGTAGTAGCCCATGGCTGAGGCCGACACAAGCACCCGCGGGGCCTGGCCTCGAATAGAGTGAAGCTGCTCACACAGCGCCACCACGTCCCGGGTTGTTTCGAGCCGCGAGTCCAGCAGCTCTTTCTTGCGCGACTCGCTCCAACGGCCGGAGGCAATGGACTCACCGGCCAGGTTGACAATGGCCTCCGGCGGCAAATCAACAAAGTCGCTGGCCCAACGGCGTACCTCAGTGCCCTCGGGCAAACGCTCCTGCACCTTGTTCGGGTGACGTGAAGTCACCAGTACCCGGTGGCCGTCTTCATGCAGACGTTGACACAGGGCCTGCCCAACGAAGCCACTGCCGCCAGTGATCAAAATGCGCATGCCACCTCCTGTGTCCTCAGACGTTATGCAGCGATTATATACCTCTGCTAGTGTAGCGTTGAATGGCCTTACCCCACAGGGCGACATGCCCCCCAAGCTCGCCAGAGACGAAGGACTCTTTCTATGACCCGCGCCCTGATCCTGCTGGCCCACGGCTCCAGCGATGCCAACTGGCGCGCGCCTTTCGAAGCGCTGGAAACTGCACTCAAAAAACGCCTAGGTACACCGTTGGCGCTGGCCTACATGGAAATCAGCGAGCCGTCACTTGAGACCACGGCTGCCACACTGGTAGAGCAAGGCATCAGGCATGCTGATATCCTGCCGCTGTTTTTTGCCGCTGGCCGCCATCTACGCAAGGATGTCCCGGCCCAGGTCGCGGCGCTTAACGCAGCCCTGAGCACCAGCGACACTGGCCTTGAGCTGACGCTGTTGCCGCCGGTTGGCCAGCACCCTGCCTTTATTGAAGCATTAGCAGCAGTCATTACAGAGCAGGCCAGCCACAACAACGGGCGATAAGCGCAGCGAGCTTCTTCTGTCGGAAGACTGCGGTGCACGAAGCATTTCGAAAATGTCGAATCTCACCTGGAGCCCGCCATGAGTGTCAACCTGATGTGGTTTCGCAGCGACCTTCGCCTGCACGATAACCGCGCCCTGGAAGCTGCAGCGCGGCACGGGCCTGTGGTAGCCGTCTATCTGCGCAGCCTGCCCCACTGGCAGCGCCATGGCCACGGTGCCAACCAGCTCGACTTTCGTGCCCGCAGTGTAGCCGAGCTCAAACAGGCGCTGGAAGAGCGCAACATCCCGCTACTGTATCGCGACATCAACGATTTCGCCGAGACAGCGGACGCGTTGCTGGCCATCGCCAGGGAGACCGGTGCCAGCGCCCTGCATTTCAACCATGAATACCCATTGGATGAAAAGCAGCGCGACCGGGCCGTGGTTGAAGCCTTTAAGGCGGCTGACCTCGCAGTGGCCGGGCACCACGATGCCATCGCCTTCGCCCCGGGCGAGCTGCTGACCGGCAAGGGCGATTTCTATAGCGTGTTCACGCCGTTCTCCAAAGCCTGGCATCGCCAGCTAAGCGCAGAACGCCTCGCCCTGAGCGACGCGCCGACCGCACAGAAGCGGCTTTCTATCACCAGCGACCCACTGCCAGACCCCGCCGACATCACCAAGGCGACGAATAATACCGCTGTCGCCAGTGACCTATGGCCCGCTGGGGAGGACGCGGCTGCGGACCGCTTAGCGCGCTTCCTGCGCTTCCGTGGGCGACGTTACGCGCAGCAGCGCGATTACCCGATGACGGCTGGCACCAGCGAGCTATCGCCCTATCTGGCGCTGGGCATGATCTCGCATCGCCAGTGCCTGCAGGCGGTGCTGGGCGAAAACGATGGCACCCTGGCCGAGGGCGATGCCGGCCTGGTGGCCTGGGTCAACGAGCTGGTGTGGCGTGAGTTCTATCGTCATGTAGCCGCCGGTTTTCCGCGGGTGTGCCGCCACCGTGCCTTTCAGGTGGATACCGAAGCACTGGCTTGGCGTGACGACGAGGCAGGCTTCGCTGCGTGGTGCGAGGGACGTACCGGCTACCCGATTGTCGATGCGGCCATGCGCCAGCTGGTCACTACCGGCTGGATGCATAACCGCCTGCGTATGGTCACCGCGATGTTTCTGACCAAGCATCTGCTGATTGACTGGCGCCAGGGAGAGGCTTTTTTCATGCGCCACCTGGTGGACGGCGAATTCTGCGCCAACAACGGCGGCTGGCAGTGGGCCGCGTCTACCGGCACCGATGCTGCCCCCTACTTTCGTATCTTCAACCCTACCACCCAGTCCCTGCGCTTCGACGCCGACGGCGAGTTCATTGCCAAATGGCTGCCTGAGCTGGCTGAGCTGCCCGCCAAGCAGCGCCACGCACCACCGATGGATATGTTCAGTAGCGTCGACTATCCCGCGCCCATCGTCGAGCACAAGGCCGCCCGGCTGCGCGCACTGGATGCCTTCAAGCGCCTGTCGAGCTCCTCCTAATCCTCGGCTGTTCCTGTCGAAGCGGACAATAGATATTGACAGCCATGCAGCCTCCTAACATCATGATCTGCTTGGGGCTCGACGTGCATTCCCGCATTATGGGCATTAAACTATGTCGATGACTGTGCCAATGACTGCAGGAAAGACTAGGCAAACGCATGAGCTTTCATGGCCCACGAGGCCTATCCTATTCTCGACACTCGGAATGACTCAGTGACCAAGCAACACTCTTTTGAGCGCGAAGAACTGCTGGCATGCAGCCGCGGCGAGCTGTTCGGCCCTGGCAATGCCCAGTTACCCGCCCCCAACATGCTGATGCTCGACCGCATCACCCACATTCATGAAGAAGGTGGGGAATACGGCAAGGGCGTGCTGATCGCCGAGCTGGATATCCACCCTGACCTGTGGTTTTTCGACTGCCACTTCCCGGGCGATCCCGTAATGCCTGGCTGCCTAGGGCTTGATGCCATGTGGCAGCTGGTAGGTTTCTATCTTGGCTGGCTTGGTCACCCAGGCCGCGGACGCGCGCTTGGCTGCGGCGATGTCAAGTTTTCCGGCCAGATAATGCCGGATGCCAAAAAAGTGACCTACCACATCAACATCAAACGCATTATTACCCGACGTTTGATTCTGGGTATGGCCGACGGCACCGTATCTGTCGATGGCCGAGACATCTATCAGGCCAACGACCTGCGGGTCGGCCTGTTCACCTCCACTGCGAACTTCTGATCAGGAGGCTCCCATGCGACGAGTGGTAGTCACCGGCCTTGGCATTGTTTCCTGCCTGGGCAACGACGCAACTCAGGTTCTCGAGGCGCTGCGCCATGGCCGCTCGGGTATTCGTTTCAAGAGTGAGTACGCCGAACGCGGCTTACGTAGTCATGTCGCCGGAACGGTGGACATTGACCTCGAATCGCTAATTGACCGCAAATTGCTCCGTTTCATGGGCGATGCGGCGGCCTACGCCTACATATCCATGGCTCAGGCTGTCGAGGATGCGGGGCTTTCGCCTGAGCAGGTATCTAACGAGCGCACTGGTCTAATCGCTGGCTCTGGCGGTGCATCAAGCGCCAACCAGGTTGAGGCGGCTGATGTCCTGCGGGACAGAGGCTTACGTCGTGTGGGGCCCTATCGGGTCACCCGCACCATGAGCAGCACGGTCTCTGCCTGCCTGGCCACCCCATTTAAGATAAAG
>NZ_JBQDJZ010000038.1:0-24202 GCF_052095765.1 Halomonas sp.
GCCGGTCTGAAGCCGCCCACTGGCTGCAGGGATGATATCACGATGCCAAATGACTCCGACAAGATGCCGAATCAGGATGAAGGCCGCCTCGCGCTGCTGGGCAATTTCTCGCTGAGACTGGATGGCAATCAGCTCACCCACTTCAGCTATGACAAGGTCAAAGCCCTGCTGGTATACCTGCTGCTACATGAGCAGCCAGTGAGCCGAGCCATCCTGGCAGAGTTGCTGTGGCCAGGTCAGGGCATGTCTGCCGGGCGCACCAATCTTCGCCATGCCCTGCACTCCCTGCGCCAGTCGCTGGGTGAGCATGCTGACCAGTTGCTGACGGTATCCCGTCAGTCAATTGGCTTTGTGATGCCGGCAGACTGGTCTTTTGATCTGCATGGCCTTCAGAAATTGTTGCAAGAGCAGCCGAGCCCAGAGGCCCTTGATGCGGTGCTGAACTGCTACCGCGGCGATCTGGTAGAGGAGTTGCAGCTGACTGCCTGTAATGAGTACCAGCGCTGGTTGGTACAGGTGCGTAATGAGTGGCGCCATCGGGTGATCCGTTTTGCTGAACAGGTGCTGGATGCCGAAGCCGGTATGCCATTGGCTGACAGTCTGCTGATGTCTCTGGTCAGCCGCTTTTCAGGTTATGGGCCCTTTCATGAGCGCCTGGTGCGCCAACTGGCTGACAGTGGGCAACTGGCCGCGGCCCACGAACAGCACAGCAACTATCTTCAGCTGCTTGCTTTGTCAGGCCAGCAGCCGCCACCTTCTTTCCTGCAGCTGGCGCATTACTGGTCGCAGGTCGCCCCCGATGCCAGTCAAGCAGGTGGCATGGGCTTCTGTCGCATTCTGACTACCGGCAGTACGCCGCTGAGTGAGACTGAGATCGAGCAGCGCCAGTTGTCAGTGATGGCCATTCGCCTGTCACTGGATGTTGACCTGTCGACACGCGCGGTGGCGCGTGCGGTGTTGTTGCTCCAATCCGAGCTTATGTGTTGGCTTGAGGAGCAGTGCCAGCATCTGGGTGGCTTCTGGTTGCCAGGGGCAACGGGCGGGGTCGGCCTTGCTTGTTTTGGTACCGATGGGCCGGCTCATCAGTTGGCCGAGTTGGTAGCCCTATACGAGCACTGTCGGACGCATCTAGCGAGTGAATGCCTGCGTCACTGGGACCAGGACAGTGACCCGCCTCGCCTCAGCTTTGCTGCCGGCCTCAACAGCGGCCGGGTGATGTATTTGCCGGAACGCAATATGGTCGACCCACTGGGTCAGGTGATGCAGGAATCCCTGGCCTTGATGAATGCAGCGGAAGGCTGCGAGCTGGTGATATCCCGGCAAGCCAGTGAGCATATGCCGCCGGGGCTCGACCTGCAGCCCCGGCTGTCGTCACGCCAGGTGAGTAATGACGGGCGTATCCGCCTGCAGGCACTGGTACTGACATCGGACTTGATCGGCAGCGAAGTAGCCAAGCCCAGCCTGATTGGCCGTGAAGCTGCACTCAAAACCTTGAGAGATGCTCATGCTCGGGCCAGTATCGGCCTGCGCCAGAGTGTGCTGGTGCGCGGTCCATCGGGGATTGGAAAGTCGGCGTTGCTGGTTGGCTTCCGGCAGCTTGAGCAGAGTCAGCAAACCGCCATCTGTTGGCAACCCACTACGCGGTTGTCGAGTCTTGAACCTTACGCGGTAGTGCGCAAGATGCTGCGCTGGCATCTGGGTGGTCCCATTTGTGCACCGTCGGTTGCTGAACTCATGGAGTGGCAAGGTGGCGAGGCTGAACAAGCTGGTGAGGGCGGTGTGGCCGATGGCAATGATGCTGCTGCGCATCGCCTGCTGCATGAGGCGTTGGGGATTCGTGAAACTGAAGAGCCCTCGGCTGTCAGCCTGAGCAGCGAGGCGCTGGCGGCGGTTGTCGAGTTTTTGTATCGGCTGGTTGCGCGCATCACGGCAGAACGGACCCTGGTGCTGATGATTGACGACCTGCAGTGGCTGGACGAGCCGTCTTTCAAGGTGTTGACGGGGCTGCAGGCCCGCCTGGCGATTAATAGTCCTTTTCTTCTGCTGGCCAGCCACCATGGGCGTGAGGCGTTACCGGTACGCATGGACTGGGATCAGCAAGTCACCTTGCAGCGCCTTGACGAGAAGCAGTCCTTGCGGCTGCTCGACCATCTGGCGAGCCATTATCAGTTCAGTCTCAGCCCACTCCTCAAGCAGCAGATCATCGAGCGCTGCGATGGTGTGCCGCTCTACCACCAGGAAATCTGCCGGCGCATTGATATTGATGGTCGGGAAGGGCGCAGTGTCAGCCTGGAAGACTTACCCAAAGACATGCTGGGGCTACTCGGTAGTCGCATTGACCAGCTGGAGCACAATCGGTATGTCGCCCAGGTGGCTGCGGTACTGGGACGCTGCTTCCGGCTGGATTTTCTGGCGGAATGCAGCGGTGTCAGTGGCGCTGAACTAACTGCCGCGCTGGAGCACATGGTGCGCTTGGAGATTATCGAACCGGCCGACAAGGGGCGCGTGGTGCGTGAGTACCAGTTCACGCATCAGTTGCTTCATGAGGCGGCGTACCTTTCATGCCCGAAGGACATGCGGATTGCGCTGCACACCCAATTTGTCGAACTGATTGAGCAGCGTTTTCCGGTGTGGATCAGCCGGCGTCCCGGTGAGTTTGCCAGCCATCTGCGGCGCAGCGGACAATATGCCCGTGGTGCCCGCTACTTTGAATTGACCGCCCGAGAGGCCATGAAGGTCAGCGCCAATCGCACGGCGCTGCGTATGGCAGAAGCTGGTCTTGCCAGCCTTCGCCATGTGGAAGGCCAGGCGGAGCGAGAAATTAGCCTGCACAATGTGCGCGGCCAGGCGGCCTTTGCCCTTGAAGGGCATGGCTCACCGACCGCTCACGAGAGCTTTGTGCATGCACGTGAGCTGCTGAAGGGAGAGTGCGGCGAGACGCCGTTGGATATCGGGCATTGCGAGCAGGCATTTCTGGTCAAATGGGGGCTGTGGGTCGGCTGCAGCCAGCGTAATGCCCATGGAGATGCTTACCAGTTGGCTGAGCGTCTTTCAGACCTGGCTGGCCAGCTCAGTGATGAGCGCTATACCCGGCTGGCCGACTTTGCGCGAGCCAGCTGTGACTACTGGTCTGGCCGGATCGTCAAGGCCGGCCAGCGGCTGGATGAACTTGACCCGATCAACTCGCCGATGATGATCAACTCGCTGTCATACTCCGAGCACCCGCAGGTGACGGCGGCGTGCTATCAGGCCTGGGCGCTGTGTCTGCGCGGTGATTACCGTCGGGCAAGCGTTCAGATCGAAGCAGCGATCCGCCTGGCCGAGGAAATCAATCATCCGGGCAGTTTGGCCATGGCGTTGTTATATGCCGCTGCCCAGTACCGTCAGCTAGGCCATGTGCAGCTTGCCATGCAGCGCGTTGAGCGTGCCTATCAGCTAGCGAATTCGCCGGACTTGCAACTGTGGCAGATTGCGGCGCGTACCATGCTGGGCTGGCAAGCAGCGCTAGCAGGCGACCCCGCGGGTCTGGAGCGCATGGATGCCGCCCAGCAGGAGTTGGCTGAGGCCACCGGGCGTGACCAGTATCAGTATCCGATCCTAACGCGGATCGATGCGCTGTTGGCGTTGGGAGAGCTGCCGCGTGCCGAGACCTATCTGGATCGCTGCCTAGTGATTGCCCGCCAATGCTTGCCGCTGTTTGTTCCAGAACTGGCTATCCAGCTGGCTCGGGTGCGCCAGCGGCTCGGGTATCCTGCAGCTGAGGTGCGCCGCCTGATCAAGCTGGCGCTGGAGCAGGCGAGTGATGATGGCAATCTGCATCAGCAGCTGTGTGCGCTGGAGGCTTGGTTGACGCTGCTAGATCCCAAGGACAACCGGGTCCGCGACGATTTCCGTCGCCTGCTTGGGGAAGTCAGCTACAGCGACGCACCAATCCTGGTTCGCTGGCGCACCCTGCTTGACCGGATTGAGCCGCGCACCGCAGGTTTGCAGACCGACTCGGCGGTGTGACCGAGAGCGGGTAAGGTGGTTGTTAAAAGGACGGCCGCCAGAAAATTATCAGGTGGCGATTTCAAGTGCACTAATGCGCTCCAGTGCTTCTCGGCGGTCACTGCCACACAGTGCGTTATCGAACTGGAAGCGCTCACAGACCAACGGACGACGCGGGTCGCCAAATAGTCGGCACAGGTTGGCATCATCCAGCTGGATACAGCGCTCGCCAGCAGGCTTGCCATGGGGCATACCGGGAATCGATGAGCTGATCGACGGAGCAATGCAGCAGGCCCCACAGCCGGCTCGGCATGTGTCGCTGGGTGCTGGCTCGATACTGGCATGAGCAGGGAGCACAGCTGACGTGCCTGAAGTGAACGTTTCGGAAATGAACGCACCGGAAATTAAAGAAGACATAAATAAGTCGCACTACAAGGCAGAAAGTAAGGCGCTGCCAGCTTAGCCAAATGCACACCGTGTGGCCAGAATCTCTGCCAGTTGGTAGAATCTCGCGCCTTTCTTTTTCGCGCTGACTTGTGTTGTTTAACCCGTCTTTCAAAAACGGCGTCACAACCGGTTGCGCCATCGTCCTGACAACGGTGAACTTCCAATGAAAGCTCCTGAGCTTCTCTCGCCTGCGGGCACCTTCAAGAACATGCGTTACGCCTTTGCCTATGGCGCCGATGCAGTCTATGCCGGCCAGCCGCGCTATTCGCTGCGCGTACGCAACAACGACTTCAAGATCGATAACCTGCATCGTGGGATAGCCTATGCCCATGAGCGTGGCAAGCAGTTTTACGTGGCCTCTAACATCGCCCCGCATAACAGCAAGCTCAAGACGTATCTACGTGACATGGAGCCGGTCATCGAGGCTGGCCCTGATGCGCTGATCATGTCTGACCCGGGCCTGATCATGATGGTACGTGAGCGCTGGCCGGAGCAGGAGATCCACTTGTCGGTGCAGTCCAATGTGGTCAACTATGCGGCCGCGCGTTTCTGGCAGAAACAGGGCATCAGCCGCATCATTCTGTCCCGCGAGTTGTCGCTGCGCGAGATTGGCGAGATCCGTGCAGAGTGCCCGGACCTTGAGATCGAAACCTTTGTCCATGGCGCGCTCTGTATTGCTTATTCCGGCCGCTGCCTGTTGTCGGGCTATTTCAATCACCGTGACCCTAACCAGGGCACCTGCACCAACGCCTGCCGCTGGAAGTACAACACTGTGGCAGCCGCCCAGGATGAGACGGGTGATCTGGTACCGGCCAACTCGGCCCGCGCCCATGCGGCCAGTGGTGTGTGGACACCTGACCAGGGGCGCTCGGGCAGCTTGATTGCCTCCGGTGGCGGTAGCGCCGAGTATGAGAGCAGTGCTACCGCGGGCGGTGTTGAGGGGCAGGACGAGCTCTCAGCGCTGATTGAGGACCGTACGCGTCCCGGCGAGCTGATGCCGGTGTTCGAGGATGAGCACGGTACCTACATCATGAATTCCAAGGATCTGCGCGCCGTGCAGCACGTGCCGCAGCTGACCGAGATGGGTGTCAGTTCGCTGAAAATCGAAGGGCGCACCAAGTCAGCCTATTACGTGGCACGCACGGCCCAGGTGTATCGGCGAGCCATTGACGATGCGGTGGCCGGTCGGCCGTTTGATATGCGCCTGATGGACGAACTGGATAACCTAGCCAACCGCGGCTACACCGAGGGGTTCTATCGTCGCCATGTGCATGACGAGTATCAGAACTATGAGCAGGGCAACTCGGTGGGTGTCCACCAGCAATTTGTGGGTGAAGTGATCGACTACGACTCGCAGCAGGGCGTCATGACCATCGAGGTCAAAAACCGCTTCGAGGTAGGTGATGGCATGGAGCTGATGCTGCCCGGCGGTAATCGTCGTTTCACTCTTGAGCACATCGAGAACAAGCACGGCGAGTCGACGGGCGCTGCTCCAGGATCGGGCCATGTGGTGCGTATTCCTGTTCCGGGCGAGCCGATTACGCCGGAGCGTATCGAGTACGCACTGCTGATGCGCGATCTCAGCTGACGCCACGGAAAACCGCTACTTCAGGGGAAACTCGCGCAGTACTGGCGCCTGACCCTGACCGACCTCAATTTCCCAGCCTTTGTCCGGCTGCCAGTCGCCTAGCACCAGGCGCCTGGCAGGCTGGCCGTTCACTTCCATCTCATGTACCGCGGGCCGATGGGTATGGCCGTGAATCAGTGTGGTCACATTGTGGGCTGCCATGGCATCAATCACCGCCTGAGGTGTCACATCCATGATGTCCTCAGCCTTATTGGTATTGGCTTCACCGGATTTTTCGCGCAGCTGGCGAGCTAGTGCCAGACGCTCAGGAATTGGCATGGCGAGTATCTGTTCCTGCCATTGAGGGTCACGAGCCTGGGCGCGAAACGCCATGTAGGCTTCGTCCCGAGTGCACAGGCTGTCGCCATGCATCAGCAGTATCCGCTGGTTTCCCCATTCGACCACGCTGGGGTCTTCAAGCAGTGTTGCGCCGGCCTGACGTGCAAAGTCCTCACCCAGCAGGAAGTCGCGGTTGCCGTGCATCAGGTAGATGGCTGTGCCGTCGTCGGCGCAAACCTTGAGTGCCCGAGCGATACGCAAGGCCAGCGCTGCGTTGCCGGTGGGGTCGGCGTCGCCCAACGCCATCACGTCATCGCCAATCCAGGCCTCGAAGAAGTCGCCGAGGATATAAATGGCCTGGGCGTCAGCGGCAGACTGCTCAAGCCAGTCGAGAAAGCCTTCAGTGATGGCTGGTGCCCCAGGGTGGAGGTGCAGGTCAGAGATAAGCAGGGTGGACATCGATAGCCGTTGTTCTTTGAGGTTAAGCAGTGTATCCGCAAGCCTTCCCAGCAGATATCAAGGGCAGCAGGCCCAGTAACCTGCATACCCTTGTGCTGGTAAAGTCTGCAGCAGTCAGTGGGGTTACTTGAAGTAAGCGCGCTTGATGATGACGTCGTCAGCCGGAACATCAGCGTGCATGCCGCGGCGGGTTGTTTCTACGCCTTTGATGCGATTGACCACGTCCATGCCGTCAACAACTTCGCCAAACACGGTGTAGCCCCAGCCCTGTAGGTTCTTACCGCGATGGTTGAGGAAGTCGTTATCGCCGACGTTGATGAAGAACTGGGCAGTGGCCGAATGCGGGTCTTGGGTACGTGCCATGGCCAGGGTACCGATGGTGTTGGTCAGGCCGTTGTCGGCCTCGTTCTCAACGGGGTCGCGGGTTGGCTTCTGCTCGAATTTTTCGTCAAACCCACCGCCCTGCACCATAAAGCCGTCGATGACGCGGTGAAACAGGGTGCCGTCGTAGAAGCCGTCACGCACATACTGTTCGAAGTTAGCGGCAGTCTTGGGCGCCTTGTCGTGATTCAACTCAATAGTGATGTCGCCAAAGTTGGTTTCTAGAACGATCATGATGTCTTCCTGTTTGAGATGGTAGACCACGCCCGGCTTGTTGATCGGAAGCGCTGTTGGCGCGACGTGGCATCGCTGGGTGTCGAGGCGCTATAATAGCCGCTTTGCGTCGATGCGCGAACCCGTCGTGTAACATCATGGTGAAATACGGCGGCTGCGCTCGACTGGCCTGCGTTCAATCAGAGGTTGCCTAATCAACATGACCAGCGAGACCACCAGCGCACCAAATTTTATTCGCAACCAGATCAACGAAGAGCTTGAGGCGGGCCGTCAGGGCAAGATCGTGACACGCTTTCCGCCAGAGCCTAACGGCTTTCTTCACGTTGGCCATGCCAAGTCAATCTGTTTGAACTTCGGGCTTGCTGAACAGTTTGGCGGTGATTGTCATCTGCGTTTCGACGACACCAATCCGGCCAAAGAGGAGCAGCAATATGTCGACTCGATCAAGGAAGACGTCAACTGGCTCGGTTTTCAATGGACCGGTGAAGTGCGTTATGCCTCAGACTATTTCGAACAGTTGTATGCTTGGGCGCAGCACCTGATCCGTGAAGGCAAGGCTTATGTGGATGATCTTTCGCCCGACGAGATTCGTGAGTACCGCGGCACCCTGACCGAACCCGGCCGACACAGCCCGTATCGCGAGCGTTGTGCTGAGGAGAACCTTGAGCTCCTCGAGCAGATGCGTGCCGGTAAGATAGAGGAGGGCAAGAAGGTGCTGCGAGCCAAGATCGACATGGCCTCGCCCAATATCAACCTGCGCGACCCGATTCTGTACCGGGTGCGTCATGCCGAGCACCATCAGACCGGCACTACCTGGAAGATCTACCCGTCCTACGACTTCACCCACGGCCAGTCGGATGCCATTGAGGGCATCACACACTCGATCTGTACGCTGGAGTTTGAGGATCACCGACCACTCTATGAGTGGTTTCTGGATAACCTGCCGGTACCGGCCAGGCCGCGTCAGATCGAATTTGCGCGGCTCAAGCTAGGGTATACTCTGACCTCCAAGCGCAAGCTCAAGCTGCTGGTTGATGAAAACATCGTCGATGGTTGGGATGACCCGCGCATGCCGACCATCTCGGGCCTGCGCCGTCGCGGTTATACGCCAGCGGCCATCCGCAAGTTCTGCGACATGATCGGCGTGACCCGGGCCGACAGTGGCGTGGTGGATATTGCCATGCTGACCCATGCTATCCGTGCCGACCTCGAAGATAACGCGCCGCGTGCCATGTGCGTGCTTAACCCCGTGAAGATCGTGCTGACCAACGTCGCAGAGGACCACCAGGAAGTTTATGAGGTGCCTGGCCACCCCGCGCGTGAAGACATGGGTGTGCGGCAGATTCCGTTTGGTCGCGAGCTGTATATCGACCGTGACGACTTCATGGAAGACGCGCCAAAGAAATTCTTCCGCCTGACACCGGGTAAGGAAGTACGCCTGCGCAACTCCTATGTAATCCGCTGTGACGACTTCATCAAGGACGATAACGGTGAGATTACCGAGCTGCACTGCTCAGTGGATTTCGACACCTTGGGCAAGAACCCGGAAGGCCGCAAAGTCAAAGGTGTGATTCACTGGGTCAGCGCCAGCCATGCGCTGCCAGTCGAGGTGCGTCTCTATGACAATCTGTTCACTGTGGAGCAGCCGGACCGCGATAAAGACGCCGACTTCTTTGATCATTTGAACCCTGAGTCGCTGGTGGTTGTGCAGGGCATGGCCGAGCCCAGTCTGGCTGGCGCCCAGCCTGAAAGCCGTTACCAGTTCGAGCGCCTGGGGTATTTCTGTGCTGACCGTCACGCCTGTACCGACGGCAAGCTGGTATTTAACCGCACCGTGGGGCTGCGCGACAGCTGGGCAAAGATCAAGAAGAAGGGTTGAGAAGGATGAGCATGCAGATCTATAACACCATGACGCGGCGCAAAGCGCCTTTCGTGCCGCTGGAGCCTGGCAAGGTACGCATGTATGTCTGCGGCATGACGGTGTATGACTACTGCCACCTGGGCCATGCTCGGGTGATGGTGGCTTTCGATGTTATTACCCGTTACCTGCGTGAACGCGGGTATGAAGTGACCTATGTGCGCAACATCACTGACATCGACGATAAGATTCTCAAGCGCGCTGAAGAAAATGGCGAATCCATCGGCGCTCTGACGGGCCGCATGATCGAAGCGATGCATGAAGATGAGGCGCGCCTGGGTGTGTTGCCTCCGGATCAGGAGCCGCGCGCCACCCATCATGTGGCAGAGATTATTGCCATGATCGAAACGTTGATTGCCAAGGGCTTTGCCTACGCGGCGGATAATGGTGATGTCTATTACCGGGTGCGCAAGTTCGAAGAGTACGGCAAGCTCAACAATCGCGATGTGGACGAGATGCGTGCCGGCGCTCGTATCGAGGTCGGTGAGCACAAGGAAGACCCCCTGGATTTTGTGCTTTGGAAGGCCGCGAAACCCGGAGAGGCCAGCTGGCCGTCACCTTGGGGTGAAGGTCGTCCCGGCTGGCATATCGAATGCTCAGCCATGTCCAAGTGCTGCCTGGGCGAGACCTTTGATATTCATGGCGGTGGCCCGGATCTGACCTTTCCACACCACGAAAACGAGATCGCCCAGAGCGAGGCAGCCAACAGCAAGCCGTTTGTGAACACCTGGATGCATGCCGGCGCAGTGCGGGTGGATCAGGAAAAAATGTCCAAGTCGTTGGGCAACTTTTTCACCATCCGCGAAGTGCTGGAGCATCACGCGCCGGAGGTGGTGCGTTACCTATTGGTTGCCAGCCACTATCGCAGCGCCATCAACTACGCTGCGGAGTCGCTGGTGGGTGCACGCAAGTCGCTAGAGCGCTTCTACAGCGCGCTGGATGGGGTTGATCTGTCGGAGGTTGAACAAGTCGGTGCTGCTGCTGAGGCGTCAAACTACGCTGAGCGCTTCCATGCTGCCATGGCTGACGACTTCAATACGCCAGGTGCGCTTTCGGTGCTGTTTGATTTGGTTCGCGAGCTCAATCGCGCCAAGAAGGAGTCGCCTGGCGCTGCACCGGCATTGGCGGCTGAGCTGAAAAGGCTGGCCGGTGTGCTGGGGCTGCTTCAGCAGCCGCCAGAGGCGTTTTTCAAGGCAGAGGCCTCTGGGCTACCACTCACGGAAGAAGAGATTCAGGCAAAAATTGCTGAGCGTGACGCGGCAAAGAAAGCAAGGGATTTCGCCGGGGCTGACGCCATCCGCGACGAGTTGGCTGCCCTTGGTATTGTGCTCAAGGATTCCCGAGAAGGTACCAGCTGGATATTCGAAGCCCACTGATGGTCGATGAGGATGGACCGGTGGCGATACCGACACCGCTTAGTTTAAGCGATCAGGCTGCGTGTCAAGCAGCACGCGCAGCTGGTGTAATGCGTACTGCTGATAGGTATCGCCGCCTAACTTTGAAGCGTTCAGCGAGCGTTTGATCGCGGCCCAGCGCTCATCATGAGGCTGCGGCAAGCGGCGTAAATGAGTGTCGATCCAGATCAGCTTGTCGTCGTTCGTTATCAGCAGGTTGTTGTAGTGCAGGTCGCGAAGTGCATAGCCGTGGCGGGCGATATGCGCAATGTCTTGGCACAGGGTGTCAAGAAGCGCCAGGCGTTGCTGCTGGTCCAGCGTTTCAAATACCGCGCCGCCGGGGCGCGCATCGCGGATGTGCTCCATCAATAGCAGCGAGGCGTTGCGGTTGAATGGATTCAGTGAAATACCCCAGCCGTAATATCGCGGCGTTGCCAATCCCATGTGTTGCAGGATGCGGCCACAGCGGTATTCCTTGCGCGCGTCGAACTGGAACAGCCCACGCTTTTCCAGATAGTCACGTCCCAGCCACTTTAATGGTTGTGTTGTCCTGTCGAACTTGTCGGGGACTACCTTAGCGAGAACTGTGTCGTCGGGTGACAGGAAGAAGCGGCTGCTGGCGACCGATTCAAAAACTTCGGTTGTACTGGTAGCACTCAGCTGGAGTGGGGGGGTTAGCTCCCGGCAATGCGCCAGCAGGTAACAGTGAGCTTTACCGTCAAATGACAGATTGAGCAGTTTCAAGCCGGTACTCCAGGGGCGTAGCTGGCCGATGACAGTGGCAAAGGCTAACACAGGGCTGCGTCATGTGGCAGATCATCAGTGGGTTGGCCCATTGTGTGTTTCAGTCGCAGCAGAGCAATTACAGCACGCGTTCAAGCGGCTCTAGCATTCCCGGTGACAGTGCGTCTTCAAGAGCGGTGATGCGCAGCAGGCGCCCCAGGTCAGGGTGTGCGGCTCTGGCGATCAGTCGTCCGGCGCTGAGCATGTCGCGGTGAACGCGATCGGCAAGTTCGACGCTGGGCAGGCGCAGGGCAACAAAATTGGTGGCACTTGGGAGCACATCGGCACCGAGGCTTTCCAGCTGGGCGATGAGGGTATCACGGCGGTGCTGCACGGCCGTGATGTGGTCGCGGGTCTCCTCAGGATGGTCGAGCACCACCTCAGCCGCCGCCTGGGACAGTGTCGAAACCGCGTAGTGGATACGTACTTTCATCAACACAGCCAGCACCTCGGGTTCAGCAATGGCATAGCCGACCCGTAGCCCGGCCAGTCCATGCGCCTTGGATAGGGTGCGACAGCGGATCACGCCGGCCATGGCCTGATTTGCTCCCGGACGCTCGGCATCCAGCCGGAAGTCATTGTAGGCCTCGTCAAGCAGCAACCAGCAGTCATCAGGTAGCGCAGCGCGCAGCTGGGTGATGTCAGCGTCGCTGTGCAGGTGGCCGCTGGGGTTATCGGGGTTGGCTAGATACACCAGCCGGGCACCCTGTCGACTTGCGCTGTCGGCCAGCGCGGCCAGGTCGGGAGCTAGCCCCGTACGTTCAGGATGTGTGAGCGAGGGGCTTGTCTGATCGTAGCGGGTTTCAATCAGCTGGCAGCCCTGGCCGCGTGCGAAATAGGCAAATGTGGGGTAGGTGCCCGCAGTGGCAACCACGCAGTCGCCTGAGCGGCATGTCGCACGAAGTACCAAGGCCAGCAGGCTGTCGCAGCCCGCATCGACTAGCAGCTCATCGAGTGCAAATCCGTGCTGATTGACCAGCCGCTGTCGGATGCCAAGTGCCTCGCTGTCACCGTAGGAGTAGACGTGCTTGGCCATGTCGTCACCAAAGTGGCGGCGCAGGGCGCTGTGTGGCATATCCAGGCCTTCATTGGATCCCAGCTGATGCGGTATCTCATGCCCCAGCCGGCGCTCAAGCACGCGAACGCCAGGAAAGGGGTTGCTGGGGCCGGAAGAGGTCAGGTGATCATTGAAAAGCGGCATGCAGGCTCCGTAAAATCATGCTGTATTGAGGTGTAAATACAGGAAAATTCTGCTGTCTGAGGATGCGAATACAGCTCGATGAGCGAGATGGTTATCGCTATGATATCCGAGTACAAGATAGCAGTATGTCATGTTGGCTGTCTGTTACTGAGCGAGTGTTCTGACGCTCGGTAACACGGCAGGACCATTCCGGACGATATATTTATACCCACATTTTGGAGGTGCAGGATGGCCCGAGAGATCATCGTTCTTGGCGCTGGTATGGTTGGCGTTTCAGCGGCCTGGCATCTAGCTCGCCGGGGGCACTCGGTAACGCTGATAGACCGCAGGGAGCCAGGGCGTGAAACCTCGTTTGGCAATGCCGGGATCATCCAGCGCGAAGCGGTTGAGCCCTATGCCTTCCCGCAGGATCTGCGCACCATGTTGCGTGTTTTGCCAAATCGCGAGATTGATATCCGATATCGCGTCAAAGGCATGTTCAAGGCCGCAGTGCCGCTACTCAAGTATTGGCATAACTCAGGCGGTAGTCGTTATCAGAAGATTGTTGAAGAGTGGGCCACGCTGATCCAGATGTCGTTGGATGCGCATGGGCCGATGATCGAGGCTGCCGATGCCGAGTCACTGGTACGTCGTGATGGCTGGCTTGAGCTTTATCGCACGGAAAAGAAACTGGCTGAGCGCGTCAAGAAAGCAGAGATACTCCGCGATCGTTACGGGGTGGAATTCTCGGTGCTTGACGCCAAGGCGCTGTCTGAGAAGGAACCGCACCTTGATCCTGCGCTGGTAGGAGCTATCCACTGGCAGAACTCCTGGACGGTAGAAAGCCCTGGTGATCTGGTGCTGGCTTACGCTCAGGCCTTCGAAAAAGAAGGCGGCAAGGTCATGCAGGCAGACATCTTGGCGCTTGACCAAGAGGGTGGGGGTTGGAAGGTGACTACCGACCACGGTGAGCTGCATGCCGATGATGTGGTGCTGGCCATGGGGCCCTGGTCCAAGCGCTGGCTGGAACCGCTGGGTTATTCGGTGCCGCTGTTTGCTAAGCGCGGCTACCACATGCATTACGGCAGCCAGCAGGGTGCTCAGCTCAATCATTGGATCATGGATGCCGAGTCAGGATTTCTGCTGGCGCCCATGAAATCAGGGATTCGTCTGACCACGGGGGCAGAGCTTGAGCAGCAGGAGGCTCCACCGCATCTGCGCCAGTTGGCCGCTGCAGAAGCCAAGGCGCGCACCTTGTATCCGCTGGCCGAGCCACTGGATGTGGAGGCCTGGAAGGGCGCCCGCCCCTGTATTCCTGACATGAAGCCGGTCATCGGCCCAGCCATCAATCACAAGGGACTATGGTGCGCTTTTGGGCATGGCCACCAGGGCTTTACACTTGGGCCAGCCACCGGGCGCCTGCTTGGACAGATGATGGATGGCGAAGCGCCGGAAGTGGATATGCAGCCGTTCCGTATCGATCGTTTCTGAGAGCCGGCGGATTCAGGCTCATGCGCGACCGGGTCTGAGTCCGCTAGCTACTCCAGGAGTGATATAAGCGGGGCTATCAGGAGTCATCAGGGTTTTGAGGATGA
The DNA here is from genome assembly GCF_052095765.1 of Halomonas sp. Lineage (GTDB taxonomy): Bacteria > Pseudomonadota > Gammaproteobacteria > Pseudomonadales > Halomonadaceae > Halomonas. The sequence goes on from NZ_JBQDJZ010000038.1 coordinate 14,285, forward strand.
CGTCGAAGAAGAGCTTGAAGAAGACCTCGAAGAAGAAAAAGCGTGTGCGGTCAGCTTGACCAGCAGGGTTGCCACGAACACCAGCCAGCCAGCAGTGGCCAGCACGCAGAACAGCAGCATCTTGTTGGCGCCCTCGACCGGAAACAGCAGATAGTCGACCAGTACGGCCAACAGAAAGGCAAGGGTGATAGGCAGGGCGAGGATATGCATCCACATCTCAGTGCGCCGCTTGCGGACGTGGTATCTGCCCAGCATGACGCGGACAGGGCGATAGACACTGCTGAACAGGGTAGCGGCCGCGACAACCAGCAGTGCGATCAACGCTGGTTCCACACGGTCATATGACACCGAGTACCAAATCGACCAATATAGTACCAGCCACATCAGGCCAGCAAGGCTGGCTACGCTGTCGGCGTATTGACGTACTTTAGGCATGTTTTCCTCACGCATGATCAATCAAGCGATGATACGGCAAATGAACCGTGCATGACGAGCGTCTGTGAACTCGGGATACGGGCGCAATAGGGTATACTGTGGCCGCGACCCCACCGCTGATACAGGACCCGCTGTGAACTCGATTACCCTAACCCGCCCGGACGATTGGCACCTCCACTTGCGCGACGATGACGCCCTTGCAGCAGTAGCTGAGGCCAGCGCGCGCCAGATGGGGCGTGCGATCATTATGCCGAATCTCACGCCGCCAGTGACCCAAGCTGCCCAGGCGTTGGCCTATCGTGAGCGAATTCTGGCCGCGTTGCCCTCGTCAGTGAGCTTTGAGCCGTTGATGACGTTGTACCTGACCGACCACACCACGGCGGTAGATATTGAACAAGCACACAGCACTGGGCTGATTAAGGCGGTGAAGCTGTATCCGGCTGGTGCGACCACCAACTCTGACTCGGGTGTGACGGACATCATGCTTTGTGATGAAGCCATCGCTACCATGGCAAGGCTTGAAATGCCGCTGCTGGTGCATGGTGAGGTTACTGATGCGCAAATCGATATTTTTGATCGCGAGGCCGTGTTTATCGAGCGCGTGCTCAAGCCATTGCTCGAGCGCCATCCTGGGCTCAAGGTGGTATTCGAGCATATCACCACAGCTGATGCCGCGCGCTTTGTCGCCGGTGCACCGGCTAATGTGGCGGCCACCATTACCGCTCACCATCTGCTTTATAACCGTAATCATATGCTGGTGGGAGGCATTAAGCCGCACTATTACTGCCTGCCAATTCTCAAGCGTGAAAGCCATCGTCAGGCGCTGTTGGAGGCCGCAATAGGCGGTTCAGCAAAGTTTTTCCTAGGTACTGATAGCGCTCCCCATGCACAAAGTGCTAAGGAAAGCGCCTGTGGCTGCGCTGGTGCTTACACAGCGCCTGCAGCTATTGAGCTCTATGCCGAGGCGTTTGACAGCGTCGATGCTATCGACAGGCTGGAATACTTTGCCAGTCATGCTGGGCCGGACTTTTACGGCCTGCCGTACAACGCCGATACCATCACCTTAGCGCGTAAGCCCTGGACTATGCCGGCGGATCTTCCCTATACAGGAAATGAGCGTATTATTCCGCTGCGCGCCGGCGAGCGTATGGCGTGGGCAGTCAAAGAGTAGAAAGCGTACCTTTACTGGGCGCCAGACGAAGCCGCCGCATAGCGGCGGCGGTGTGAGTCTTCAGCAACGCGTCAGGCAGCACCGAGCCGTTTGACCATGGCGCTGACCATGCGGGTTGAATGCTCAGCGGCTGTTTCCAGAAAGGTGTCAAAAGACAAGTGGTTGTCTTCGCTGCCAGCGATGTCTGACAGCGCGCGAGTTACCACAAAGGGACAGTCGTAGAGATAGCACACCTGGGCGATGGCAGCGGCTTCCATTTCAGCGGCGACCATCTCCGGGAACAGTGCCCTAGTCTGGGCGACGCGCTCGAGGCAGGCCATGAACACGTCGCCCGTAGCAATCAGGCCTTCTGCCACACGCACTTCACCGAGTTCCTGGATGCATTCGCGCGCCGTGCTTACCAGTCGCTCGTCGGGCAGGAAAGCTTCCGGCATCTGCGGCACCTGGCCGTGGACGTAGCCGAAGGCGGTGGCGTCAACGTCGTGATGACGTATTTCGCTAGAGACAACGATATCACCAATTTCCAGCCCTTCACCAAAGCCACCGGCAGACCCAGTATTGATAATGGCGTCAGGCTGGAATCTCTCCAGCATCAGCGTTGCGCCCACTGCGGCGTTGACCTTGCCAATGCCTGATTGCAGGACCATCACCTCTACGCCGTGCAGGTATCCCTGATGAAAGGTTGAGCCTGCGTGAACCTCGGTTGTGCTGTTCTCAAGCATGCTGGCAAGGGATGCAACCTCTTGGGGCATGGCGCCGATAATTCCGATGCGTTTCATCATCAGGTCTGGTCACCGAAAACCAGATGCCATTCATCGCGTTTGCTCAGAAACCCCTGGGCAATCTCTTTGGCGCCGTCCAGGCTATGGCTTGCCGCCCAACCGCACTGAATTTCGTTACAGGCAGGCACCTCGGTCGCTGCTAATACGTCTTTCAGGGTGTCCTGGACAAGGCTAAGCACTGCGTCGTAATCGTCGTGGTTGAGTAGTGCGATATAGAAACCGGTCTGACAGCCCATGGGACTGATATCGACGATTTTATCCGTATGATTGCGCGACAGTTCGGCCATGAGGTGCTCCAGCGAGTGTAGAGCTGGCATCTGCATGTGGTCCTTGTTGGGCTGGCATATGCGCATGTCGTATTTGTGGATGATGTCACCGTGCTCGCCTTTCTTGACATCGGCCAGACGGATATAGGGCGCTTTTACCTTGGTGTGGTCCAGGTTGAAGCTTTCGACGTTCATCTTGTCGTTCATGACAACACCTCATGGATTTATTGGATAGATATTAGTTGAAAGAAATCAGTGGAAACATGGTGGGGCCGCAGTATAGCTGAGCCGGGCGCAGACTGGCCATTTGGCCAGTTTGTCGCGGAGCCGTTAGGCGTGTTGCTTGGCGCCCTGAGTCTCGGCAGCCCACAGGGTATTCTCCAGCAGGGAAGCTACCGTCATGGGGCCAACGCCGCCGGGTACTGGCGTGATGTAGCTGGCGCGCTGGGCGGCTGGCTCAAACTCTACGTCGCCAACCAGGCTGCCGTCAGGCTGGCGGTTGATCCCCACGTCAATAACGATGGCGCCGTCGCGAACCCACTCCCCCTTGACCAGGCCTGGCTTGCCCACCGCAACCACAAGAAGCTCCGCGCGACGCACGTGCTCTTCAAGATCATGGGTGAAGCGATGGCAGACTGTGGTGGTGCATCCGGCCAGAACCAGCTCCAGCGCCATGGGGCGGCCCACAATGTTGGACGCACCCACCACGGTGGCGTTGAGGCCGCGAACCTTAAGCCCGGTATGCTGTAGCAGGGTGATGACGCCTTTCGGCGTACAGGGGCGCAGTAGGGGAAGGCGCTGTGCCAGGCGTCCCAGGTTGTAAGGGTGGAAGCCGTCGACATCTTTCACAGGCGAAATTCGCTCCAGAATAGGGCGCTCGTCCAGGTGTTCGGGTAACGGCAGCTGGACCAGAATACCGTGAACTTCCGGGTTGCTGTTAAGAGAGTCGACCAGCGACTCGAGCGCCTGCTGGGTTGTCTCGGCTGGCAGGCGATGCATGAACGAGTGGATACCGGCCTGTTCGCAGGCACTCTGCTTATGGCGCACATAGACAGCAGAAGCAGGATCGTCACCGACCAGCACAACGGCCAGCCCAGGAGTCTGTCCGCCGGCGTCGCGGCGAGCCTGCACTTGAAGTTTTACTTGCTGGCGAACCTGAGCAGCAATCGATTTGCCATCGATCAGTTGGGCGGTCATTACACTTCCTCTGGTGGGCGTTGCTGGTGCTGAGCTACGCAGGATATGTCGCGGCAAAGCACCTGAAGGTTGATGATTTTCGCACGCTGTGCGCGTAAGGCAAAGGGGCGCTGTTTTCGAACAGTCTGGTATAGGTGCAGGGAGTCACGGGAAATAAGGCTGATACGCGACGGGATTAGGCGACAAAGAAAATAGGGCTTGACGTATGAAATCAGATACGTAGAATACGCATCGCTTGGCAAGGCTCTGTTCAGAAGCTTTGGTGTTGTGCAAAAGCCGTCGGGGTGTAGCGCAGTCTGGTAGCGCGCCTGCTTTGGGAGCAGGATGTCGGGGGTTCGAATCCCTCCACCCCGACCACAAGCACATGGCAAGAACGGGCTTACCCTCTTGGCTGTGTTTGTTAAGCGGTGTAGAAAGGCTTAGGCCTGATGCGCGCCCATAGCTCAACCGGATAGAGCAACGGCCTTCTAAGCCGTAGGTTGCAGGTTCGAGTCCTGCTGGGCGCGCCATAGCTTACATGGGTCCAGTGTGGTTCGCTGAGTCGGGTCTGAAGAAAAGCCAAGCAGGATCGAGTGTAAAGAATCAGCATGTCTGCTTTTAATGGTGGGTGTAGCTCAGTGGTAGAGCCCCGGATTGTGGTTCCGGTTGTCGTGGGTTCGATCCCCATCACCCACCCCAGCTAATGACACTGTATTCTTCCTCATGCTCGTATCTCTACTTTCTCTATTGTGGTGGGTGTAGCTCAGTGGTAGAGCCCCGGATTGTGGTTCCGGTTGTCGTGGGTTCGATCCCCATCACCCACCCCATTTCTTGATCTTCCTGTCATTTCCAGCTTTGTTTACTTACTGAGTCTGACGTTGCCAACTTGGTTGATAACGCGCTTAGGTGTGCTTCTCTGTTTGCAGCGGGTAAGATGACAAATGATGTGTTGCCCGATGCGTTATCCCTTGATTTTTTGGTCAGCCAACCCTATCTATTATCGCGTTGGTGCAGGTCTGAGCTTGCCACTGGCGCTCGGGATTCATAGAATCCCCTCCTTCATACATACGTCAATTGATTCACGCCCCCGTCGGTAGAGGACATTTCATGCAAGTTTCCGTCGATACGACCTCCCAGATAGAACGCCGTGTCAAAGTTCAGGTGCCGGCAGCCCAGATTGATGAAGCCGTCAGCGCTCGTCTCAAGGATGCCGCCAAGAATGTTCGCATCGATGGCTTCCGCAAGGGTAAGGTGCCCATGTCCGAAGTCACCAAGCGCTACGGCTCAGAAGTGCGTAACGAGGTCGTTGGTGAGGCGATGCGTGAGCACTACGTGCGTGCCATCACCGAGCAGGAGCTGAATCCGGCGGGTTATCCGCAGATTGAGGCCAGCGTCAACGAGACCGGTAAAGATCTTGAGTTTGTCGCTATTATCGAGGTGTACCCGGAAGTTGAGCTGGCTTCCATCGAGGGTACCGAGGTGGAGCGTCCAGTAGTCGAGATCACCGATGCTGATGTCGACGAGATGGTCGAAACGCTACGCAAGCAGAATGCCGGCTGGGAAGAGGTCGAGCGCGCCGCTGAAGATGGCGACCAGCTCAATATCGACTTCCAAGGCTTCTTGGGTGATGAGCCTTTTGAAGGTGGAAGTGCAGAAGGGCATGACCTAGTGATTGGCTCCGGCAGCTTTATTCCAGGTTTTGAAGAGCAGCTGATCGGCGCTAGTGCTGGTGACGATAAAGAGATCAAGGTTACCTTCCCGGAAGACTATCAGGCCGAGAATCTGGCAGGTCAGGAAGCGACCTTCAAGGTCAAGGTCCATGCTGTAAAAGGGCAGTCACTTCCTGAGGTTGACGAAGAGTTCGTCAAGAACTTCGGCGTTGAAGACGGTGATGTGGCTAAGCTGCGCAGCGAGATCGGCGATAACATGCGTCGTGAGGCGGCTCAGGCGGTCGATAACCGGGTCAAGCAACAGGTGCTCGACGCCCTGCAGAAAGCCAACGAGATTCCTGTGCCGCAGGCCCTGGTTCAGCAGGAGACTGATGGTCTCAAGCGTCAGGCAGCCCAGCAGTTTGGGCTTGGCGAAGACTTTGACGTCAGCCAGCTGCCCAATGAGCTCTTTGCTGAGCAGGCAAAAACTCGTGTTCAGGTTGGCTTGCTGCTTGCTGAGGTCATCAAGGCTCACGAGCTAGACGCCAGCGATGACGAGATCAAGGCTAAGGTTCAGGATCTGGCCAAGCAGTACGAAGAGCCTGAGCAGGTCGTTGAGCATTATCTGTCCAACGAGGAGATGAAAACTCAGGTCAAGTCCGCGGTACTTGAAGAAAAGGCCGTTGACGTGTTGCTGGGTCAGGCCAGCGTGAAAGACGTGAACATGACTTACCAGGAAGCGCTGGCTGCTGCCCAGAAGCAGGCTGGCGATACTGAGGAAGACGAGGCTGAAGGCGAAAGCGCCTGAGTCTGATGCGAGCGGCGCACCCGGACGTCTGTCTGGATGCGCCAGGCATTGTTATCAGTCACTGGATGCAAGGACACTATCTCGATGAGCAACGCGTTTGATATTCAGTCTGCTGGCGGCCTTGTGCCGATGGTAGTTGAGCAGAGTGCCCGTGGCGAGAGGTCGTATGATATCTACTCGCGTCTGCTCAAGGAGCGTGTGATTTTTCTGGTGGGCCCGGTCGAGGACTACACGGCTAACCTGCTGGTTGCCCAGCTGCTATACCTGGAGTCGGAAAATCCTGACAAGGATATCCATCTGTACATCAACTCGCCGGGTGGTGCAGTTACTGCAGGCATGTCAATTTATGACACCATGCAGTTCATCAAGCCGGATGTCTCGACCGTCTGTATCGGTCAGGCAGCCAGCATGGGCGCACTATTGCTGGCTGGTGGTGCTGCCGGGAAGCGCTACTGTCTGCCCAACTCGCGGATGATGATTCATCAACCGCTGGGGGGCTATCAGGGACAGGCGTCTGATATCGAGATCCATACTCGAGAAATACTGGGTATTCGTGATCGTCTCAACCAGATTTTGGCGCAACATACCGGCCAGAAGATTGAGACTATCGCCCGGGATACCGACCGCGACAACTTCATGAACGGCGAGCAGGCGACAGAATATGGCCTGATCGACGCTGTGCTGGATAAGCGGCCCGCATCCTGATAGCGTGAATTGATCATGATTTACGACGTATAGACCGGCGGCCTGTGGCCGCCGTTGTTAACAGAGGTACGCTAAATGGCTGACGGCAAAGACAAGGATGACGAAGGCAAACTGCTGTACTGCTCGTTCTGTGGCAAGAACCAGAATGAAGTCCGCAAGCTGATTGCCGGTCCGTCCGTGTATATTTGCGATGAATGTGTCGATTTGTGTAACGACATCATTCGCGAGGAAGTTCTCGATGCCGACGCCGAGAGCGACGAGGAGCGCCTGCCTGTTCCGCGTGATATTCGCCAGACACTTGATGACTATGTGATAGGTCAGGACCGCGCCAAGATGGTGTTGTCGGTGGCTGTCTATAACCATTACAAGCGTTTGCGTTACGTCGACAAGGACGAAGTGGAACTTGGCAAGTCCAACATCCTGCTGATCGGCCCGACAGGCAGTGGGAAAACGCTGCTGGCCGAGACGCTGGCGCGACTGCTCAATGTGCCCTTCACCATTGCCGATGCCACGACCCTCACCGAAGCTGGTTATGTGGGTGAGGATGTCGAGAACATCGTTCAGAAGCTGCTGCAGAAGTGCGACTACGATGTGGAAAAGGCCGAGCGTGGCATCATCTACATCGACGAGATTGACAAGATCTCGCGTAAGTCTGACAACCCCTCGATTACTCGCGACGTCTCAGGTGAGGGTGTCCAGCAGGCCTTGCTCAAGCTGATCGAAGGGACAACCGCATCGATTCCCCCCCAGGGCGGCCGTAAGCACCCGCAGCAGGAGTTCCTGCAGGTGAATACCAACAACATGCTGTTTATCGTTGGTGGCGCTTTTGCTGGACTCGATAAAGTAATTCGCGACCGCTCCGAGACGGGTGGTATCGGCTTCAGTGCTGAGGTTAAGAGTAAGGACGAGACCCGAGGTGTGGGCGAGTTATTGGCCGAGGTGGAACCTGAAGACCTGGTTAAGTTTGGCCTTATCCCAGAGTTTGTCGGCCGCCTGCCGGTTATCGCCACCTTGGCTGAACTGACGGAAGACGCGCTGGTTCAGATTCTTACCGAGCCCAGGAATTCATTGGTCAAACAGTATCAGAGGCTGTTTGATATGGAGGATGTTGAGCTCGAGTTCCGTGATGATGCGCTGCGTGCGGTTGCCGTCAAGGCCATGACCCGCAAGACCGGCGCGCGCGGTCTACGCTCGATCATGGAAAGCGTTCTGCTTGATACCATGTACGAGATTCCTTCCATGGAGGGCGTCAGCAAGGTCGTCATTGACAGCTCTGTGATTGCCGGTGAAAGTGAGCCGTTGCTGATCTATAGCCAGCCAAACGAGAATCAGAGCGCCAGGAAGAGCACCAAGAAAAGTGCCAAGAAAAGTACCGCTTCCAGCGACAGTGACGAACACGAAGACGACGCGCGCAGTGACGGCACCAGTGGTTGAATGTCATCCCTGACGCGCAGCGACATTAGGATATCGACACGCCACAAGATACAGGGCTGCTGCGGCGGCCCTTTTTTGGTTCCGCGCAGATATCCAGCTTGTATTGTTGGCGTGTCGCCCCCACACCCTAGGTAACTCCAACGATTTGCTCGAGGTAGGTCTGCGATGCAGCAGAATGATGAAAAGACCCTGAGTCTTCCCCTTTTACCGTTGCGGGATGTGGTCGTATATCCGCAAATGGTTATTCCGCTGTTCGTTGGCCGCGAAAAGTCCATACAGGCGCTTGATGCCGCAATGGAAGGCGACAAGCGCGTATTGCTGGTAGCACAGCGTGAAGCCAGCGAGGACGAGCCTGATAACCAGGATCTGTTTTCAATAGGCACCGTGGCCGAAATCATGCAGTTGCTAAAGCTGCCCGATGGCACCGTCAAAGTGCTGATTGAAGGTGAATCGCGGGCCGACATCCGGCATATTATCCATGCCGAAAATGACTATAGCCGCGCTGACGTGGTGCTTCGCGAAAGCGAGCCGCTCAGTGAGCGCGAACAGGACGCGCTTGTTCGCGTACTGCTCAATCAGTTTGAGCAGTACGTCAAGATGTCCAAGAAAGTGCCCAATGAAGTGCTTAACTCGCTGTCGGGAATCGAAGATCCCAGTCGGCTGGTGGATACTATCTGTGCGCACCTATCGCTCAAGATCAGCGACAAGCAGGAGCTGCTGGAGATGGATCGGGTGCGGGATCGCATCGAGCATCTGATGGCGCTTATTGAGTCCGAAATAGATCTGCTCCAAGTCGAGAAGCGCATCCGGGCGCGCGTTAAGGAGCAGATGGAAAAATCTCAACGAGAGTACTATCTCAATGAGCAGATGAAAGCTATCCAGAAGGAAATGGGTGAGCTTGATAACGTGCCCAACGAGGCTGAGAAGTACGAAAAAGCTATTGAAGACGTAGGCATGCCCAAGGAGGCCAAAGACAAGGCCATCCAGGAATTGGGCAAGCTGAAAATGATGTCACCGAACTCCGCCGAGGCCACGGTGGTGCGCTCGTACTTGGACTGGTTGGTGGCGGTACCGTGGAAAAAACGCAGCCGCATTCGCCATGACCTGGTGCATGCCCAGAAAGTTCTGGATGAGGATCACTACGGCCTGGAAGAGGTGAAAGAGCGCATACTTGAGTACCTGGCGGTGCAGAAGCGCGTCAAGAAGCTCAAGGGGCCGGTACTGTGTCTGGTGGGGCCGCCCGGCGTTGGCAAGACCTCGCTGGGGCAGTCAATTGCCCGTGCTACCAACCGCAAGTACGTGCGTCTGGCGCTGGGTGGCGTGCGTGATGAGTCCGAGATTCGCGGCCATCGGCGCACCTATATCGGCTCTTTGCCGGGTAAGATGATCCAGCGCATGAGCAAAGCCGGGGTCAAGAACCCTCTGTTTCTGCTCGACGAAGTCGATAAAATCGGCATGGACCATCGCGGCGATCCATCATCAGCGCTGCTTG
>NZ_JBQDJZ010000039.1:0-24046 GCF_052095765.1 Halomonas sp.
CCTACTCGACGGCTACGGGTCTGAGCGCACGATAAATTTTGAATAGCCACTTAACCCACTCAATCATAACCATTGGGACGGCTGCTATGCGCGCGAATGAGTGCTATTATCCTCGCCATCAGCCGACTACCTTACCATGTTCAATAGCCGACTTTTGGCAAGGAGCCTTTGTTTGAACTCACTGACTCACAGTAAGAGTGCCCCGCTCATTCCTGTCATCCTGTCCGGTGGGTCTGGCTCCCGACTTTGGCCGGTATCTCGCGAGCAGTACCCCAAGCAATTTCAGTGCTTCAATTCTAACGAGTACAGCCTGCTTCAAGAATCCGCTCTGCGGTTAACTGGCATGAGCAATATTCGTGGGCCACTGGTTGTCTGCAATGAGGCACACCGATTTTTGGTAGCCGAGCAGCTACAATCTGCCCTTATAGATGCTGATAAAATCCTGCTCGAACCCTGTGCTCGCAATACTGCGCCAGCGGTAGCTCTGGCTGCCCAGCAAGTCGCTTTACAGCAGCCGGATACATTGCTGCTGGTCATGCCGGCCGACCATGTTATTGTCGACCCACAGGCGTTCCGTGACGCCGTAGAAAACAGTCGCCCATTAGCCGAGCAAGGTTATCTGGTGACGTTTGGCATTGAACCAAGTCAACCGCATACCGGCTACGGCTATATCCGCCGTGGCGAACCTCTCGATTCAGGCTATAACGTTGATGCGTTTGTTGAAAAGCCTGATGTTGAACGAGCACAAGTGTATCTCGATAGTGGTGCTTATCTGTGGAATAGCGGCATCTTCCTGTTCCGCGCTGACCGCTATTTGGAAGAGCTGGAAGCTTGCGCAGCGGATATCTCACAAGCGTGCCAAGCGGCGTTCAATGGTCGCCACGAAGATCTCGATTTTGTGCGGTTTGATGCCGACGCCCTTGAAGCATGCCGTAGCGACTCTATTGACTACGCCGTCATGGAACAAACGACACGAGCAGCTGTTGTTCCCATGGACCCAGGCTGGAGCGATATCGGAGCATGGGATGCTATTTTCGAGCTTCATTCGGCCAACGATGTACAGAACAACGCCGTGCGTGGCGATGTCATGCTACATGACACCAGCAATAGCTTAGTGCACAGCCACTCGCGTTTAGTCACCACCGTCGGCGTGCAAGATCTTATTGTGGTTGAAACTGAAGATGCCGTACTGGTGGCTGACCGCCATTGTGCTCAGAACATCAAAACTATCGTCGAATCACTGAAGCGCGAGAAACGCAAGGAAAGCCAGGCGTTACCGCAGGTCTATCGTCCGTGGGGGCACTACCGCACTCTAGTGCAGATGGAAGGCTTTCAAGTCAAAGAGATCGTCGTCAAACCGGGTGAGAAGCTGTCTCTGCAGATGCATTATCACCGAGCGGAACACTGGGTCGTCGTCGCTGGCACAGCTCGGGTTACGCTAGGCGATGGACACGGTGATATTGAGCACATGCGTAGCTTTCTGCTCAGCGAAGACGAATCCACCTACATTCCTCTGGGCACGGTTCACCGCCTTGAAAATCCCGGACAGATACCTCTCAAACTAATTGAGGTACAAACCGGCAGCTACTTGGGTGAGGATGATATCGTGCGCTTTGATGATGTGTATGGCCGCACGCAAGCCAGCCCGCCCCCTGCAACATCGGCGCAATGAACAAGGCGCTGAGCGGCCTGCAGAACTGGGCCAAGCACCAACGCGTCGCCATTGTGCACGACTGGCTGGTAGTGCAAGGTGGTGCGGAGAAAGTGCTTGATGCGCTTTTGCAGGCCTTTCCTCAGGCTGAGGTCTTTACACTGGTTGATTTCATGCCGGTTAACCAGCGTGGTCGGCTGGCCGATCATCGCGTACACACCAGCCTAATTCAGCGCCTACCAATGGCCAAACGTTGTTTCCGCCACTATCTGCCGCTGATGCCTTATGCCATTGAGCAATTCAACCTGCGCGACTTCGATCTAGTGATCTCGTCGAGCTACTGTGTTGCTAAAGGCGTGGTAACTCATCCTGGGCAGCGACACATCTGCTATTGCCACACGCCAGTGCGTTATGCCTGGGACATGAAAGAAGCCTACTTGCGCGATGCCAAATTGCCGTTACCCGGCCTAAAAACTTACGTGCGCCGTACGCTCAAGCGGCTGCGCCAATGGGACTACTTTACCGCCAGCCAGGTTGACGAGTTCATTGCCAACTCAGAAAACGTCGCCCAGCGTATCGCCAAGTATTACGGACGGCGTGCCACGATCATTCACCCGCCGGTCAATCTTGATACCTTTGCGCTCAATACTGGGCCACGCGGCGACTATTATCTGGCGGCATCTCGTTTAGTGCCCTATAAACGTATAGATTTGATTGTTCAGGCTTTTCGTGAGGACGGCATCCGACATCTCAAAGTTGTTGGCGACGGCCCCGAACGTCGACGTCTGGAAAAGATGGCGGAGGGTGCCGCAAATATTGAATTGCTCGGTTACCAAGAGAATGCCCAGCTAGCTCACCTGCTGAGCCAGGCACGCGCTTTCATTTTTGCAGCAGAAGAAGACTTCGGTATCATGCCGCTAGAGGCGCAGGCTTGCGGCACACCAGTGATTGCCTATGGTCGAGGAGGCGCCTTAGAAACAGTGCGGGATGAGTCGCATGGGGAACAAGTCACCGGAGTATTCTTTGCCGAGCAAACCCCCACCAGCCTTTTAGAAGGGCTCGCCTGCTTTGAAAGCCAGACCGTGTCCCCCAAGGCTTGTCGTCAGCAGGCCAGCAACTTCAATGCCACACGCTTTTGGTCACAGTGGCTGACGCTACTTCACCCTGAAACTACCATCACAGCAAAGGAAGCTGATGAAACGCTACGTTAAGAATCTGCTTTCGCGCCTGCTCAACCATCTGAATCGCTCACCGCGAATAAAGTATACTGGCCAACGTGTTTTAAGAAGAGTTCCACGATTGCGTAGGCTTGTGCTCAGAATTATGCACGGCGGTAGCATCTATATCCACGAGGTCCCGCCGGATACTTTCGACGCGAGAGGCGAACAGCAGAAACGCTTGCTAGACGACCTGCAACAGCGGTGGAACCGACAACCATGACGCATTCACTCCTTATCATAGATAATCCTTCTGGCCAGCGTCTGCCCTCGGGTAAAGGTTGGTTTGAGGCATTGGTTGATACAAAAAGAACTGCAGATAGGCTGTTACTTGTTGGGTTTCAAGATGAAGACCTAGTACGTATTCGCCAGTATTTATCGCCCCAGCTTGAAGAAACCAATATTTATAGTGTTACGCAAGCGAATGAAGCGGCATTGAAAAGCGTCGATGCAACATTTTTTTTAATTACATTACAGCATCTTATCGCTGGACTGGCTCCAGAAAAAATTCATATGATTGACTGTTTTGGCCAGCCACCCCGTGATTTTTGGAAGCAGTTACTCCAGCCGTTATCGACTAGCACCACACACAAACAGAATAACCGTTTGCGCTTGGCCTTTGTTTCACCGCTGCCGCCAGAACCTACAGGAATTGCCAATTATAGTGCTGAGCTACTGCCTGTCTTAGCTAAGCATTACGACATCACTTTAGTTGTCGATCAGGAGTCCATTGCTGCCAGCTTAACGAGTCATTTCAAGATAGTTGACGCTGCTACATTCGCGACTAACGCTAAATATTATGACCGTATTCTCTATCAAATTGGCAACTCGCCTTATCACAATTGCCAGTTTGAGCTGCTAAGACGCCATCCTGGCGTTGTGGTGCTTCACGATATTTTCCTTTGCGATGTTGTTTGGTGGTTGCAAGAGAGTAATACCTGGCCGGATGGGCTTCGGCAACAATTGTTTATTGATCATGGTTTCCCGGGTGCGTTGGCGATGACTGATGAAAGCATGCTTACACCTCACGGACCAGATTCCTACCCAGTTAATAGCTTCGTCACCCATGAAGCGGCTGGGTTGATCTATCACTCAAATTTTGCTCGTGATTTAGACCGACATTGGCGCCTTGATGCCTGGCGCGAACAAGCTGCTATTATTCCGCATTTGCGAAAGCTTCCTTGTGCCGCCACGTCATCTCTACGCCGCAAAGCTAGAGAAGCACTGGGTGTCGAAGACAGTGTTTGCCTTATCGCTAGCTTTGGTGGGATTAGTCCCAAAAAACTTAGTGATCTTCTTGTTAATACTGTGCTAGATGCTGACTGGGCTGAAGCGGCTAAGGTGCAGCTAGTGTTAGTAGGGGCGCAGCATAGTGGCGATTTTGGTCGTCAACTATCGCAGCGTATCAAGCGCCACCCATGTGGCCAGCGCATCCGTATTACCGGCTATGTATCTCATGAAGATTATCGCAAGTGGTTACAGGCTGCTGATATTGCAGTGCAACTTCGTCAGCAGTCACGTGGCGAATCTTCAGGCGCTATTTTTGATGCAATGGCGCAAGGTTTGCCCTTGATTGTTAATGCTCATGGGAGTAGCGCAGAACTGCCCAGCACAGCCGTCAACCTGCTCCCCGATTTGATTACGCAAAGCGAGCTATCCCTTTCTCTGCGCTCTTTGGTGATGAGCAATGAGAGCCGCCAAGTATTAGGAGAGGCTGCCAGGGCATTTGTAGCGCAAACACTTGATCCCCCAAGCATCGCAGCGGCTTATCATCAAGCCATAGAGAACTTTGCTGGCCAGACGCGTCGCGAACATCAAGTCCGACGTACAGACGCTCTAGCAGGTCACCTGGCGCTACAGCAGCTGGACATGCCAGATCTGATGGAAGCTACACGGACACTCTGCCAGCTGGATACCACCGCGCCTACACAGCTACCACGCATCCTGTTTGATATCAGCACCATTGCCTGGCACGACCTCAAGACCGGCATCGAGCGCGTTACCCGACGCCTAGCCGACCAGCTGCTGCGCCACCCGCCAGCGGGCTGGCGTGTTGAACTGATTCGCTGGGGCGGCGATGATTTCCATCTCGCTCGCGGCTTTGCCAGCGATCAGCTGGGCATCGAGCCGCCGGTGCCAGACCGCCCCTGCGAGGCGCGTGCTGGCGACATCTACGTTAGCGTTGAGTGGGCGCCACCGCTACTCGAGCAGGCCGGCGATGCCTTAAAACAAATGCGTGCACGCGGCGTGCGCTGCTACTTTACTGTGCATGACCTGCTGCCGCTATATCTGCCAGAATATTTCCCTGAGGACACTCCTGAGCGGATGCGTACCTGGTTCGAACGTATCGCTGAACGGGCGGATGGCATTACCTGTGTTTCTGCCACCGTTGCCGATAACGTTCGACACGAACTGGCCGCATTAGATCTGCCCTCATCACCTTGGGTGGAGCACTTTCATCTTGGCGCTGATTTTTCCGGTGCGGATGCTGGGCCGCTGGCACATGACGAGCAACACCTATTGCAAGCCATTACCCAACCCAGAGGCCCCACTCTGTTGATGGTAGGCACCCTAGAACCACGTAAGGGTCATTGTCAGGTACTGGAGGCTATCGAGAACTGCTGGGATCAAGGCATCGAGGTCAATCTATGCATTGTCGGTAAGCAAGGTTGGGACGTCGATAGTTTGTCACGTCGCCTATGTTGCCACTCTCAAAACAACCTACGCCTACATTGGGTAGAAGGTGCCAGCGACGCCCTGTTGGCACGCCTCTATACTAGCTGTGATGGCTTAGTGGCAGCATCTTTTGGCGAAGGGTTCGGCCTACCATTGATTGAAGCTGCACATCACGGCATACCCATTCTGGCTCGCGATATTCCGGTGTTCCGCGAAGTGGCTGGCGAACACGCTGACTATTTCAGCGCCAACGACGCCAAACAGCTAGCACAAGACTTCACCGCCTGGATTGAGCGTTGGCAGAGCGGCGAGCTAGCCGGCTCCCGCGGCATGCCCCACCATGACTGGGCGGCCAGCGCTCAGCAGTGGCTTGGACACATCCTCGCTGACCAGCCTACGCCTCTCGCCGTGGGGCAGCCGCAGCCTGTGGAGCCAAATTCATGAGTATTTCTGCTCTCGCCCTGCGCCTGAAAGGCTGGCGCAACCAGCTGCCATTGATCTGGCTATTGGCCCGCCAGGAGCTTGTTGACCGTCATAAAGGTTCGATAATCGGCAAAGCTTGGACGTTGATCGCCCCGCTGATTAACATCCTGGTGTTCGTGCTGGTGTTCTCCAAAATCATGGGCGCCCGCCTGGAAGGCTTCGGCGCCGAGATCGATCAGTACACCTATAGCATTTATCTGATTGCCGGTATTCTGGCCTGGACAGCTTTCGCCAAGAGCCTGAGCTCGATTACCAACCTGTTCAGCGAACACGCCAATCTGATCACTAAGGTCAAGGTGTCGCTTAAGGCACTACCGCTCTCGGTACTACTCGCCGAAGCCGTCATTTACACCATCAGCATGGGCTTTTTTGCTGTTTTCCTCTGGTGGATCGACTTCCCGATTAGTGTCTGGTGGCTGGGTGTCCCGCTGGTTTTCGCCCTCCAGCTGGCCTTTACCTACTCCCTGGGCCTGCTGCTGGCAGTGCTGGCGGTGTATCTTAAAGACATTAAAGAAGCAGTGGCTGTGCTGCTGCCGGTGTGGTTCTGGACCACACCAATTGTTTACGTCAGCGATATCCTGCCTGATGGAGTGATAGGGCTCATGCGTTACAACCCGCTGTTTCAGCTGATCGATGCCTACCGCGACCTGATCATGTATCAGCGTCTGCCCGGGCTGGTGGGTCTGGCTGGCATGGTGTTACTGTCCGTGGTGCTAGTGGCTACGGCGCTATGGCTGCTTAAGCGCACCGAGCGCGACCTGCGTGACTGTTTATAAAAGACCGTTCAAGACTGTCTATAAAACCGCTCAGGGCTGTATCCAGGCCCGTTCAGGACCGTTCATACGAGACACTGGCCATGATTACCGTCAGCAACCTGCACAAATCCTTCAAGCTGTTTGCCAAACCGGTTGACCGCCTGCGCGAAGCCATCACCGGCCGCGCCCGTCACACCACTCACGTGGCGCTGGACGGCATCAGTTTTCAGGTAGGCAAGGGGGAAGTGCTGGGCGTGCTGGGCCGCAACGGGGCCGGCAAATCCACCCTGCTCAAGCTAATGACCGGCGTCCTACTGCCAGATGCCGGGCACATCCATATCGACGGCCGCGTTACCGGCCTGCTTGAACTGGGCACCGGCTTCAATCCCGAGCTCAGCGGCGCCGACAACATTACCGCCAATGCCCTGATGCTGGGCATGACACATGCTGAAATCAACGCTCGTCGCGAAGCCATCATCGACTTCTGCGAGCTTGGCGAGTATATCCATGAGCAATTGCGTACCTACTCTTCAGGCATGGTTATGCGTTTGGGTTTCGCCATCGCAATTCATGCTGACCCCGCCTGCTTTCTGGTCGATGAAGCGCTTTCAGTAGGTGACGGCTACTTCCAGCAGAAATGCATGAAACGCATTCGCCAGTTCAAAGAAGATGGCGGTGCCATCCTGTTCGTCTCCCATGACCTCAACGCTGTCAAGGTATTGTGCGATCGCGCGCTGGTACTGGAAGACGGCCAGGTCATCCACGAAGGCAACCCCGAGGGCGCGGTTAACCTCTATAACCGCCTTATGGCCCGCCAGGCCGAAGAGGAAGAAGGGCGCCACCAAAATCGTCAACAAGGCGCCTACGGCACTCGTCAAGTCACCATCACTCAGGCCAGCGCATTGGGCCAGCTCAGCGGCGGATCGACTCTAAGCAGCGGCGAAACGCTCGAGCTGAACCTGACACTGCATGCCCAGCAAGCACTTGACGATATCGCTTTGGGCATATTGATTCGCGACCGCTTCGGCCAAGATATCTTCGGCACTAACACACATCAGCGACAAGGTGCCTTCAAGTTGGCTGCCGGAGAGCACCGTGAAGTGCGCCTAGCGATTAAGGCCGCTATCGCGCCAGGAAAATATACCATCACGCTCGCACTACATTCTGGCGACCATCATCTGGACGACTGTTACTGGTGGCACGACAGCGCACTGCAGTTCGAAGTCGCTGGCTATTTAGGCAGCAAATTTTCAGGGCTGTGCCAGCTACCCTGCCAGATCGACCTCGGTACCACATCTAGTACCACGCCCGAAGCAGCACCGGAGAACAGTATATGACTAGCCCCGGCGACCTGGATGCGCTAATTCGTCGGCTAAGTGATTCGGCCAATAGCCTAGATGAAGACCAACCACCCATCGCCCCTCCCCTCGGCGATTGGTACCAGCAACTGACAGAGCTGCGCGATTGTCTGGAAAAACAGCCGCAACCGCTTCCTGAACTTCGCCATCGGCTGGTCGAGCTGCGTGACCGTTTAGAAAAACAGCCGCAACCGCTTCCTGGACTTGATCTCCATCGGCTGGCTGAGCTGCGTGACCATCTAGAAAAACAGCAGCAACTGCTTCTAGAGTTTAACTTTCAGCGGTTGGCCGATCTACGCGAGGCTCCTGGCTTGCACTCCGCGGTAACTTTTCCTAGCAACACCCTAACAGATACCGCTTGGCGTCATATCCCAGAGCGATTCAGTCTCAGTGTGTTGATAGCACCAAACGCCGACGATAGTACTTTCATTGACGGCCTTTACCAGCATCTGCTGGGTAGAGCCGCTGACGACGAAGGCAAGGCCAACTATCTGCATAGTCTGTCACGACACTGCAGGCTCTACGTGCTTGGCGAGTTTTTACAGTCTCCGGAAACAATAGCGGCCCTTGAGGATAGGCCGCCGGAGTTGACGCAAGCGTTGAAAAAGCTGAGTGGTACCTGGCGTCGCTATCACTCTGCTGGGCCGGTCAGCAGAATTACTTCCAAACTATTGAACCTGGGCTGGACGTGGCGGGCACGCTTAAATTGCAAGCGCTGGCGCCAGGACTCCCTGCACGCTCAACAAAAAGCGCTATGGGCAACAACAACCGCCTTATGTATCAATCAGCAACAACAGGCGGATGCGTTACGGGAAAATCAACAGCAGCTGGCGGATGCACTATGCCAAGTGGATGAGGTGCTGCGTGAAATGTTGCCCGCCTGGCATACAGAGCGCTATCAGCTGGCCAGTGCTGTACTGGAAATGGGCGATCGTCAGCGCCACTTCGGCCAGAGACAGGATTATGAATATGCCCGTCAGCTGGCTCTGTGGCAGCAATTCGCTGCCTGGCGCCGTGCTAACAGTGCTCCCAGCCGCCTCATAACTGAGCCAGAGGCACTTCAAGCAACCGAATCTGTCGCCGCGCCACCCAGCGAACTCGACACCTATTATCTAGCATTTGAGGCGGCTTTCCGTGGGCCTGAGGCCGATATTGCTGCTCATCTGAACAACTACTGCGATGCCTGGACTCGCGCTCGTCAAGTCGGTGATCAGGCGCTGGACTTGGGCTGTGGTCGTGGTGAGTGGCTGCGCTTGTTGGCTCAAGCTGGTTTTCAGCCTCGTGGGATAGACCTCAACGCCACCATGGTCGCTCACTGTCGCGAGCTCGGTTTCACAGTAGCTCAGCAGGATGCTTTGGACGCACTGCGCAACAGCGCCGATGCCAGCCTGGCGCTGATTAGCGGGTTTCATATCGCCGAACACCTGCCCTTTGAAACGTTATTCACCTTGGTGGCCGAGGCCCATCGCGCCCTGGCTCCCGGTGGCGTACTGATTCTCGAAACCCCCAACCCAGAAAACCTGATTGTCGCCAGCTACAGCTTCTACCACGATCTGACACACCGTAACCCGCTGACTCCGCCCACCCTGCAGTTCCTGCTGCAGTTCCACGGTTTCAGCGACACCATTGTGCAGCGCTTCAACCCCCCGCCGGATGATACGCGGGTGGCAAGCGAAAGCCCCGCGGCACAGCGCCTCAACACCATGTTGGCCGCACCCATGGACTACGCGGTGATAGGCACCAAGGCGGAGGAGAAGCACCCATGAAACTGCTGGTGACCGCCAACCACACGCCTTTTATAGCTGGTGGCGCGGACTACCACGTTGAGGGCTTGGTGACAGCGCTACGTGAGCACGGCCACCAAGTAGAATGCCTGCGCTTACCCTTCCATTACGATGAACACCATATACGTCGACAGATGGCCTACGCCGAAGGCCTGCAAGTCAGCGCGCCCAATGATATTCCCGTCGACCGGGTCATCAGCCTGCAATTTCCAGGCTACGGCGTAAAACACCCAAACCATGTGGTATGGCTGATGCATCAGCATCGCGCCTGTTATGAGCTGTTTGACGCCGCGACTGCCAGCCCTGCCCTGCTCGAGCTCACTCCCGAAGTCCGCGCCTACGATAGCCGCCACCTGGGCGCCGCTCAGCGCCTATATGCCAACTCACCCCGCGTCGCGGAGCGCCTGAAGCACTACAACAACCTGACAGCCGAGCCGCTCTACCATCCGCCCTACCGCGCCGAGCGCTTCACCTGTGGCGATGACTGGGGCTATGTGTTCTACCCCAGCCGGCTAGAGCCGCTAAAGCGTCAGGCGCTGCTAATACGCGCTGTCGCGGCCTGCTCGCGCCCCGTACGTCTACTGCTGGCCGGCGACGGCAGCGACCGCCAGGCACTGCAACAACTGATTGAAACGTTGGGCGTTGCCGATAGAGTTCGTCTGCTGGGACGCATCAGCGAGGCCCAAAAAATTGCCCTCTATGCCCATGCACGCGCCGTCGCCTTTCCTTCTTTTGATGAAGATTACGGTTACGTCACCCTAGAAGCCATGCTGGCTGCCAAACCGGTCATCACCTGTACAGACAGCGGCGGCCCCCTGGCCTTCGTCGAGCACGACCACAACGGATGGATAGTTGCCCCACAGCCCGAGCCCCTGGCCGCCGCACTGGATGACGCCTGGGCCAACCCTGGCAAAAGTGCGGCCCTTGGCCAGAACGGCCGAAAGGCCTACGCTCAGGCAGATATCGGCTGGTCACGAGTAGTTCAAGCACTTGCTTGTTGATATTGCTGAGGCAGAGAGGTGGCAGTTCAGCGCCTAGTCAAAGCGCGCTATCTTTTGCCTGGTAGGGTGTTGTTTCGTTATTTTGACTTGCTGGTATTTGATTTTTCCTTTGTGATTGGGTTCTCTTGCAGGCGTGCAAGTTAAAGGCTAGGATGGCTACGGAGAAGAAGTCGAGCAGTGTTCTAAAACTCTATTAGACTTTCTTGTTGGTTTGGTTTTGGCCCTAAGCTGAGTAGAAATGATACCGGTCAGCTTGGTGATAGATTTGATTGACAGAAAAGAAGCGAGCAGTTTACCATGCTTTTTGTATAGATTTAATTAAAGAGGTATGGTAGGGTCAGGAAGGGTTGTCGCTATGCATGCTGCGGTGATCTGTTGGCAATGGTAGGTTTATACGAACACCTTGAGCGCTCAAGGTTTGTGCTGATGCTTGGCGTAAGTTATTGGTCATTATCAGCATCCATAAAGGCAAGGAGACTATAGTCCCATGGCAACTTCACAAGAAAGTTTGAATCAAGCACAGCTGTTGTACGTCGCTTATTATGGACGTCCTGCTGATCCGGAAGGTCTTCAGTACTGGGCTGGGGTTATTGAGGCGAACGGTATTGACTCTGTCATGAATACATTCGGCACTTCGGCCGAATTTGATGACATGTTTGGTGGTCTATCCAGCTCTCAGCTGATTAATAACTTGTACGAGCAGCTCTTCAACCGTTCTGCTGATCTTCCGGGCCTGCAGTTCTATACTGGTGTTCTGAACAGTGGTAGCAAAACGTTGGCCGAAATCGCTTATGAAATCGCCAACGGTGCTCAGAATGACGATAAAGTCGCTCTGGATAACAAGTTGGCGGTGGCTGACGAGTTTACTGCTGGCCTGAGCACGACCGAAGCTGTTTTAGCCTATCAAGGCAATGCTGCTTCTGAAGCCGGCCGTGATTTTCTCGCCACGATTGATCAAAACACCGTAGTGGCTGATGTCGATGTTGGTAGTGTTATTGGCAGCTTGGTTAGCGCGCCGGTGGTTGGTGAGGATTATGTGCTCACAACTGGGCAAGATATTCTGACTGGTACTCCGGATAACGATACGTTCTTCGCTACGCAAGCCACTCTGCAAAACGGTGATAGCCTCAACGGTGCTGGTGGTGATGATACGCTTGACCTTTCTGTAGCTCAGGGTGTTGGTGCTTTTGTCACTGCGCCAACGTTGAGCAATATCGAGAAGATCCAGGTCAACGGCCCCAACCTGCTGGGCAGTGATAGCATCACCTTCGATCTCTCCAACTCCGACGGCTACAACACCCTGGAGTCCTACCAGACGACTCAGGGTGGTCTGCCCAGCGCCGCTCAGGACCAGAGTGCGACCCTGGCAACTGCTACCGTCACCTTCCGTGATATTCAGAATGTCAATGGTACCGACTTGCGTATCATCGACACCAACCTGAACCACACCCTCAGCTACGACACCAACGCCTACGAATCCCTGCTCGGCGGCGATGATGATGTCGTGGATCTCTATCTGCAGGAAGTCGATGGCTCCACCATCACCCTGCAGAACGTGACCGGCATCCAGAACACCCCCGGTGGTGCTCTGCGCTCGCATGTCGACCAGGTGAACATCACCTCCGATGAGCGTACTCAGGTCAACGTCACCCCCGACAACTATGTCTGGGAGCTGAACGTCGGCCCGGTGTTTAACGAGCTGTTTATCGACGGCAACGCCAACCTCGAGATCGAGAAGTTCCTCGACGAGGGTGTCAAGCTGGTCGATGCCACCGAGCTGAATGCCGATCTGGCCCTCGATCTGCTGGGCCACGGTGCCATCACCGCTAATCGTGCGCTGATCGATCCGCTGGTGGTGCTGGGCGCCCAGGGCGATGATCGTATCGATGTTCGCGGTGAGTTTGCTGGTGGTCAGCAGGTTCGCGGTACCAACGGTGCTTATACCCTGGGCACCGGCGACGATCTGTTGCGTGTGGGCAACAGCAGCGACGAGGCCTACTCCGCCGAACAGACCATCGGTCACAACATGGTCGACAGCGGTGAGGGCGACGACACCGTGGTGCTGAACGCCACCGGCCTGCAGGATGTGACCAGCGGCGAAGGCGACGATACCGTCTATATCAACGGCGATGTCGATGACCTGCGTACTGTCGTTTACGGCGATGGGGTCAGCAGCGTCGATACCGGTGCCGGTAACGATACCGTCTATATCAATGGCGAGGTAGATGACGGCCAGGGTATCGACCCCGATGATGTCGACTACGCCTCCGTCAATCGCGGCCAGGGTGATTACGAGATTAGCCTCGGCGACGGCGACGATAGCCTCGAGATGCATGTCGACGGCGGTCATTTCGACGGCAATGGCGACTGGGTGCTGGGTGGGCAAAGCATCGATGCCGGTGCCGGCGACGATACCGTCTGGATCGAGGGTGACGGTGTTCACGATATCGATCTGGGTTCCGGTGACGACTACCTGCTGATTCAGGGCTCACGCCTGGCCGCCAATAATATCGATAACGCCTCCGCAGGACTGCCTTTCGAAGAGTGGCAGACCAAGATCGTGGCCGGCGAAGGTGATGACGTGGTGGTCATCAACGGCGATCACTATCTGAACGTCGAGCTGAACGAGGGCGACGACCAGTTGATGCTGAACGCCGACGAGCTGACCGTCGACGATGTGATCGATGGTGGTGAGGGTCGCGATACCCTGTCGCTGCGCAACTACACCAGCGGCATCGTGACTACCGGCATCTCCGAGACCAGCAGCGTCACCAGCATCGAGGTGTTCGATCTGTGGGATAGTGGGCAGGTGCTGAAACTCTCTTCCGACAACTTCGATACCGCCGACAACAACCACATCACGGTCAAGACCACCAACTCCTTTAGCAATGATCTGGCGTTCCTGACTGAAGATGCGGAGCTCGTTGATGGCGAGTGGGTTGGTGGTGTTAGGACCGACTTCGATCAGGGCATGAGCCGTGCTGAATATAATGATATTCGCACGAAGTGGGCCAACGGTGACTACGATCAGTATTCTGGTGGTGCCGTGACCCTGGAGGATTGGCTGATCGGGAAGTCTCCGGTCTTCAACCCCAATCCGGTCGATGCGGTGGACTTCGCCGATGGCGATGCCTCCGGTGATAACAACCTCTACGATGAAACGACTGACGCCTACGTGGCCAGCAACGATCCGGCGGTGGACTCGGTCAACTTCCGCACCGAACCGGGCACTCAGACCGTGGATATCACCGATATTCCGCTGAGCACCGTCTCCGGTCGCAGCTTTACGCTGGAGGGTGGCAACATCCGCGATATCGTGGTGGCCGACGACGCCTCCATCAGCCATCGCCTCGAGCTCAACTACGATGCCGATAGCGGTACCGGCGACTCCATCGAGGACACCCTGCGGGTGATCGATGCGGCGACCATCACCGCGGCGGATCTGCGCAATGTCAGCGGCCTCGAGATCATCGAGCTGCAGGCGAGCCTCAACACTGCCCAGACCTGGGATATCGAGCTTAGCGATCATGTGATCAACCAGACCACCGGCACCGCCGACCTGGTGATCCGCGTGGATCCGGAAGTGGCCGCCGGCAGCCGCGTCAATATCCAGCTCGACCCCAGCACTATCGATGCCAACAAGGACGTACGCATCGAGACCAATGGCAACGTCGATATCTATATCAACGGCAGCCAGGTCACCGAGCCGCAGTACGGTACGGATCTCAGCTTGGCCGGCAGCACCTACACGGTGACGGTCACCCCGGCGCTGCTGTTTACCACCAACGCTGACACCTTGGTGGGCACCGCCGGCAACGACACCTTTGTCGCCGCCAGCCTTGATCAGGTGCAGCAGGGAGATAGCGTCGATGGCCTGGGCAATCGCGATACCGTGCAGCTGAACTTCGCTCTCAGCAATCAGCTCGATAGCCTGATGGCCCAGCTGGAGAACCCCTCGTTTACCAGCATCGAGGAGATCAAGTTCGAGACCGGCAATAACGTTCAGATCGATGGTCTGGGCAACGTCTCTGGTGTGGGTCTTGATACCGTCACCACCGGCTACGGCGATGACACCCTGACCGATATGGAGCGGGGTTATACCTATAACCTGCGTCGCGGTGACGATACCTTAACCCTGGAGAACCGCTTTGGGTTTGGTCCTAACCCCGTCACGTTTGTCGATGGCGGTGCAGGCTTCGACACGGTCAATGGCACAACGACTGGGTTCTTTAACACAGGCATTGATCTACTGGACGTCACCGACGTCGAAGAGATTAACCTGTTCGGCGGTAACGATGTCGTGACCATCGCCCAGAATGTTGATGACGGCGATATCACCGTTAACGGTGGTGCCGGAAACGATACTACCAATATCGTCGGTGCCATCGGCGGCACCGTCTTCGCCAATGATGTCGAAACGGTTAACGACAGCGGCTTCGGCAACACCATCGTTGCCGACGGCGAGAACAACGCCACCGTGACCGTCAATGGCTTCGGCGGTGACGACGATATCACCGTGTTCGATACCACTACGGCCAATGTCAATGCCGGCGACGGCGACGACACCGTCGAGGTGTATGATGTCACCACCGCTACCGTCAATGGCGGCCAGGGTGATGACAACCTGCATGTCCACGATGTCAACACCGCTACCGTCAATGGCGGCCAGGGTGACGACACTATCCTCGTCGAGGATGTCAATGCATCCACTGTCACTGGTGGCGGGGGTAATGATGACATCACGGCGCTGACCGTAGGTGCTGAGGTTTCTACTATCACTGGTGGCGCTGGTGATGATGAGATTGCACTGTCCGGCAACGTTAATGGTGGCCAAGACACCGTTATGTTTGGTGACGTTGCCTATGATGCACTGCAGCAACAGAACCTCAACACCCAAGGTAACGATACCATCACCAACTTCAACTTTGAAAATGGTGGCCCTGGTGCTGAGGACGTGCTGGACTTCACCAACTTTAATGGTGTAACTTCTGCTAATGCGTTAGTGCATCATGACTGGACTTCAGGTCCTGTTCCGACAGGGGTCTTTACTGGCGGTGTCGCCGTGCTGGAAGTTAACGATGGTTTTGTGCTGGATGGCGTTAATGCATCCAACTTAAGCATCGCTGACAACGGCGTAGGTGTAGTCATCGCGGGTATGGACACTGATAACGATGGTGGTTTTGATAGCTTCGACGTTTATTACGTCCAAGACATCGACTCAGATACTAATGGCCAAGTTTGGGCTGTGGATCAGGTCGCGACTATCGAATCGATTACTGAAATCGGTGTATTGAACTCCATTGATCTGGCGAACATTGCCTAAATAGGTCATTGTCCAGCCGTCGAAGAGGGCGGCTGGCAGTTTTTCGGTGAATCGTTAGATGTAGTCAGTAAAACGAAGCCTCGCGGCAACGCGGGGCTTTTTTATTTCTTGAAAGGAGAACGTCATGAGTGATTGGCAGCCTGTTTCACGGCGCCGTCATGCGGACTTCGCCTGGCGACCGCGCCAGAGCTTTTATTTCGCTGCTACGCTCAGGTATCTACCCGTGGTGCTGGCTGAGCTTCCGAAGTTATTAGGCGACTACGTGCTCGCTTTTGTTGGTGAAGAAGATGCACCGGAGCTTGTGGCTATCACCGATATTGGCTTAGGGAATAACCTCTATGTCGACCGCCAAGGCCGCTGGCTCTCGCGTTATGTGCCCGCAGCACTGCGCGCTTACCCGTTCGATATGATCAGAAACGAGTCCGGTGAGCCAGTATTGGGGGTTTGTTGCGATCAGCTGGTGGAGCGTGGTGGTGGTGCGCAGCCGCTATTCGATGCCGAGGGTGAGCCGAGTAGCGATGTAACTGGTGTGGCCAATTTTCTTCAGCAACGTGAGCGCCAGCGTGATTTGACGCACCAGGCGTGTCGACTGATGACCGAACTTGGGTTGCTGGTGCCCTGGCCACTGAAGGTGCGCCTGGAGAAGGATGCCGAGCCCGAGGTCATGCCCGGCCTATGGCGAGTTGAATCCAAGGCCCTGGCGGGATTGAAGGGCGAGGCGCTGGAACGGCTTAACACCTTGGGTGCACTGCCGTTGGTCACGCTGCAGCCGATGACCGCGGAGCATCTGCCGCGGCTGCTGGAGCGCGGCCGCTTTACGGCGCAGCAGGCGCCGGCCGAGGCGCCGTTACCAGAAAATCTGGACGACTTCTTTTCTGAGGACGAGGAGCTGTACTTGGATTTCGGTGACGAATAAGCAGCGTTGCTGCCTGACAAGCCGCAGTGGGTTGCGTTATCATGCGGCGACTCTTGATTGTTTATTAACTATGTTAGAGGAAATGCTCTATGGTCGAAAAGAAAGATGAACGCACCGTGACTATTGATGGTCAAGAATACAAGCTGGATAATCTGAGCGAGAAAGCCAAGAAGCAGCTGGTGAATCTGCGTATCACCGATGAGGAGATTCAGCGTCTCAACCACCAGCTGGCCATCGCCCAGACTGCTCGCTCCGCCTATGCCAATGCCCTTAAGGAAGAAATTGAAGGGTTAAAGGCGACAGCTCACTGACACGAGTGCCCGCAGGGGTCAGCAGCGGGGCCGTATGCGGCTCCGTTGTTTGTTTAAGTTTTAATCTGTCTGGATCATAAAGCGTAGGCTTTGTCTATTCTTTATGTTCAATGAAAGGCGTCGCATCATTTTTAACGTCATGGCAGCCACATGCGCTCTGCAAACCTTGCTTATCTGCCACGCTTAGACCACCTGCGCTTTGCAGCGGCGTTTTTGGTGCTGGCTTTTCACCTTTACCATTACTTTTTTCATGGTTGGCAGCCTAACCCGGATGCTGCCGGAATCGGCTTTATTGTCGAAGGACATAGTGGTGTAGCGCTGTTCTTTAGCTTGTCGGGCTTCCTGTTTATGTTGATCGCCCTGCAGGGGCCAATACGCTATCGTCAGTTTTTGACAAATAGAGTGCTGCGCATTGTGCCGCTGTTTTTGGTGATATTTTATCTCGCTATTACCTTGGGGCGAGATGAATTTCAGGCCAGCGATATTTTTTATTTGCTATTTTCCAATATTGGTAGCCCACCGACTTCGGATCATTTTGTGACTGGCGCGGCGTGGACTATTTCGGTGGAATTTACTTTTTACCTGATTTTTCCTTTCATGGCGGCAGCATTTATGGCTCAAGGCTGGCGTTATATGATTGGAGTGTGGTTGTTACTGCTGCTATTTAAGCTGTTGATTTACACCAGCGTCGCGAACCCTATTCATGTGTTTTACTCCACTTTGCCGGGGCGACTTGATCAATTTTTGATCGGCATGGCAGCGGCGGTGCTCTATGCGAGGCATCGTGAAACATTGGCGCGCCATGGCATATCGTTGTTTGTGGTGGCGTTAGGCTACTGCTATACCATGCTGTTTTTATTGGCGAAATATGCCAGTACGTTCAGCGAAAATCGCCATGAGACGCTATGGATCGTATGGTCCAGCATAGAGTCTTTTGGCTGGGCGTTGTTGATACTGGGGTATTTGTCGTTACCGGCTGTGCGCGGCCGAATCGCTGAGCGTACAGGGGCTGTGTTTGTACACTGTGGTAAAATTAGTTACTCCTTTTACTTGTTGCATGCCAGCGTGCTTTACCTGTGGCTGGAATACCTAGGTGTATGGCAGCCTACGGCTTGGTTTGCGGTTAACTTCCTGGCGAATCTGTTAGTGGTTCTGGTGCTGTGTATTGCCCTTGCTTCACTTAGTTATGCCTGTATTGAGCGGCCGTTTCTGGCTCAACGGCGGCGCTATGTTTCACCGTCGCCAAACGCTGCGCAAACCGAAAAAAAGGACGTATGACGAGGTTGTTGGGCTTGGGTTCTGGCGAGCACTACGCCGATTGTTGGGTGCTGCGCTGGTCTCTGCTGAGCTACTTGTTGTTATGGTCGGGTATCTGGCTATCAGGTTATCGCTTCCTCGACGACCGAGGGCGTAGCCTATGGGGTAACTTGGGCTGGGAGGATAATGGCCGCCCGTTGACCACGCTGGTGATGCATATTTTTGCCCGTGGAGGGTAGTTGCTGGATACAACGCCGCTGCCGCAACTGCTGGCCATCGGCCTGATGGCGCTGCCGCTGTTCGCAACGTCGCTATTTATCGGGAATATGGCGTTTCGCTTTGATGCTCTGTCAATGAGCTTGGCGGTATTGAGTGGGGTGCTGGCGGCTGGTGCTTTATGGTCACCTCGGCCTTATCTTGGTATAGGGATTTCTGCTGGATGGTTGCTGGTAACGTTGATGCTGTATCAGCCGGCGGTAAATGTTTTTGTGGCGCTGTGCTGTCTGCACGCACCGAGGGTTTGGGGCGGTTGGGTAGCGATATAGCGCCCAGCACGCTGAGTATTTTATTCTTTCGGCATTACCCCTAGGGGCATGGCGGAACTTGTTAACTGCCTGGCAGCATGCGGTGGTATGGCTGCATCCGTTAACTCTGGTAACTTTGTTGTTGTTTGGCGCTGTCTGGTGCATTTCAATCCAGTTCGTGGCGAATGCGTTGGGCTGTTTTGTTGTGTTTGGCACTGTCGCTGTTGGCGCTATTCGGGTTGATGTTGGCGCTAAGCAATCTTGTTTGGCAGCCGCGTGTGTTTGTTGGGTTAGGTGGTGTGGTGACTTGCTGGTCGTTGCTGGCTTGGCAGCTTAATGTGGCGGTGGGCTGGCGATACATTGTTGGTAGTATTGTCACTGTGTATCTGGTGACTGTGTTGGTGCAGGCGTGGTTTTTCGGCGCTTTACTGGGTGAACTGCAGCGCCATGAAGCGTGGTTGCTTCGAGATATTTCAGCCCGAGTCAACACGCAGTATCTGCAGCATGGTCGTGATCGGCTGGTCATTGAGGGTGATTGGGCTTGGCCACCGCTAGTGGAGCGTAGTCGCCAGCAAGATCCTTTGGTGCGTACTTTGTTACCTAGGTGTAGGGTTCCGGATGATCAAGTCGCCTATAGAAGTTATCCTCTGCTAGCCGCGAGGGCGCTTCTTCAGCAATTTATCCGGGAGCAGGTTCATGGACATCAAACTGCATAAACAAGCGACGACGACACCAAAGACCCGTGCCGAGATCCAGGCAGCGTCCTCCAGCATCACGAATAGTGAGCTGGCCCGCCAGTATGGCGTCTCTACCGCGACTATCCAACGCTGGCGATATCGTGACGATGTCCATGACCAATCTCACACGCGTCACAACTTGCTGGCCACGCTCAATTCCGAACAGGAAGAGGTGCTGATCGCGGCTCGTGAATTCCTTCGCCTCGGCCTGGATGATCTTCTCGTCGTGGCGCGAGAGTTCCTGAATCCCTGCTTGTCTCGCTCCGCCTTGCATCGCATGCTCAAACGGCGTGAGGTACCGACGCTGGCGACGACGAAAAACCACTGCACAACCCCTTCAAGGATTACGCGCCAGGCTATGTGCACATCGACATTAAGCATCTGCCCCAGATGCCTGACGAGGAGCAGAAACGCGACTTGTACGTCGCCATTGACCGTGCCACGCGCTGGGTCTATCTGGAGGTCAGATGCAGCCAGTCGGCGAAGGATGCTCAAGCGTTCATGAAACGGGTGGAAGAGAAGGCACCCTTCACGATCCAGACCGTGTTGACCGACAACGGCAAGTCGTTCACCGACCGCTTTACCCGGGCGGGTGAGCGCAAGCCCAGTGGTCGCCATCCTTTCGATCAAGAGTGCCAAGCCCATGAGATTGAGCATCGTTTGATCAAGCCGGGAAGACCACAGACGAACGGTATGGTAGAACGCTTCAACGGCCGTATCAGCGACGTGCTGGCCACTCGGCGCTATGTTTCAAGCGAAGACCTGGAGCAGACGCTCAAGCGGTACGCATGGCTGTACAATCACCACATCCCGCAGAAGGCGCTGCATCATCAATCACCGATTGCAGCAATGAAGGAGTGGCAAACTAAACGGCCTGAGTTATTTACCAAGCGGGTGGTTAATCACACGGGACCCGACACCTAGGGGATTACAAGAAGGCGATTACTGGAATGAGCCCGCCCTAGATTTGCGCGGGTTATTCACAGAGATGATTGTCACAACGCCACACGCTTCTCCTCCGGCGAGCACGCAGCAGGTATTACTGTACGAGTCACGCTATTACCGGTTGCAGTGGGATGGTAAACAGCTGGTGCTCAGCCTCACTACAGGTAAGTAAGCTATGCAGGCAAGTGAGCTAAGCTATTCCGTGACGGCTTAAGAGTGATGGTTTTAGTTTATGAATACCCATCGCCGAGAGATCAGGTAACTGACAGCGGCAGCGAGGCCGGTGGCGCTAGTAATGGCCCAGAATGGGGAGAAGCCTAACCATAGCCCGCAGGCTAGCACTAAGTTATTAACGGCAAAGCCGCTTAGTGACATTAGTATGAAGCGCAGAAAGTGCGCCCGCTGGCCGAACGTAAAACGTTGGTGGCCGATCAATGAGCAGGTAAAAGCGCCGAGATAGGCCAATAGATTGATAATAAATATCGGCCCTGTAAGCCAAGCGGCCAACAGTAGGCCCGCAAGACCAATATGTACCAGGGTCGCAAGCCCCCCAACCACACAAAAACGCAGGATGCGGCCAAGTTCGCTGCGCAGCGCATAGAATCGGTGGCTCAGAGAGTTAATCATGGGTGGTGCTGCTCGTGGTGCTGCTCGTGGTGCTGCTCGTGGTGCTGCTCGTGGTGCTGTTTTTGCCGTCGTGTTGCGGCTGAGCGTCACTGTCTTCTGCTATGAGGTAAAGTGGGCGCTGCTTGCTTTCAATGAACAGTCGCCCGACATATTCCCCCAGGATACCGACTGATAGCAGTTGCATGCCGCCAAAAAACAGCACAGCTGACATCAGTGACGCATAACCTGCCACGTCCCGTCCTAGCAGTAGTACTTTGCTAATAATGATAACTAAGTAGATGAATGCCAGTAGGGCGGTAAATCCGCCGATATAACTCCATACGCGTAGTGGTAGGGTGCTGAAGCTGAATAGGCCATCAAGAGCGAAATTCCACAACTTCCAGTAATTGAACTTGCTCTGTCCGGTGGTGCGCGCTGGGCGCTGGTAAGGAACGCCAATGCTGCTAAAGCCGGTCCAGGCGTACAGTCCCTTCATGAAACGGTTGCGCTCTGGTAAGCGACGCAGTGCTTCGACCACGCGGCGATCAAGCAGGCGAAAATCCCCCGCTTCGGCAGGAATTGGTGCATCGGCAATACGGTTGAATAAGCGATAAAACCAGCCGGCGGAGCTGCGCTTGAGGCGGGTGTCTTCGTGGCGAGACTCACGCACGCCATATACCATGTCGTAGCCTTGCTCCTGCCACAAGCGCAGGAACGCGGGTATGGTTTCGGGTGGGTCTTGGAGGTCGACATCCATTGGTATAACCGCATCTCCCCGGGCGTGCAACAAACCCGCTGTCAACGCCGCTTCTTTGCCGAAGTTTCGGCTTAGGGAAAGGTAGCGAATACGCGAATCATAGCATGCTAGCTGGCGCAGCCGCTCAAGAGTAGCGTCGGTTGAACCGTCGTCGACAAATAAAATTTCAAGCCGAAACTGGCTGTCGTCAAGCACGCTAGACAGCGCTGAAATAAAGTCTTTCAGGCCATCCTGTTCATTGAGTACAGGGACGACAATAGAAAGCAAGCGAGTGGTCTGTGGGGGCACTGTATCAGTCATTCTGAAGGCTCGTTGAATTATTAGAAGAGCTGCTGATGTCGCGCCAGGCTAGCGTAACGCCGTCGTCTAGATGTTCGCAGCGAACATCACTAAGCGGGCACACATACTGAGGCCATGTACTATCGGTCAGCAGGTAAATCGTATTCTCTTCCAGTTGGTTGTTTTCAAGGGCGCTACGGTAAGGTTGAGTAGCATTATTGACGACGTCTTTTGACACTCGCGCCAGGTAGGCCACATTGATTGATAGGTCGTGTTCGGCAGCAAGCCATAGATATGGCTTGAGCATGTCTAGGTCATGAGCGGGTAGTGCGACTAGATGACGGTGACTTCGCCATAACGGGATGAGTTGAGGAGCATTCAATACGGCATAGGGCCGAGGTTCATGCTGGCTTTTTTTTACTCGAGCAGCCACTGAGTCGTGAAGATAAGTATGCCAGGTGCGTAAGTCGATAAGCTGTATGCTAACCGCTAATGCTAACAGCAGATACAGTCGTAGCGGAGAAAAGCGTCGAGAAATCCAGACAAGAGCGCCTAGTACTAGTGTATAAAGTAGCGGCCAGGCAAGCCTGCCACTCGCTCTTAGATAGTCACTCAGTGGCCCAAGGAGCTTTTCATAATGCAAGTCAAGAGTCACGGAGCCAATGACAATATGGTCGCTCATGGAGAGAAAATAAAGTGCTGTAGTCAGGCCAAGTAAGCATTTTGCAGGCTCGGAAAGTGCGTGAAAAGTAGTAATAACTCCATCCTTGATCAACCCATAAAGTACAACTAACCATAGTAAAATGATCCCAAATCCGGCATAAGAAAAACCTTCGTTCTGGGTTTCGATAGGTGTTGTCCAACCTGGCCATAATGTAGATATAGAACTTAGTCCTGCACCGACTAGCCAAGAATTGAGCGGGTTGAAGAAGGTCAACAACTCAGCAGAATAGTAACCATAGCCACCACTGGCATGCGTTTGCTGGCCTAGCTGGAAGTAACCGATTGCCCACATCAGCGCAATAATAATCAACGGGGTCAGCGTGCCGATACTCAGCCATACTAGCCAACGGCCGCGTTGTTCTGCATGCCAGCCGGCTCTAGCCCACCAGCCGGCCCATAGCACGCCAACCATGAAGAAAAGGTAAAAATGCACCATAACGGCAGCAGCCAGTAGTGCCAGCCAGCGTGTGGCGTTGCTGAGTGACACACTGGATCGAAAAAGCAAAAAATCGATTGCTAAGAGAAGTAACCAGTGTGCGGTTAATGCTTCATGCCCATGAGCACCTAGTCCACGCAACGTTACGGCGGGCAGGACAGCGAATAGCAGGGCGCCAAATAGTGCGGCTAGCCAAGGTAGTCCACAGTGTAGTAATAGGCGACAGGCTAAAGCGGCATTGAGGCTCAGGTTGACTAAGTGCCTAACCGAAAGTTTTCGTGCATAATGTATGTAGGATAACTGACAC
>NZ_JBQDJZ010000040.1:0-23825 GCF_052095765.1 Halomonas sp.
CACATCACCAGCGTAAACAGATAAGTCACCCGAGTGCCGATACGGTCCTGCAAGGCACCGAAACCGATGGCCCCTGCGGCAGCGGTAATCTGCACAATGATGAACATCATGTTGCGGGTGGCCGTATCCCAGCCAATCACCTGGGCGCCATAGATGAAGGCAAAGGCAATGATGATGTAGACGCCGGCCATGGAAAACAGCAACGACAGTAGGAAGATGGCCAGATCGCGGAAGTGACGCAGCTCATGCAGCGTAGTGGTGACGCGCTCAAGGGCAATGCGGTAGTAGGGCAGGGTGGCTGGTTGAGGCGTGCCGCGCTCGCGAAGCCATATGAAGGTGGGAATCGCTGCGACCAGGAAGAACCCCGACGCGAACGGGCCGACCCAGCGCAGGCGCTCGAAGTTCTCGGTGCTGGTTTCGCCTAGTACCAGCAGCGTGAAGCCCGCTGCAAAAAGCCCGCCCACATAACCCAGCGACCAGCCAAAGCCAGAAATCTTACCCAGCGACTCGGACGGACCGAGGTCGGGCAAAAACGAGGCGATGAACGACTCGCCCATGGAGTAGGCGTAGTTGGACGCTACGATCAGCACCACGCCCAGCCACACCATGCCTGGCGTGACGAAATATAAAAGCGCGGTAGTGATGATGGTTGCCAGATAGCTTACGAACAGGAAACGTTTGCGTGAGGCTTGGTAATCCATGATCGCCCCGCACAGCGGGCCGGTGATCACCACCAGCAGAAAGCTCAGCGCCAGCGCCAGACTCCACAGGAAATTGGCCAGCCGATAGCCGTCCCCACGATCACCGACGATGACCGTGGTGAACAACTCGCCAAACACCACGGTGATGATCAGTAGGGTATACGCCTGATTGGCGAAGTCGAACATCGCCCAGCCGAAAATCTCCCGACGTGGGGCCATAGAGCCCGGCTGTCGGCCTGCGGCTGCTTCGGTCATTGTTGCTTGTCATCCGCTGAGGAGTCATCGCTATCGCTGTCGATGACGCGCGAGCCGCGCTCCAGCCGGTCGATGGCATCTTGCCCTTGGCCGGACAGCGTATCCAGACGGTCAATCTGCTCGGCCATCTGGGGAAGCGCGTCGCGCCGATAGCGCGACAGGTCATCAATGGCGGCCATCACATCGCCAAAGGCCTGCTCCAGTGAGTCCATGTCCAGGCTTGCCGCAGAGGCTCGGGTCTGGATATCCACACCCTGCTGGCGCAGCGACTGGGCAGTGCCGGCGATGGTTTCGCTGGTGGCGCGATTGAGCGACTCGACCTGATCCAGCACCAGCCGCTGATTGGCCAGTGCCAACGCCACGGTGGCGGCAACGCTCAGAGCTGAGACGGTGACGTTGACTGCGCGGTCTACACCACGCATCAGCTCGCGGTTGTTGCGGATAATCACTTCTAGCGCCAGCACGCCCTGCTGGCAGACCACCTGCTGCTGCTGGATGTCGAGCACGCGCTGGCGCAGCGGGAACAGCAGTTCTTCTTCGACAAAACGCCGACGCGACTCGTCGGTAATCTCGCTGAGCGAGCGGGTCATGCGTGCATCGATCAGTCGCCCCAGCTCGACCTGGCGGTGCAGCTGGTCAAGCATCTGGCGCATGGCCTGTTGGTCGTCGTTGAGGGTGATGTTGTCGCGGTTGAGGCTGTCACGTCCGGCGGTAAGCTCAGCGATGATGGCATCCAGCGCCTGTTGGGCGGTTTCAAAGCGCTGGAAATAGCGCTGCACCCGGGTGGTAACGCCCGGGATCAGACGCAGCAGGCGATCCATCGGCTTGGGTTCCAGCTGATGGTGCTGCGGGTCCAGGTTGCTCATGCGCCCACGCAGATCCTGCAGTGCGCGCGCCACCGGGCCACCATCGTCACCTTGGCTGGCCAGCTGGCGCAGCGGCGTCTTTAGCATCTCACTCTGCCGTGCTGCCTGATGCTGCAGTGCCAGGCCCATTTCATCCACCGCGCGGCGCTGGCGCTCGGCAGCACCTTCACCTTCGCTGAGCACATCGCGCACAAAGGCATTGGCGCGTTCTGACAGCTCGGCATCTGGCACAACGTCTTGCTGGGCGGTCTTGTCAGCCGTTTCCAGCGTCTCGGCGATATGCTCGATCGGCGGTAACGACAGCGGATCGTGACGCGGGGTATCAGTCATGTCGAGTTTCCCTCTCTACAGGTGGTTGAGCCGTCAGTGTAGTGCGTGCCGAAAGGCGCTGAACCCGGCTAGCGCTGGGGGTGACGATAGCGCTCGGCGCCTTCGACAAAACGCCGCAGCTCACCACAGGCTACTTCGGCACTTTGGGCCGTGCGCGGACGTGAGGTGTCTAACCGCGACAGCGACACGGCGGCGTTATCCAGTGCGGTAAGCGCTTGTTCGTGGCGGGCGGCCAGCTGGCGTATCGACTGCTCGGTCTGCTCGATCAGTGCCATGCGCTGACGCAGGGCATCGGTTTCACTGGCCGACAGCCGGGCCGCCTCGCTGCCTAGTCGGCGCTGGATGTAGGCAACGTCCATGCCCCTTACGCCGCGCGCCTGGGCGATCATGGCCTCCAGGTTGTCCTGGGCGCCATGGCAGACATCCACCACCAGCTGCTGCGCCCGGCCGTGGGCCAGCTCGCCGGGAGTGAAGCGCTCATCCAAGATGGTGAGCACATGACGATAGCGGCTGTAGAGCCGGTCAACCTGCTCGGCCAGGTCCTTGCGGCCGGCGTTGCTGAGCCCCTGCTTGGCACGCCACATCGCCAGCACAACCTCATCGGCATCCTGTGGCGGGTGCTCGGGGTCCAGCTCCAGCAGGCCGGACTCGCGGCGCTGTTGCTCGCGCTGGGCCATTTTCTGCCGCTGGTGGCGGCGAATACGTATGTCCTGACGGCGCTGACGCCAGCCGCGGTACCAGTGGCGCAGGCGTCGCTCCAGCGGAATCTCTACAGCGATGGCAACCAGGCCGGCCAGCCAGCCGACCAAGCTGACGCCAAAGCCTCCCCACAGTGACGTAAGCCACATCAGCATGCTGATAAAAGGCGCAGCTAATGCATAGCGCAACAGTACCTGAAGGCGTCCGGCAGTCTTGTCGGGCAGCGCCAATTCCGGATTGATCAGCCCGACAAGGGTCCACGGCAGGCAGCTTAGGAACAGCCCGTAGGAGGCCCCCTGCAGAAATTCCAACATCGTGAATCAGTGCCTCCTCAATCGGGCTTGCAGTATGGACGTCATGGTAACGTTATGTGGGGTCAGGTGCCGTAATACAAGTGCATGGCCAATGCCAGCACCCCCACCAGCAAGGCGATAGACACCGCCACAATAACGAGCCGGTCGAGCCAGCGATCGAACCATGATGACAGGCGTGATGGCCGTTTGGGTGTCTGCTTTGGCCGCGGACTGGCACCCCGGCGGCGGCCGGTATCAGACATGGCCGTGTGCCTTGGGAGTGTGGGTGGCATGGCGTACAACCAGTAGGTGAAAAGATAAGCGATAACATGATGCCATAGCCAGCGGCTGGCGACCGTCATCAGCGATCGTAAAACGCGCTGAACGAATTATGTGTCATGCTTTCATAGATATCAGTACCCGAGGCGACATCTTGCCGCTCTCGTCAAAAATTCCCGTTAGAAGTACTTCCGTCAGGAGAGTTTCATGGATCCATCCCGTGACCCCAATCAGAATGCTGCTTGGCAGGCCGCGCGCCAATGGCAGGAGCGAGCACGTCAGGCACGCCCTACTCAGCGGGCCAGTGGTTTTCGTCTGCTGCTGACCTGGCTGGCGTTTGGCGTGATGATGATCATCGGCACCATCATTGGCCTATTTCTGTTGTTGATTGGCTGGGCAATGATGCCATTTGTCCGTCATCGTATGAAAAAGCGCATGGAGCAGATGCGCGCCGAGAACGCTCAGGATATTGGCTCGGGCTTCTATGCGCACACGGACCCTACCCATACAGGCTATGCGCCCACCGATCGGGACTCAACGCGCAGCCAAGGTGCCACGGAGTTTCTCGAAGGGGATTACGAAGTAAAGTCGGGCGATCACCCGAAAGGTTGAGCCCGAATTTGAGCTTGCGCCTGACTTTTAGTTGCCGGTCGATTGGCCGGTCAGCTCCAGGGTGCGAAGGTAGGTTAGCTGGAGCAGGTGGGCGTCATCGCCGGCACGATGGCGCCGGATGTCATGCGCCAGAATCACTTCTTCCTTGGTGGTCGTCCAGCATTCGACCTGGGCTTCGCTGAGCAGCTTGCGCAGGGTTTCCAGGCGGAAGTTCGGCAGCATGCCGGCATGGTGGAACAGCAGCGATAACCAGGTGTTGTCATAGCCCCAGCTGTCGCTGTAAGCGATACCTGCTTCGCCGAGTTCGTCGTTGAGCCAGCGCGCTATCTGACGTACCGGATAGCCTTCGCGCTCAATGCGCGCCCGGGATAGGCCATGTAGCAACTCGGCCTTGGGGTCCCAGTGAACCCATTCGGTCAGCGGCTGCACCAGAAACGCGCAACTGCTGGCATCGGCGCGGGCCAGGCCAACCTCAATAGGGTAGCTGCCGCGCCCGAATCCAGAAGCTTCGATATCCAGCAGTATCGGTAGCGTCATGAGCGGGTCCTTGCTGGTGCGGGCCCGAACGGGCTTGCCGCCGCGTCATGAGCCGTCTGTCATGTCAGTGCTGTACGCTGGCGTCACTCTCACCGATGTCTGCACTAAGGCTGTCAGCCAACTGCTGCCAATAGAACATGCTTTCAGCGTCTTTCTCCAACCCCAGTTCGCCTTTGCGATACGCCTTGGCCAGGCGTGTTGCCGCCAGGACATGACCTGACTCGCCTGCGCGAGCGTACCAGGTCACGGCATGGTCATCGCGCTGGGGGTATTGTGTTGTGCCGAACTCATGGATTAGGCCAGCTTGGTACTGGGCTTTGGCGTCGCCGCGCTGAGCGGCCTCCATGACGTAGAGTGCGCCACGCGCCTTGTCCTGTGGCGTATTGCCGCGGTGGAACAGCATGTGCCCGTACACCGACTGCGCATCGGGATGTCCGGCATCCGCACAGCGCTGATAGAGGTGCATGGTGATTTTATGAACCCGCGGAGAGCGCGGCAGCCAGCGGGTATGAAACAGCTGGTCAGCCAGGCGATATTCAAGGCGGGTAAACAGTGAGGATGCTTGCTGCATAGCTAACAACCCTGCGTCCTGTAAGTCGTCGCAACGCTTGGCACGATCCATCGGTGCACACGTTGCGGCATGAGAAGATTGACGATGCCCCGGAACTCCTGC
Organism: Halomonas sp.; assembly: GCF_052095765.1. Classification (GTDB taxonomy): domain Bacteria; phylum Pseudomonadota; class Gammaproteobacteria; order Pseudomonadales; family Halomonadaceae; genus Halomonas. The sequence continues at coordinate 5,246 of NZ_JBQDJZ010000040.1, forward strand.
CGAGGCAAGGGGACGCAAGCATACGCCCGGACAGCAGTCGACTCAAGCGCTGTGGATTTGTCAGGGCTAGAAGCGCTAGCTACCATGCGTGGCGCGTTGCCAACACCCTAGAGTCTTCGGCAAGGAGAGATTCATGCAAACCCGTCAGCTCGGCCATACCGGCATTGATGTCAGTCGCCTGTGCCTTGGCACCATGACGTTTGGAGAACAGAATAGCGAAACAGAGGCCCACGAGCAGCTGGATCGTGCCGTGTCCTTTGGTATCAACTTTATTGATACTGCTGAAATGTATCCGGTGCCGCCCATGGCGGAAACCCAGGGGCGCACCGAAGCTTATATTGGCAGTTGGCTTAAAAAGCGTGGCGTGCGTGACGACGTCATCATTGCCAGCAAGGTCGCGGGGCCTGGCATGGAGCATATTCGAGACGGCTCCCGGCTGAGTCGCGAACATATCCACCAGGCCGTTGACGCCAGTCTCAAGCGGCTCAACAGCGACTATATCGACCTCTACCAGCTGCACTGGCCTGAGCGGAGCAGCAACTTCTTTGGCCGGCTCGGCTATAGCCATGCCGAGAATGAAAGTGACAGTGTTGTGGCGCTGGAGGAAAGCCTTGGTGCGTTGAAAGAGCTGGTCGAGGCCGGCAAAATTCGCGCTGTGGGCTTGTCCAACGAGACGCCCTGGGGCGTGATGCATGCGCTGCGCTTGTCAGACACCCTGGACTTGCCGCGTGTGGCCTCGGTGCAGAACCCTTACAACCTGCTCAACCGCAGTTTTGAGGTTGGCTTGGCCGAGATTGCCCACCGTGAAGATGTTGGGCTGCTGGCGTACTCGCCGCTGGCGTTTGGTGTGCTGTCCGGCAAGTATCTCGACGGCGCTCGCCCTGAGAGCGCGCGACTGACACTGTACGAACGCTTTCAGCGCTACACCAGCGCGCAAGGGGCTGCTGCGACCCGGGCCTATGTGGAGATCGCGCGCCGCTACGAGCTTGATCCGGCCCAGATGGCGCTGGCCTTCGTCAATTCGCGTCCCTTTCTGACTAGCAATATTATCGGTGCTACCTGTATGGATCAGCTGGAAAGCAACCTGGCCAGTGAGTCGCTGCGCTTGAGCGGCGAGATGCTCGACGAGATCGAAGCCGTACATAGCCAGTTCACCGACCCGTGCCCCTGATATACTCAGCGGCGGTCTTTGCAGACACAGGAGCTGCCCATGCTGAGCGTGATTTCGCCAGCCAAGAAGCTGGACTTTGAAACCCCGGCCACTACCGCGCAGGTGACCCAGCCTGACTTTCTCGACCACAGCCAGGAGCTGATCGGGATCATGCGCGAATATTCGCCGCAGCAGATCAGTGAACTGATGAAGGTCAGTGATCGCATCGCCGGGCTCAACGCCGCCCGCTTTGCCGACTGGCAGCGACCGTTTACCGCGGAAAATGCTAAACCGGCAGCCCAGGCGTTCCAGGGCGATGTGTATGTCGGCCTTGAGGCTGAACGATTTGATGACGACGACAACGCTTATGCTCAGTCACACTTGCGGATCCTTTCAGGGTTGTATGGCCTGCTGCGTCCGCTGGACTTGATTCAGCCCTACCGCCTAGAAATGGGCACCAAGGTGGCCAATCTCCGGGGGCCGGACCTTTACGCCTACTGGAAAGATGAGCTGACCGGTGCGCTTGCCAGCGCCATTGATGCCAGTGGCAGCAAGGTGTTGGTCAATCTGGCGTCCAACGAGTACTTCAAGGCCGTGGATACTAAGCGCCTTGGTGCTCAGATAATCACTCCGGTCTTCAAGGATGAGAAGAACGGTCAGTACAAGATTATCAGCTTCTATGCCAAGAAGGCCCGGGGGCTGATGGCCGGCTGGATCATCCGGGAACGCATCAACAGCCCCGAGGCGCTGAGCGACTTTGATGTGGCCGGCTATCGCTTCTCGGCCAGTGAGTCGTCCGGTGATAAGCTGGTATTTTGCCGCGCCGAGCAGGACCGGTAAGGCACTCAAGACTGTTTCATCAAAAATCGTGAAACCAACGATGGAGAACGTCCATGCGTCACTTTTTTATCATGCTGATGGTTGCCACTCTGGGCTTTGGCGTGGCTATTGATCACGCTGAGGCCCGCCGAATGGGTGGCGGCAAGAGCATGGGCGGCTACTCGCGCTCGGCCAGCCCGCAAAGCAATAAAGCCACCAACACCGCGGCCCAGGGGCAGCGTAAACCTTCCCCGGGGCTGTCACGCTTCGCTGGTCCCTTTGCTGGCCTGTTGGCAGGAGGTCTGCTGGCGTCACTGTTCTTTGGTGGCGCCTTCGATGACTTGCGCATGCTGGATATCCTGCTGATCGGCGGGGCGATTTTCCTACTGATGCGGCTTCTGGCGTCGCGTCGTCGGACGGCCATGGCTAACGGGCCTGATGGGCCCAGTGCTCGGGACGAGGCATCGCAAGCGCCTCAGGCATTTCAGGGCAGTGCAGATGTGGTGGGGGGATCCTCGGTAAGTGGCAGCACTACGGCATATCCCGCCTGGTTTGATGAGCAGCGCTTTCTCAACGATGCCAAGCAACATTTTATGACGCTGCAGCGCGCCTGGGACAACAATGACTTTGACGGCATCCAGGACTTTGTGACGCCGTCACTTTACAACTCATTGAAAGCCGAACGTGCCCAGCATCCCGCTAATAATCGTACCGAGATTGTGCGCCTGGAAGCGGAGCTGATAGATGTTCGCGAATACGTGGGGCAAACCGAAGCGTCAGTGCGCTTCCACGGCATCATTGATGAGAATGGCGAGCAGAACGCCTTCAGTGAGGCCTGGCACCTGATCCGTGAAATGCGTGATAACGCGCCCTGGCATCTGCAGGGCATCGAGCAACGCGAAGACGTGTAAAAAACAGGCAGACGCCGTGGTTACGGGGTCTGCCTGTTCATACGCCAAGCGATGCTGGACCAAGCGCTGTCGCTATTCCATGAGTCTGGGGCTTAAGCCCCGAACTGCTTGTTCAGCCAGTCATTAATATCGCTGGACTCATACAGCCATTCAACATGGTCGTCGTGGTCGATGCGCAAGCAAGGCACCTTGACCCTGCCACCGCCGTCTATTAGTGCTTGGCGGTGTTCGGGGTTTTTCTGGGTGTCGCGCAACTCAATGTTCAGCCCCAGGCGGGCGATCTCCTTGCGCACCTTGATGCAGAACGGACAGGTGCGGAACTGATACAGCGACAGCGGTTTGCAGGCTGCGTCAACTCTTGCCTGTTCTTCAGCGGAACGCTCAACGGCAGGCTTGGGCGTAGACAGCTTCTCGGAAATAATCATCACCGGGGCCAGCACCAGGCGCAGGCCGCGGAAGAAGTAGCGAAACACGATTCTCATTAGTGGTGACAAACCTCAGCAATGGCAAAAGACGGGTGCCGGCAGTCTTACAGCATGGGCGCGTCGTAGTCTACCGGCTCATCGGTGTAGACGCAGACATTGGCATCTTCGATATAGCCGTCTGGGCTTTCCAGATGGGTGGCAAAAAACTCGCGAATCTCGCGGCGCTGGCAGTGAGCCTCGAAGGCTGGGCGGTTGGCCCAGATCTCATGGAAGACGATGGGATAGCTGCTGCCTTGAGCAAAGGGATTGTCGATATGGCGCGTTACCGTATACATCAAGCAGGCGTCTTCGCGGTGAGCATTGGGCTCCAGTGCCTGAAGAGCACGGAACAGTGCCTCCTCCTTGCCGGGCCTGGGTTTGAAGCTGGCGGTGCAGTAAATCTTCTGCGACATCAAATAACTCCTGTCTGGGGTGAATTCTACGCTGCCTGACCAGTGATATCAGACCAGTGACATCAATGCAGTGATCAGCAGGTCTGGGTCATAGTAAGGCGCGCTTTGCGAGGTGATCAGCGGCGTATCAATCAGCTGAATACCCAGCGCTTCAATGGCCTTGTCATCAATGCCGCCGGGATAGTCGCCATTGGCACGGTCAACGAGGATGAAGCCCAGCAACGCCTGATTGGGACACTCGCTGCCAGCATCGTGACGCAGTGCCGCCAGCAAGGTCGTAATCAGCTGCTGCTGGGTGCGGCCGACTTGTTCCGGATCGGGGCAGGGGTTCGGCACGTAGACCTTGGGGCAGTGGTTGTTGCGGATGGCAGACCCGACCCCGCTGGGCAGAAGGTTGGCCATCACGCTGGTATGGAAGCTGCCCGGTGGGTAGCAGATCAGTTCAGCAGTCTCGATCAGACGCAGATTCTTGTCGCTGAGGCTGGCGCTGGCCGGCACCCAGCGGTCACATTCCGTTGATAAGCCGACCTGCGAGATGGCGCTGTCCAGCGGTGCAACTTCTTTGCCGGTCATGCGGTGTTGGCCGAGCACCTGGCTGCCGTCGTCGAGTATCGCGCCCAAATGATAGTTCTCATTGACGGCAGGGCGCACTGTGCCACGTACATGCACCAGCCTTGAGAACAGGAAGATGATCGGGTCTAGCTGCTGGTGGTTGTTCAGGTAGCCACCGGCCAGTATCAGATTGCCGATGCTGGCGCCGCGCAGGTCGAAATCCTCGGGCATTTGCTCCATGAAAAAGCCCAGCTGATTACAGATCAGCTGGCGCATGGAGTCGGTGACATCAGCGGTTAACGGGTGGCGGCCGTTAGCTAGCTCGGTCAGGGTGGCATGCAAGGTTTCGGCAGACACCTTGACCGGTAGGCGATGATTGAACAGCCGGTAGACTTCCGGGTGACCCAGCACCGTATCGTCGGCCAGTGCCATCAGGCGGTTGCGCAGGTCGCCAATCGACGGCATGTCAAAGGCCTCACGCAGCTTGGCGGAGCTGCCACCGGAATCAAAGGGCGTGACCAGGTGAATGGTGTTGTGGCTGTAATGCTGCAGCCGGTTGGCTACCTCATTAAGCGCCGTTCCGCCGCTGAAAAACAGCAGCCTAGGCCCAAGCTCCGGGGCCTTGCAGTAGCGGCTGACGCGTATCGGGTCCGGTACAAGCGCCGTACGACTCACCCTGACGTCGCCCATGCTATGCACTCCAATGTTGTTTTTGTGTTTCCGCGCAGCTCATGCGGGCCGTTCTCTCCCTGATTGGCGGCATGCTATGAGCAACACAACCCATGTTTTGGTTCTATTCTATCTGCTTTAGGTGGTAAAGGCGCCAAGCCGCCACGGCGGTGGCTAGTCGCGGTATCGCAGCCCTGATGTTGAGGAATAGCGCTGCTCCAGGCGCATCAGCTCACGCTGCTGGCGGCGGTAGTCACGATAGAGGTCGCGCAGCTCGCGGTTGAGTCGTTTATGTTCTTTTGCATCCAGCTTGTCGTTGTCAAGCTGGCGCTCAATACGGTCGATACGCTCCTCAAGTCGCTTGATATCGCTTTCAGCGTCATGCACGACCTTGCCATCACGGTAGCGGGCAAGAAACTCGGGCTCGAGCTTGGCCGGGCAGACATTATGGTAGCGCGTACCCTCGCGGCCTTGCCGATAGCCATTGCGGGCGGTGCAGTAGTCCAGCAGACCGAGCTCACGCCCGCTGTCATAGTCTGCCCGGCTAATGGAAATACCGTACTCGGCGCAGGCTTTCTGGTGTTCGAACAGCCGCGACGAGGGGTAGCCCTGGCGACCATCCTGACGTCCGAGCTGCTCCCAGCTCATGGTACGACACTGGCCTTCAGACAGCGTGGCGCAGCCCGATAGCAGGGTCAAAGCGCCGAGTAGGGCAAAGCATGACAGGCGGTTCATGGTGTTTTCCTGGCTAGAGGTGGCCTGATTCATGGTAGCCAGTTCATAGCATTGGGGGTAGAGGGTGCTGTCAGAGGGGCTGTTTTTTAGTGCTCACGGCACCGTTCGGGCTTTGGCCGTTTCCCAGCTGGTTCAGGTGGCCTTCGATGATGGCATCGATGTCGGCCAGGGTGTCGGCATCAAAGTGCGTCAGCTCTAGGCGGCGCAGCAATGCCTCGCGGCCCACCAGCAGGAAAAGCACCTGGCCTACCAGGGTGTGGGTTTCCAGAATGACGCGATGACTTTCTTGAGGCAGCCCGGTAATGCGGGCAATCAACGCACTGACGCCCTGCTGGATATGGCTAAATGCATTGTCATACAGAATGTCGAAGGCCTGACCGGGGCGGGCTTGTTCGCGAACCACCAGCAGCATCCAGCGGCGACAGTCTGCGTCTTCGGTAAAAATACGCACCATCTGCCGGAAAAGCGTCAGCAGTGCCTGATGGGCCTGGTCGGTATCTACCGGCGCTACTGCGCCTTTGGTGGTGTCGGCAGACAGCCCCAGGCGTTGACACAGCGCATCAGCAATGTAGCGCGCAGCGGCCAGATAGAGCCCGTGCTTGTTGCCGAAGTAATAGGCGATGGAGCCGATATTGGCGTTGGCAGTTTCGGCCAGCTGACGCGTGGTGGTACCTTTGAAGCCCTGCTCGCCAAACAGCTCGATGCCGGCATCTATCAGCCGCTGACGCGTGTCCTGTGGCCGACTCACGACGGCTGCTCCTGCAGCTTGTGCTGGCGGGTGTCGATGGCGAAGAAGTAGCTGTACAGCACCGGCACCACGCCGAGGCTCATGATCGTGCCTACCGCCAGGCCGCCGGCCATGGCTGCTGCCATGCCGTAGAACATTGGGTCGTGACCGATAATCAGCGGCATGAAGCCCAGAATGGTGGTGATGGCCGACATCAGGATGGGGCGCAGGCGGCGCGCGCAGGCGCGGATAATGGCGTCCAGGTCGTTGCCCGGTGATTCGCGGCGCTCGATGTCGATGCGGTCAATCAGCACGATGGCATTGTTGATGATGATGCCGGCCAAGCTGTAGATGCCCAGCAGCACCGTAAAACCAAAGTCAGCTCTGGCCACCAGCAGGCCAATGGCGACGCCGACAATCACCAGCGGGATGGTGGCAACAATCAGCAGTGGGCGTTTGTAGGAGTTGAACTGGGCGACCAGCAGCACGAAAATTAGCCCGATGCACAGGGGCAAGTTGGCCTGCAGTGCGGCCTGGCCCTCGGCGGACTCCTTGACCACACCGTCGAACTCGATCCAGTGGCCGGGCGGTAGCTGCTTTTCCAGCGCGTCCAGCGCCGGGCTGACCTTCGCCACCATGTCTTCAGCGGTGAGGTGATGGTTGCGTCCCGAGACGGTCAGTGTGCGCACCATGTCCTCACGGTCGATGCGATAGAAGCCGCTGGCTAGCTCGACGCTGGCGACCTGAGCCAGGGGAACACCCGCGCCGGGGCTGCCCAGTGGGTAAACGGTCAGCGATTTCAGCCGCTCGACGCTGGTGCGGTCGGCGTCTGCGTAACGCATCACCACCGGAATAATCTTGTCACCCTCACGGAACTGGCTCAGGTGGTAGCCGTCGATGGCGCCTGACAATGAGCGGGCGATGTCTTCCGAGGTCAGTCCGGCCCCGCGCGCCCTGGCCTGATCGACCTCTATGGTCAGCGACGGAATGCGCGCTTCCCAGCTCTGGCGGATATCCAATGCGCCATCGACCGCGCCGAGCACATCCTCAACGCCGCGTGAGGCACTATACAGTACGTCGCGATCCGGCCCTTTAATCTGGACCTGCAGCAGGGTGCTGTCTGAAGGGCCAAGGAACATCCGAGTAACCTGGGGGAAGACATCGGGATGGCGCTCGGCCAGCAGCGCACGGGTGGCCTCAAGTACGGCACCGACGCGCTTGCCGTTGACCACGTTAAGCACCATGAAACCCTTGTTGGGTGCCGGGTCTATGGGCGTGAGCGAGAGCACAAAACGCGGCCCGCCGAAGCCGGCATAGGCGGCGATACTGGTTAGGTCGTCATTCAGGGCCGGGTCGGCCAGCAGCTCTTGGCTGAGTGCCTGCATGCGCCGGTCGGTCTCATTGGCGGCAATATCCGAGGGGAAATCGAGAGTCACTAGCACCTGGTTACGGTCGGAATCGGGAAAGAACTTCATCGGTACCAGCTGCATCATGGAAACACCAGCCACCAGCAATATGGCCATCACGCCCAGAAACAGCACCCGATGCCTGAGTAATGCGCGCAGGGTGCGGGCATAGCGGCTCGACATCCGGCGAAACATTCGGTCAGACAGGTTGTCGTCATCAGTCGCGTCTGAATCGGAGTCCTGGCCATTGCGCACCGGCTGCTTGAGGAAACGGTGGCACAGGGCAGGTGTCAGCGTCAGTGACAGGAACCATGATGTCAGCAGGGTGATGGCGATCACGATCGAGATCGAGCGGGTGTACTCGCCGGATACATGATCGGCCAGCAGCAATGGCAGAAACACCAGGATGGTGGTCAGGGTCGAGGACAGCAGCGGCAGAGCCAGCTCGTGGCCGGTTTCCTCCAGCGCTTGGTCACGGGTGCGGCCCAGCGACAGGCGCGTTTTGAAGTCTTCGGCGATAACAATGGCGTTGTCCACTAGCAGGCCAAGAGCGATGACCAGAGTGGCCAGGCTGGCGCGCTGCAGGGTGACATCAACCAGCCCCATGATGCCCAGCGTGACAAGCATCACCGTTGGAATGATCGAGCCGACAATCAGCCCGGTGCGCACGCCAAGAAATAGGATGACCACGCCCAGCACGATGGCCAAGGTTTGGATGACGTTGGAGGTGACGCCATACACGGCGTTGGCCACCTGCTCGGGCTGGAAGGTCATGATTTCCAGGCGATAGCCCGCTGGCAGCGTTACGCTAATTTCATCAAGGCGCTGCTGCACAAGATGGCCGTAGTCCATCACGCTGACGCCTTCCAGCATCGAGATGGCCAGTACAATGGCCGGTTGACCGTTGAAATAGGCACGGCGGCTGGCTGGGTCTTCATAGCCGCTACGCACCTCGCCAATGTCGCGTAGACGCAAAGTGCTGCCTTCTGGCAGCTGGACTTCCATGTTGGCCAAGCTCTCAAGGCTTTGCAGCTCACCGGTGACCTCAAGGGTCAGCCGCTGGTCGCCAGCCTGAAGCACACCGGCGGGTGGGTAGATATTGCGCTGCTGGATCTGCTCGCCAAGGCTCGATGGCGACAACCCCAGCTCGGCCAGGCGCGACTCGTCGACGTCGATGAATACCCGCTGGTCCTGCACGCCAATCAGCTCGACGCGCTTGGTGCCCTCGATGGCGTAGAGCATGGTACGCGCGTGTTCGGCCATTTCTAGCTGTTCTGCATGGCTGAAGTCGTCGGCAGTCAGCGCGGCGGTGACGACCGCCACGTCGCCAAACTGGTTATTGAAGTGAGGCTCCCGGGTGCCCTCGGGCAGCGAGGGCTTGGCCGCCAGGATGCGCTGGTTAACATCGTCCCAGATCTGAGCTAGGTCGAAGTAGCGGTCCTGAATCTCCACATGGATGATCGAGCGCCCGCGCATGGAGGTTGAGCGAATACGCTTGATCTCGCCCACGTGGCGGATGCTCTGCTCCAGCGGTTTGGTAATGTTCTCTTCGACCTGCTCCGCCGGCAGGCCGGAAAACTCGGTAGTCACCACGGCCTCGCGGATAGTGATCGAAGGATCTTCCCGGGCGGGTAGGGTGAAGTAGCTCCACAGGCCAAATAGCATGGCCATGACCGTGGCCAGAAAGAGCACCGGGCGATACTTGAAGGCAGCTAGGCTCAGGTTCATGACGGATCTCAGTGGAAACGCTGCGGCCCTTGGCCGAGCAGACTGACGGATTGTCCGGGACGCACAAATTCGGTCCCCTTGGCCACGATGCGCTCACCGGCCGACAGCTCGCCGCTGACTTCTACCTGCTTTTCACCCAGTGCCAACACCTCTACCGGCACGGCTTCTAGGATCATGTCATCACGCACCCTGAGCACATGGCGGCGCTCGCCTTCGCCGTAAACCAGCGCTGTCATCGGCAGTATCACGCCGGGCGCCTGGCTGTTGGCAGGCAACGACAGCTGAATCTGTGCCGTCATGCCGGAACGTATTCCCTCCGGCGCCTCAGCCAAATGCAGTATCAGCGGGTAGTCGTTGGAAGAGCGCGGCTGGCTGCCCAGGTGGCGCAGGGTCGCGTCGAGCTCGGTATTGCCCAGAGCGGGCAGGGTGACGGTGTGGCGTGAGCCGGTGACCAGGGTGTCGATCAGCGTTTCCGGCACGGAGCCTTCCACGTCGAAACCTCTGCGATCTGAAATCACTTCCAGTACCGGTTGGTTAGCACCGACGCGCTCGGACGGCTCGGCAAGTCGCTGACTGACCGAACCGTCATAAGGTGCCGAGAGGGTAGACAGGTTCAGGTCGCGCTGGGCCAGATCCAGCGCTGCAGTTGCCGATTGCTGGCGTGAGCGGGCGCTTTCCAGGGCGGCTTTTACCGTGTCCAGTCGCGCCTGGCTGACATAGCCCTTCTCGGCCAGTGTGGCATGGCGCTGATGGTCTTGCTGCTTCTCGTTCAGCGCGGCGGTTGCTTCGCGAAGCTCAGCTTCACGCTGGCCCAGCACCAGCCGATAGCGCTGTTTATCCAGCTGGACCAGGGGCTCGCCGGCAGAAAAAGTCTCGCCCACGTCAGTGGTCAGCGTTTCTATCCTGCCCGGTACCTCAAAGCTCAGCGTGGTTTTTTCAGCGGCGGTGACGCGGCCTGAAAGGCGCGTCATGGAGCCTGACACCTGGCCATTGATGACATAGCTATCCACAACCTTGGGCGCCTGAGTGGTGTCTTCCGGCGCAGGCGAGCAGCCGCCGAGCAGCAGTACACAGAGCAGTATCGCGCAGAGGGCTAACGCACGCTTGCTCGACAGGTGTCGCTTGAAGCAGTAGAAAAAAAGCATTGATTAACCGCCTGCTAGCTGTGGCGCCCAGGAGCCAGGGCACGCATGAACAAGAGCAGGAAGTGTATTGATCAGTTGATTAAACTGCAATCCAGACGATGGTGATGCCCGCTGTCGCGAAAAAAAGGAATGAACCGCTTCTTAAACATCGTTTGAGGAGACTGTGCCACTCTGCTCTTATCCTGTAACAAGTAACAAGTAACAAGTAACAAGTAACAAGTAACAAGTAACAAGTAACAAGTAACAAGCATGCCCCGTAAAAGCCCAGCTATTTGGCCAAGGAGTGACAGACCCATGAGTTCTTTCCCTTTGGAAAAGCGCCTGTTTGAGGTGCTGCGCGACGCTGACTGGCCAAGTTCGGCCCAGGCGTGGAGCCTTGAGAAAACGGGGTTGACGGCGCCTGCTTTAGTGGAGCTGTTCGAGTCCCAGGTGCTCAGTCGTCAGCTGGACCTGCATGCCCGGCGGTTGCAAGCGCGGGGCGAAGCCTTTTATACCATCGGCAGCTCTGGTCACGAGGGCAACGCTGCCATCGCCGCCGCCTTTCGCGTCGCTGACCCGGCGCTGCTTCATTATCGCGATGCGGCCTTTCTGATCCAGCGCAGCAAGCAGTTGCCCGGGCAAACGCCTATTTTTGACATGCTGCTGAGCTTCGCAGCCTCCAGTGCCGACCCAATCTCAGGTGGCCGCCACAAGGTGCTGGGCTCTAAAGCACTTAACGTGCCACCCCAGACCAGCACCATTGCCTCTCACCTGCCCAAGGCTGTAGGTATGGCCCACAGCTTCGGCCTTTGGCGTCGACTTGGCGGGCAGGGCGAATGGCCGAATGACAGCGTGGCAATATGCAGCTTTGGTGATGCTTCCTTCAATCACTCGACGACTCAGGGTGCCATCAACGCAGCGGCCTGGGCAGCCTATCAGGGTACGCCGATGCCGCTAGTGATGGTGTGCGAGGACAATGGCATCGGTATTTCGACGCTGACCCCTGCCGGTTGGGTTGAGCAGAGCATGCGTACTCGGCCCGGTTTTCATTATCTCAGCTGCGACGGACTCGACCTGCTCGATACTTACCGTACGGCGCGCAAGGCCGAGCGCCTGGCGCGACGGCTCAAGCAGCCGGTGTTCCTGCACATGCACTGCGTGCGACTGATGGGCCACGCCGGTTCCGACGCCCAGCAGGCCTATTTGTCGCCCCAGCAGATCAAGGCGTTCGATGCCCGTGACCCGCTGCTGTACAGCGCCGGTTTGTTGGTTCGCCATGGCGTACTTAAGGCAGATGCTATTCGCTCGCTTTATGAGCATATTGGGCAGCAGGTCGCCGAGGTAGCAGAAGTGGTGATTCGTCAGCCCAAACTGGACAGTGCCAAGGCGGTGATGGCATCCATTGTGCCACCGTCGCGACCCGGTCGACGCCAGCCTGTTGAACATCAGTCCGTCGAGAACAAAATCGACGAGACACCCGCCACCATGGCCCGGTTGCTTAATCAGTCGCTGTATCGGCTGATGGAAGAGTATCCACACCTGGTCATGGCCGGAGAGGATGTCGGGCGCAAGGGCGGCGTCTATGGCGTGACCCAGCGTCTGCAGTCCAGGTACGGTGCCTATCGTGTCATCGATACGCTGCTTGATGAGCAGAGCATCCTCGGGCTGGGCATCGGCTTAGCTCAGAATGGCTTCGTGCCCATCGTCGAGATCCAGTTCCTGGCCTACCTGCACAACGCTGAAGATCAGCTGCGTGGCGAGGCGGCGACTCTAAGCTTCTTCTCACAGGGTCAGTACACCAACCCCATGGTGATCCGCATCGCTGGGCTGGGCTATCAGAAAGGTTTTGGCGGCCACTTCCACAACGACAATGCTATCGCCGTGCTGCGCGATATCCCCGGTATTCTGGTGGCCTGTCCGTCGAATGCCGCCGATGCGGTAGGGCTGATGCAGGAGGCAGTACGTCTGGCTGATGAAGAGCAGCGAGTGGTGGTAATGCTCGAACCCATTGCGCTGTATCACAGTCGCGACCTGATCGAGGAAGGCGATCAGCGTTGGAGTTTCGCCGACCCGGGCCCGGAGTACCGCTTGCCAGTGGGCTCACTGGGGCAGTGGGGCGAAGGGCGTGACTTGGCCATCGTCACCTACGGCAACGGCGTGTATCTCTCCCACCAGGCCCGGGAGCAGCTGGAAACCAAGAGTGTTGCGCTGCGCATCATTGATTTGCGCTGGTTAACTGCACTGGATCATGACGAAATTTATCGCAAGGTCAGCGACTGTGCCCAGGTGCTGTGCGTGGATGAATGCCGGCGTAGCGGCTCGCTCAGCGAAGAGCTGATTACCGGGTTGGTGGAGCGTGGCATGGAGTCGCACCGGTTGCATCGCCTGGCTGCTGAAGACAGCTTCATTCCACTGGGGCCGTCGGCAACGGTGACTATGCCGTCGGTTGATGCCATCGTCGAAGAGGCCGGGCGTCTGGTCGCAGAGCCTGCGGTCAGGGCTGCCGGGAAGCCTACTAAGATCAAGACGACTAAGGCCAAAGGAGAGCAGTCATGAGTGAACACAGTCAGTCTGTCAGCCAGCCTGCGGTCAAAGAGCGCCTGCTGATCGTCTGCCCTGGGCGGGGTACCTATAACCAGGCGGAGTGGGGTTCATTGACACGTCATGCCGCCGACAGCGAGTGGCTGGCGCGTTTTGATGCGCTGCGCCACGAGCAAGGTCAGCCCACCCTGAGTGAGCTGGATGGCGAAACCCCGTTCCGTCTGGGCCTGCACGGGCGTGGCGACCACGCCTCGCCGCTGATCTATGCCTGTGCCTTGGCAGATGTGTTGGCCATTGATCCTGAGCGTTACGAGATTTGCGCCGTCACCGGCAACTCCATGGGCTGGTACATCGCGCTGGCGGTGGGTGGTGCGCTGGCCCAGGATGACGCCTTCACGCTGATCAACACCATGGGCCACCTGATGCAGGAATCGCTCAATGGCGGCCAGCTGCTTTACCCCTGGGTGGATGACCAGTGGCGGCCCCAGCCAGAGCGTCGCCGGGAGCTGCTGGCGCTAGTTGAGGGGCTGCACGGCCAGGACGACATCGAACTGTATCTGTCCATTGAGCTTGGCGGCATGCTGGTGTTTGGCGGTAATGAGGCTGGGCTCAAGCAGCTCAGCGAGATGCTGCCAACCATCGAGCGCTTTCCCATGCGGCTGCATCAGCACGCGGCTTTTCATACACCGATGCAGGAAGCGGTGAAGGCCGATGCCCGAAAGCGACTGCCAGCCGCGCCGTTTGGTGCACCCGAGGTGCCGCTGATTGACGGGCGCGGTAAGCTGTGGACTCCCTGGAGCACCGACCCCGACGCGCTGTGGGACTACACCCTGGGCGATCAGTTGGTGACGCCCTATGATTTCACCGCCGCACTCAAAGTCGGCGTGCGCGAATTCGCCCCGGATCGTATCGTGATTCCCGGCCCCGGTACCACCCTGGGCGGCGCCGTTGCCCAAACGCTGATCCAGCTCAATTGGTGGGGGCTCGACAGCAAGCAGGCGTTTCAGGACATGCAGCGTGATGATCCCCGCCTGATCAGCATGGGCATGGAAGCGCAAAGGGAGTGGCTGTTGTAGAGGACATAAGAAGAGCAGATAACAGGTGAGGCAAGATAGCAGTTTGAGATCGTGTCACGCTGGTTCAGACGGCGCTGTATCAGTTGATTTCGATTTGCTTCAGGTGTTGTGTCAGTTGGGTGATCAGTTCACCGCTGTGCCGCCAGAAGTGCCAGTAGAGCGGTACCGACAGGGGTTGTGGGCTCAGGCTGACTAGCCGCCCGGCAGCGACCTGTTGAGCGACCTGGCGGCGCGGCATCATGCCGTAGCCCATGCCGCTGAGTGTCAGTTGCACAAAGCCTTCAGATGATGGGCACAGATGATAAGGAAATGGCCCCTGATAGCCACAGCGCTCAAGAAAGCGGTGCTGTAGCCGGTCATCGGGGCCATAGACAATCGCCGGGGCGTGCCGGAATGCCTGATCGCTCAAGCCGTCGGAGAAGTGGCGGGCGATATAAGCGGGCGTGGCGTAGGGTGAATAGGCCATGTGGCCGACCTTGACGCAGCGGGCACCGGCGATGGGCTGATCGCTGGCACACAGGCAGGCGGCCACATCTCCTTCGCGCAGCCGTTTGAGCCCGACGGCCTGGTCCTCAAGGACCAGATCCAGCAAAATACCTTCATTGGCGCAGAACTCCCCCACGGCATGGGCCCACCAGGTGGCCAGGCTGTCGGCATTGAGCGCAATGCGAAGACGTGGCGTCTCGCTTTCAAGGGTGGGCAGTGCGCTGGTTAGATCACGTTCCAGAAGGCGTACTTGCTGGTAATGATTGAGCAGACGCTGCCCCGCCGGTGTGGGTGTCAGTATGGGGGTGCGTACCAGCACTGGTTGGCCCAAACGAATCTCCAGCGCCTTGATTCGCTGAGAAATAGCTGACTGAGACAGCCCCAGAGTCTCTCCGGCACGCTCAAATCCTGCGCACTCGATTACCGCGGCCAGCGCCTCGAGCAGCTTGTAGTTCAGCATGGTATCGGCATGGATTTCATCACCTCAGGATAAGTAAATCTAATGCAGTATCAGCAGAATGAATTTTAAGTATAGCAATTGATCGCTAGCATGGCCTGAATTCAAGGGGGGAGGCCAAGCATGCTGGAAAGTTATCTGACGGGGCTGTTGATTAGCGGCGGCATCATCATCGCTATAGGTGCGCAGAACGCCTATGTGCTGGGGCGTGCGGTGCGCCGTGAGCACCACTGGTGGGCGGCAGGGCTGTGCATGAGCACCGATGCGCTATTGATTACGGCCGGCATGCTCGGGGTGGGTGCCTTACTGATGACGACTCCTCAGGTAATGGAGATACTGCGCTGGATAGGAGTGGTGTTTCTTGCCTGGCTTGCAGGGCAGGCGCTATATCGGGCGCTGACCGGGCGGCACGGGCTTGAAATATCAGGTGGCCGGAGTGGCAGTGTGGCCAGCGTGATGCTGACAACGTTGGCTGTTACTGTGCTGAATCCCCAGGTGTATCTGGATACGTTGATGCTGATTCCTGCGGTGGGAGCACAACAGCGGAATTCAACTAGCTTTCTGGTCGGTGCCATCAGCGCCTCGGTGCTATGGTTCAGCCTGTTGGCGTGGAGCGGTGCTGCCTTATCGCCGTGGCTCTCTCGCCCGGCAGCTTGGCGCTGTATTGACGCCGTTATCGGTGTATTGATGGTGATTATTGCTATTAGCTTGGCGCGCAATGGGTTGGGTTGAGGATATCAATATCAACAGAGAGAGTCACAATGGCTAGAAGCATGGAGCTCCGAGAGGCTGCGACAGCGCAGCTCCGGTTTTTGAAGACATGTCTGACGCCGTTGCTGGCTGGCCTGTGGCTGGCAGGCTGCGCTGGCGGTCCGCGTGAAGCGCTGCCGGAGTCTTCCCGGCAAACGATGCCCGTTAACCCTGAGCAGGCTGTTGTGGACTGCACGACAGCAACGGCAATCGATGCCATGGTGTGTGAGGTGGGTGAGTTGGCAGCGCTTGACCAGAAGCTCAGTGAAGTCATTGAGCATGCTGAAGCAAAAACGCACAGCGACGAGCATGAGCGGCTGTATGCCACTCACCACAGCTGGTTCAGGCAGCGTGACGACGACTGTGCCGGCCGGGCTGACCAGCAGCGCTGTCTGAGCGAGGCCTATCAGCAGCGTATCGCAACACTGCAGGCTCGCTACGGGCTGGTTGAACAGCGCGGGCCGCTGGGGTTTGTCTGCAAGGGGCGCTCGGTCAGCGAAGTGACCGTAACCTGGTTTGATACCACACCGGAAACACTGATTGCACAGCGCGGTGACAGCGAGTCGCTGATGGTTCGCAAGGCGGGGGAGTCGGTATATTGCGGGCGCAATGAAAGTCTCAGCGAGCAGGGCTCGGCAATAATGCTTGAGTGGGGACACGATGCTCCGCAGATAAGCTGTCAGGCGGCTCGCTGAATATCGGTGCAAGCGGTAGGGTAGATAAAGTTAATGAACCTTTGGTGGTAACCCGGTCAAAGGTTCCAGGTTTTGCGTTCACAAAAGGATGACGTCTCATGAAGAAATGGTTCAATCTGGCACTATTGGTGCTGATGGCAACTCTGCTGGCCGCCTGCTCCAGTGCTGACACGCGCAATGCGGATTCACGTGCCAGCGGTTCGGCTGAGAGCAGTGCAGACAGCGTGCTGGGCAAACTACCAGCGGCTTACCGGGGCGAGCTACCCTGCGCTGACTGCGAAGGTATCCGCTATGAACTGGCGCTGTTCAAGGATAAGCGTTACACCCTGGAAACCGTCTACCTGGGCACGGGTGAGCAGGGCCGTTTTCATAAGCAGGGCAGCTGGTCGCTGAATGACAAGAGCGATACTCTCATTCTGGATGGTATTGATGACGGCCCGAACCAGTGGCGGGTGATCAATAGCGACATTATCGAGCAGCTGGACATGGACGGTAAGCCCATTGATTCTCAGTTGAACTACAAGCTGCAGCGTCTCGAGCCTTTCCCTGGTGAACCGCTGGAAAACAGTTACTGGAAGTTGATCCAGCTGGACGGTAAGGCAGTTGGCGTGGAAGAAGGCCAGAGCGAGGCCCATATCGTGCTGCACAGCGAAGACAATCGCGTGAGTGGCGCGACCGGCTGTAACCGTGTGATGGGTAGCTTCCAGACCAGCGGCGACGAGCTGAAGCTGCAGCAGATGGCCACCACCATGATGGCCTGCGACAGCACTAGCATGGCCCTTGAGCAGCGCTTCCTCGCGATGCTCAACGAGGTTGCCTCTTACCGTGTACTGGTTGACCAGCTTGAGCTCTATGATGCCAATGGCGATTTGCTGGCACGCTTCGGGAAAGTTGATCTGACCTGATCACAGACCGCCTGAAACACTTCAGCTTCAACACTTCAGGTTCGCATCAACGCCAACGGCCGCCCTCAAGGGGCGGCCGTTGGCGTTTGTCGGTTTGTCGCTGGCGTAAGCAAAGCGGCTCACTGGGGTTCGGGCAGCTCGGCGCTATGAAAGACGTTCTGTACGTCATCTAGGTCGTTTAGGGTGTCCAGCAGCTTTTCAAACAGGGCCACGTCATCACCTTCAACGGGTGTGGTGTTCTGGGGCAAAAACTGGATCTCGTCAACGCTGAAGTCGGTCTCACCGAAGGCGTCGATCAGCGCCTGTTTGGCTTTGGCATACTCAGTATGCGGGGCAAACACGGTTAGCTGGCCGTTTTCGAATTCGATATCGGTGACGTCAACATCGGCTTCCATCAGCGCTTCAAAGGTGGCGTCTTCAGCATCGCCGGTGAAGGAGAGGATCGCGCAGTGGTCAAACATGTGGCTGACGCTGCCTGGCGTGCCGATTTTCCCCTTGGCCTTGTTGAAGCAGGCACGCACATCGCCAAAGGTGCGGTTCGGGTTGTCGGTTAGGCAGTCCACGATCACCATGGCATTGCCCGGCCCGAAGCCCTCGTAGCGGGCTACCGAGTAATCCTCGCCGCCCACGCCGCTGGCTTTTTCCAGTGCTTTGTCAATGACATGGCTGGGTACCTGATCTTTCTTGGCACGCTCGATTAGCCCGCGCAGCGAGAGATTGCTGTTGGGATCGGTGCCGCCCTGCTTGGCCACGACATAAATCTCACGACCATACTTGCTGTATACCTTGGTCTTGGCATCGGCCGTCTTGGCCATGGATTCCTTGCGGTTCTGGAAGGCCCTACCCATTGCGTTGTCCTGTTAAGTGCGATCTTTACAAAGATTCTACGAAACCCCGCAGTGGCATGACAGCCTTAATTGGGCTCTTCGTCGTTGGGTGTGGAATTCGCCCCCTGAGCTGGGCCAGGATATG